>MGDB01000024.1 GCA_001790645.1 Candidatus Schekmanbacteria bacterium GWA2_38_11
AACCGTGATCGGCGTATCAGCGCCGGAAAAAATGTGATATGCGCATCGGTATTGATTGTCGCACAATTCAAGAACCGGAGCCGGCCGGAACAGCTCATTATACCAAAGAGCTCGTCAGGGCTCTTCTTGAAATTTACCCCGACGGCAATGGAGGGGTTGACTCTGATAATGAATATTTTTTGTTTTTCGGACAAGAAAAAAATATTCCGGAAGAATTTAAACAGCCAAACGCCAAAACAATCATTCTTCCGCCCAAATCGTTGCCTTTTATTTCCTCGCATTGGCAATTTTCGCGAACATTGAAAAAATGCCGGCTGGATATTTTTCATGCCCCGGCCAATACTTTGCCCGTCGGATATAATGGCGCCTCAATTTTAACCATTCATGATCTGGCTATTTACCAAAATTCCGAATGGTTTCCCAAACAGACTTTTTCCACCAATTTTCTCGTTCCGCGCTCTCTATCTAAGGCAAAAAAAATCATTGCCCCATCTTTATCCACCAAGCAGGATTTGCAAAAAATTTTCCGCGTGCCGGAGGAAAAAATAAAAGTAATTTATGAGGGGGTGCGAACGGAAGAGCCGAGCGAAAACGCAAAAAATTCAACTCTTAAAAAATTTAATTTACAGGAAAAAAATTATTTTCTATTTCTCGGCACGATTGAGCCGCGCAAGAATTTAATCGCCCTTATTGCCGCTTATAAAATTTTGCTTCAAAAAAATCCGGACGCGCCAATACTGGTCCTGGCCGGAGGCAAAGGCTGGAAAAATGACGATATTTTTGCAGCGATTAAAAAATGCAATTGGGAGACTAAAGTCAAATATCTTGGCTATGTAAGCAATAAAGAAAAATTCGCTTTAATGAAGGCAGCGCTGGCGTTTGTTTACCCATCGCTCTATGAGGGCTTTGGTCTGCCAATTTTAGAAGCAATGAGTTTGGCAACACCTGTCATTACCTCACGCATTTCTTCAATTCCGGAAATAACCGCGGACGCGGCGCTCTTAATTGATCCGAACGATGATGGCGAAATCGCCAATGCTTTGGAAAAATTATGGAAAGACGAGAACTTGCGAAATGATTTTATTAACAAAGGAAGGCATCAATCCGCCAAATTTTCCTGGACAAAGACCGCAGAACAGACTTTACAAATATACAAAGAAATTGTATAAAATCAGATTTGACGGCCTTTTTATAAAATTATATAATAATAGCACTATGAAAAATAGAATATTTATTTTTCTCGCATCGCTAAGTCTTTCGCTCTTCGCTTTGAGTTTTTCGCTTGCCTTCGCCCAAGATGCTATTCAATGCAAGCCGCCCAGTGATGTAAAATCCGGCATTAATCTGATCAATAATCTAAGAATGGTCAATGACGGCAATGATTCTCTTAACGATATTTACTTGGGAACCGGAGAAATATACTTCGGAAGCACCTTTGTTAATACTCCTTACGCCACAAATTCGGGCGGGAATCTGCTCTTTCGCAATGACAGCGCTAATATTACAACTCAATCAAATACCATTATTTTCCAAAATACCGCCGGAAACAGAATGGTCGGAATTTATAATGGCGGCGCGGTCCCGGCCGCCGTCAATTCCAGTCGCTATTTAATCGTTGACGGCAAGATTGAGGGATATCAAGTTAATGGCTCAAATGAGCTCTGCGTCCAAGGAACTTGCATTAAAAGCTGGAATGAAGCGTCTGGCGGTCCTAATAGCAATATAAATTATGTTACCACTACCAATGGCTGGACTGAACAGCATTTTAACGCTAATTCTCGATTAGTTATGGAATCCGGTTCAACCATGATAATTCAACAAGGCGCATCTATAAATAATTACGGCACTTACCAGGTTTGCAAGGATATTGCCAACAATAATAATATCCCCGAAACCGACCCAAATTTCGCTACCAGGTTCGACGAGGATGATTGCGGAGGCACCGGCCGGGGCGTGTCAAAAATCATTGACGGAGGAGATGGGATAGAAATAACCTCGGACCCCAACGATGGAAATACTGCCCCAACACCTTTCGGCGAAGGCGATGTGACGATAAAAAATACGGGGGTGACGAAGATTACTGCCGGAACGCCGAATGTCACTATCGCGCCAATAAGCGGAGTTGGTCCCGTGACGATTAGTGTAAGTAGCAATAGTTATTCATTTTCTTGCGTAGATAAGCCTTACGGTATAAATGATGCCGGTCCAACAAACTGTCCCGGACCTGGTTGGTATGTGACTGGTTGGGATTTAGGGCAAACAGGGACTATGGTGTGCTGTCATCTTAATCCTTAAAATAATGGAAATAATTAATCATCGTTAAAGGGATTAAAAAGCTGAATAATTTCCTGTTTTTTCAATCTGCATCAAATTATTGACATAAAAAATAATAAATATGGATTATAAAATCAACGACAAGAATAAAGAAATTATTTATTCTGTAAATACTAATTTATACTCCTTAGAGGTAATTCGCGGCGCGGCTTTCGTATTTACGGATCGCGCGCATATTTTTTTGCAGAATGATGGCAAAAAATATATCAAGGCATGCATTAAGCTAAAAGAAAATTCTGAAATCGGCCAGAATATAGACAAAAAACTTAAATCTTTGGCCGGTGAATTTAATAATGAAATGCTTAATCAGGCATTAAGAAAAGAACTTGGCGAGCAAAATAAAAATATAAGAGAGTATATTGTTTCTCAAGCGCTTTTTGGCGCAAGTCCGGAAAGCGTTAACCAAAAACCCCAGAAAGATTCGGATGAAGAATTGGACAAACTGCTTGAAAAAGAATTAAAAGCGCTGGAAGAAGAGGAAAAAAAGTCAAAGACAAAGGATCCTCATAAAATTTTAGTTCCATGGGAAAAGAAAAATAAATCAAAGTCTAAAAAAATTAGAAAATAGACGCGATTATCTATATGACCAAAAAGGAATTGGGTACTCCGTACATAAGAGAGAAAGTTGCTTATTTTCGCGAAAGAAAAGCTGGAAATAAGATGTTAATCACCAATGACGCGGGCGGCTACGCGCTTTTAAACAGCGCCGCGTACAAAAAGTTTTTAGCCGGCTCCCTTGCCGCTAATTCAGCTGAACATAAATCACTCCAAAAACAAGGATTCATTCGCGATGCCTTGGATTTTCAAGCGCTCATAAAAAAATACGGCCAGAAAAATTATTTTTTAAAGCAAGGGCCGTCTTTGCATATTATTGTCGTAACATTACGATGCAATCATAAGTGCCTTTATTGCCACGCTTCGGCCGGACCAGAAAATAATGAGGGGTTGGATATGGCCATTGATACGGCCAAAATGACCGTGGACACTATTTTTCGCACAACCGCCCAAAACATCACCATTGAATTTCAAGGAGGAGAGCCGCTGCTTAATTGGGGCGTGATAAAATTCATCATTGAGTATTCAAAAGAAAAAGAAAAAATTGACAATAAAAATTTACAAATCTCATTAGTCTCCAATTTTAGTTTGATGGACGATAAAAAATTGAATTTTTTGGTTAAAAATAAAGTGAGTTTATGCACCTCATTGGACGGTCCGGAAGAAATCCATAATAAAAATAGATTTTACAGCGCAGGCAACAGCCATAAAAATGTGATTACCTGGCTTAAAAAATCTGATGATTTGTACAAAAAGAAATATGATATTTGCCGGCCGGGAGCTCTCACCACCATCACCAAATATTCCCTGCCTCACAGTAAGGCGATTATTGACCAATATGTATCATTGGGCCTGCCTAAAATATATCTACGACCGCTCAATCCTTTTGGCGTGGCGAAAAAAACCTGGGAGCAAATCGGGTATTCAATTGATGATTTTATAAAATTTTATAAAAAATCACTTAATTATATTATTTCATTAAATCTAAAAGGTAAACCGATACAAGAAGCCCTGGCAGTGACATTTTTGACAAAAATATTGACTGACAGAGATCCGAATCATATGGATTACCGCTCTCCTTGCGGCGCCGGTATCGGACAAATAGCTTATAATTACAATGGCGATGTGTATACTTGCGATGAAGGAAGAATGTTCGGAAGAATCGGAGATGATATTTTCAAAATGGGCAATGTGAAGGAAAATAGTTATCAGGAGCTAATGAATAGCGAGGTGGTAAAATCTATGTGTATTGCATCGTGTTTGGAAGCTATTCCCGGTTGCAGTGATTGCGCGCATAAGCCATATTGCGGCGTTTGCCCGGTGTATAACTATTCGGAACAGGGCAGTATTTTTGGTCAGATGTCGACTAACGGCCGCTGTAAAATCAATATGGCCGTATTTGACTATTTGTTTGAAAAGATGCAAAATAAAAAAATAGAAGAGATATTCCAAAAATGGGTTGGCGCAAATTAAATCTTATTATTATTTTGATTAATAAATATTATGAAAAAAGGCTCAAAAATCACAAAAATTAAGAAAAATATAAAAGCGTTTCTCAACAGTGAAGAAGGAAAAATCACCAAGAAAAGTATTATTAAAGCCGGCATCGCGCTCGGAACAATCAGCGCTGTGATGGGCCACCTTAATCAAGCTGACGCGCATGTAAATTCTATTCATAACAGCGGCGTAATAGGATCGCACACTTCCCACGGCTCCCACGGCTCCCACGGCTCCCACGGCTCCCACGGCTCCCACGGCCAATGGTAGATAATCCATTTTATTATGACTGATAAAAAATTTATTGCTTTACTCGCGGCTATTATTATATTGGCTATTATTTCAGTAGGGAATTTAGTTTATATTTTTTCAATACAATCTCCGAAAAATTTAAATCAATCAAAAATTAATGTACCTAATAATATCAATGACATTTCACAAGATGGCAATGTAAATAATACAGACAATGCAGACCAAATAATTGACAATACTGCAGTCACGGATGTCGCCGCTGATCAAGCAAAAGTTGAGTCTAAATGCGAAGGCAAGAAAAATCTGCTTCTATCGGACATCACAACCGAGAAAATAAAAGAAATTGGAGATGTCGGTATACATGAAACAGCTAAATTTTTGCTATGCAAGGCATTAAAGACATTTGATCCAGCGCCATGCACGCTTCTAAAAAATGTTTACCCAAATCAATATACTGCCTGTATTGACCAGCTATACTCGACATACTTAGTATTGAATAATTGTGATGAAAAAAGTCTAACTAGATGCCGTAATGATAATATGTTAGATAAAGACAGCTGCGATAAAATGTGCGACATTCTCATTAATAAAAATCCGAACATGTGCAACTCAATGGAGGAAACAAAAAAAGAATCATACAATTTTTGCCTTGCAGTTACATCTGATAATATTGAAAAATGCGATAATGAGACCAATAACTCGGAGATTATTAAATGCCGCGATAAGTTTTACAGATTTAAATATCTGAGCAGTAAAGATAAAAAATTTCTGAATGAATTATCCGAGAGTGAATATGAAAATATTATATATTCATCCCTGGGAGGTACTGGTATTTCCTGCGAAGATTATTTTCCACAAAAATTAAAAACTGAGTGTACAAATAAACCGAATACTGATCAAAACAACTAATTAAAGATAAATATTTTCACTTTACCAAGATGTGCGCTTTCCAATGTGCTTGTATTAATTATTACGCGTGATTGCAATCTGCGATGTGATTACTGCGGAGTTAATAAGAAGAAAATCCAAATGACAAAAAGGGTGGCCGAAAAAGCCACTTTTCTTTATATTGATTACATTAAAAATAACATCTTAAATGAAGCTAAAATAAGATTTTTCGGGGGAGAACCGTTGTTACAATGGGATTTGATAAAGCGCATTATGGAGCGTACTGAAAAAGAATCATTAAAAATTAATTTTGATTTGACCACTAATGGCTTATTGCTGGATGCCGAAAAAATTGAATTTTTTGGAAAACATCCGGAAATTGAATTAATTATAAGCTTGGATGGCGGCGTTTCAAGCCAAAATCTGAACAGAAATTTTAATCGAAAGATAAATTCATTTGAAAATATTCACCGACATAAAAAGGAATTGTCGATGCTTCCCAATATTACAATAAATATGGTGATCGCTCCCAATCAAGTTCATAAATTTTATCAAAATTTTAAACATATTTATGAATTGGGATTCAGACGATTAAATTTTTTGCCAGCGTATTTTGTTTTTTGGCCTAAAAAGAACTTAGCATTTCTTAAAAAGGGTTTCAGTGAAATATTGAGTTTTATAAAAAATAATAAAAATATTTCTGTAAAAAATATGGATGTTTTAAGTGAAACTCCTTTTTTTAATCAAGGGATTGTTATTGATTGCAATGGCGATATTTATCATACTAATATCTTTCTTTCCAGGCATTTTGAGAAATTATCAGACGGTTTGCGGGAAGGAAATATCCTTGATAGTAAATTGGTTGTCTTGCCCAACCGCGAATCCAACGGTACTATGAAATTAATAAAAAACAATATTGACCCTAAGCTCTATTATTCTACTCTGAGGGCCGATAGTATATTAAGCAATTTTGTGCTAAAATTGAAAAATACTTATGCAAAGAATTGATCTAAAAACCGGATTTTTATGTAACAATAATTGCAGTTTTTGCGTGCAAGGGCATAAAAAAAAATTCGGCAATAAGGAGTCTGGCGAATTAAGGCGGCACATAAAGAAATCAGCTAAAGACGGATGCAAAGGAATAGTCTTTACGGGAGGAGAACCGACAATCAGACCGGACATTCTTGATCTCGTGAAATACGCCAAAGAGTCAGGATTTGAATTGATACAAATCCAAAGCAACGGCCGAAGATTCGCGTATGTTGATTTTTGCAAGCAGATAATCTCGGCCGGCGCCAATGAATTTTCCCCAGCTTTGCATGGCCATATCCCGGAATTGCACGATTATCTGACAAACGCAAAAGGCGCGTTTAGCCAGACAATCAGAGGGATTATAAATTTGAAGCGCTTAAAACAACCGATAATCACAAATACGGTTATTACCAAATCAAACTATCGCCATTTGCCGGACATTGCCAGATTGCTCGTCAAATTGAAAGTTGATCAATTTCAATTAGCGTTTGTTCATGCCCTTGGTCATGCGGCGGAAAATTTTGATTCGGTGGTGCCCCGAAAATCATTAATTGAACCATATGTTAAAAAAGCGCTGGATATTGGGATAAACACCGGAGTAAGAGTGATGACTGAGGGCATCCCCTATTGTTTTATGAGGGGGTACGAAAAATATATTGCCGAAGAAATTATTCCTGATACGAAAATTTATGATCTTGACAATGTGATTGAAGATTATTCAAAATTGCGAATGGATGAAGGGAAAAAACGCGGTCCAAATTGCAAAAAGTGTAAATATTTTAAAAAATGCGAGGGACCGTGGCGAGAGTACCCGGAAAAATTCGGGTGGGGAGAATTTAAGCCAATCTATGAATAAGAACACGAATAATAATTTATATTTTCATAAATTTAAACTACTAAAAGACTTTTTAATTAATGAATACGATCTAAAAGATCACAATGATGTGATTAAAAAAATTATAAATATCCTATTTGCTGGATTCAAAAATGAGTGGAAGACCAAAAATCAAAAATTTGATTTCTCCTTTACCTTTGCTAGTAAGAAATATCAGGGACTTAGATTTAGTTATAATGATTTCGGGGAAGATAGGGGTCTTTATGAAAATAAGATCTTGCAAATTTTCAACCTTTTCCCGGGAGTTTATAATAAAGATGTTCTAAAAAATATACTCCATCTCATGCATTTCCCCGGCAAAAAACATCAAACGACTTTCGGTATGGAATGGGTGCAGGGCGAAGAGTCTCCCCGATTAAAAGTGTATTTCGAAGAACTCTTTCATTATTATAGTAAATTTTCAAGAATAAAGTTTTCCAAAATATTGTCGAAATTAACCGCCACAAAAATATTCTTAAGCGGCAAAGAAAACATTGGAGCAATTTGCGTTGATTTTTTGCCTTATAGCAATTTAGATTTGAAAATTTATTTACTTTTAAATAGTATTGATAATGTCGAAATGCCGAAAAATATTATTAAATTTATTAATTCAAGCCAAGACATAAGAAGCGCATTTTTAAATTTTAATGATTTATTAAATCTGGAAAATCATTTTTTTAATTATATAACTTATCGCTTGAACAAGCAAAGTTTATCATCAATTAAATTTTATAAAATATACGAAATCAACAAAATGAATAACCCTGATAACGCCTATAAAGAAATAATAAAATATATTTATTTAATATTCAACAATCGTATAAATGAAATCAAAATGTTGTTTAATTTTTGCAAAAAAAATGAGGTATCCTTATATCCGGTGATCTCATCAATTGATCTCCAGCGGGGGAATTGCAAATTTGATTTATATTTTTCTTTTTAGCAATTTATTCATATGCCAACAATCGATAAGCGGATGATAATCCGAAAATTAGATTTTTTTTCAAAAATTAATAATGAGTTAATAAAAAATAACCTTAATTTCTTTAGGGGTTTCGATTTATTTAATTCTAAAAAACCAAAGTTCAGTAAAAAAGATATTAGCGAATTATGGTCCGGGCACCTCAAAGAACGATCCAAGGCAGGAATAAAAGATCCGCTTAGCCTATATGTTCATATCCCCTTTTGCGCTCAGCGATGCAATTTTTGCTGCTACCACTCTGATGAATATTCAAAAGAAAGGATTAATAGATATTTGGAGTCTATAAAAAATGATTGTGAATATTTTAAAAAAACTTTTTCAAACATAGAATTCAATTCTGTTTATTTCGGCGGTGGAACGCCTAATATTTTGAACCACAAACAGCTCAATCGATTACTATCATCTATTTTTAATAATTTTAGGGTAGCTAAAAGAGCTGATATAACAACAGAGGGAATTCCGGCTTTTATCACAAAACGAAAAGTTGCGCTGCTTAATCGCTACGGAATTAATAGATTCAGCTTCGGCGTGCAATCATTAAATAAAAAAGTTTTAGATCAATCTGCCCGTTTATATCAGACGGAACGGCAAATTAAAAATGCAATTTCATTTTGTCAAAAGTCAGGCGTTAAAAATATCAATATTGATTTAATCTTTGGCTTAAAGAGCGACAATGATAAGAGCTTTTTAAAATCTTTTAATAAGGCATTGTCTTTCAGTGCGGCCACAGTAACGGTTTATAAACTCAGGGTCCCTAAAGATTATTATAAATTATTTTATACAAAACGAATAGAAAACCCTCGTGATTTATTTAAGAAAAATTATAACTTATCAAATATTTTTCAAAAGATGGCAAAGGCGGCGCAAAAAAATAACTATATTTTTAACAAGGAAGATTTGGGGCTTAATTATGGCAATCAATGCATCGTTTTTAACAGATCTGATTTTATAGATGAATATGCCCATAAAGCAACTTATTCATTTTTTAGTAAGAATATAGAATCTTGCTTCGGACTAGGATTGTATTCGCAATCCCATACCTATGGGAAGGCATTTTACAGAGACGCAAATCATGCATTTATACTTGATGAGGAGTCTAAGATTTATACAGGCAATACAATAACAATGAATAGGGAAGTTTTGTATGAAATGGTAGAAAATCTAATTGAATTCCGGTATGTGGATACAGAAAAAATAAATGCTAAATTTGATATTGATTTTTTTAAATACTTCACCGAACCGATAAAAGAGCTAACGATTTTAAAAGCGATAAAAATTAAAAAAAATAAACTATATATTCTAGATAAAAAAATAAAAAAAACGGAAGCAATTCTTTTTTTTGTAAGATCGGAATTTTTGCGAACCCTCTTGTCTGTTCAGGCCTTTTTAAGAAAAGATTACTTTTATAATTTGGTTGAGGAAAAATTAAGCATTTAGAATGCGTCTTATTATAATTTATGGAAAAACATTTGGAGTTCTTCATAACCTACACTTGTCCGTATAATTGCGTTTTTTGCACTGAAACGCTTTGGATGCGAAAAAGTAAATGGAAATTTTTTCCTACAAAAGAAATTAAAAAAAGATTAATTTTAAGAAGAAGGCAGGGTTTTACAATCGTTAAATTTGTCGGCGGAGAGCCGACTCTTCATCCTGATTTTTTGGAAATTTTAAAATTTTCAAAAAAACTAAAGTATAAAACCGGCTTTCCCACTAATGGTCTGATGCTTGCGCGTTTGGATTTCTGTAAAACAGTGGTTCCCTTTTTGGATGAGATCAGTTTTTCCATTCATGGGCATAATGCAAAAACTCACGATAAACTCGTCGGCAAGTCGGGAGCGTTTAACAATGTTATTCGCGCGATAAAAAATTTGGACCTTGGAAAATCTGTAGATAAATTCGCCAATATTGTAGTGGTGAAAGATAATTTTAGAAATATTGAAAAAATTTTTGATTTTTTACATAAGTATAATTTTGAAAAAGTTTTACTGTCAAATATGATTCCGGCGGACGGGGCAGGATTTAAGACTAATGGGTTAGGATATAAAAATTTTGGGAAACTAACGGTTCGCCTTCAAGATTGGGAAAAAGGACTCCCTCAAATTATTAAAAAAGCAAAATTATATAATATATCCATACAAACTTCCGGGCTGCCAATTTGCATTCTAAAAAAATATAAATTTCTTTCTAATGATTTTTTGCGAAGCGCTAAAACCTGGGCCGATCGCTCGGCTGAAAAAAAAATATCAATTGAGACTATCAGTGAATATCCGTCAGACGCAACCACTGTTGCAATAAAAACTAAAGTTTGTGAAAATTGCCGCTATGAAAAAATATGCTTAGGGATATTTGAAGAATATTATAAAATTTTTGGCGACAAAGAATTGAAACCGTTTAGGAATTAATATTGGTTTTACTATGATTAAGCGCCTAGAGTTTCATATTTCTTATACTTGCATCAATGATTGCATATTTTGCAGTGAATCGGATCAAATGAAACAATTTAAAAATTATCCAGTCAGTTTTCTGGAAATAAAAAAAATTCTGACCGCGAAAAGAAAGGCGGGATTTGAATTTGTCAATTTCACCGGCGGTGAACCGACTCTTCATCCTAATTTCATTGAAATTGTCAAATTCGCCAAGCGAATCGGATACCGGACATACATCGGCACTAACGGCGCGATGCTCGCGCGGCCTGATTTTTGCGAAAAAGCCGCTCCTTTTTTAGACGAGATCAGCCTGTCAATTCACGGATACAACAGTTTAACTCACGACGATTTAGTAAAAAGAAAAGGCGCGTTTAAGGATATCATACGCGCGATTAAAAACTTAGACAAATTAGAATTCAAAAATAGATTCGCCAATGTAGTTGCTACTAAAAAAAATTTCAATTATTTGGACAAGATATTGCGTTTCTTGACTAAGAATAAATTCAAACAAGTATTGTTTTCCAATACCGCCCCGGAAGGAAATGGCTTGAAAAGTTTTAAAGAACTTGAGGTAAAAATCAATGATTGGCGAAAAATAGCTCCGAAATTAAAAAAAATTTCCGAAAGATCTGGCATTCCTATCCGTTTTTTCGGACTGCCGATTTGCGCGCTCAATGGCGCCGCTTCATTGTCTAATGACTTTTTTTGGGATGCCCGGACGACCACGGAGCGATGTATAACTAAAAAAAATATGGCTCGCTTGATTGAAATTAATAACGATGCCCCAAGCCGCAACAGGATAAAGCTTGATCTTTGCAAGAATTGCCGATATGATAAAATATGTTTTGGGGTTTTTAATGAATATATTAATAATTTTGGAACCCAAGATATAAAAATGAAATGAGATGAATAATTTACAATATAAACACATAGAAATCAACCTGGGAAGGGCTTGTAATAATACTTGTATTTTTTGTATTTCCGACAATAATGGTATTATTAATAAACGATTTATTGACTTCAAAACGGTTCAAAATGAAATGATTTTTTTTTATAATCAAGGATATCGCTCGCTTGGTTTTTTGGGCGGAGAGCCGACTATTTATCCTAAAATTATTCAAATCGCACGAAGTGCAAAAAAAATGGGATATAATAGAATTTCTTTAACAAGTAATGGGGTGAAATTATCCGATAAGGTATTTTGCGAAAAATTAATTATGGCTGGAGTTTCCCGATTCAGTATTTCTATACATAGCCATACAAAGGAAATAGAGGACTACCTCACTGGAGTACCCGGCAGTTTTACGAAAAAAATTAAAGGAATAAAAAATCTTATTTACCTTAATAAACAACATATAATAAAAGATAGCGTCGCCCTAAATGTAGTCGTGAATAAAAAAAATTATAAGGCACTTGACGATATTGTTTCTTTTTTCTTAAAATTGGGCATTGATGACATAAGATTCAATTTTATTGTTCCAGATGGAAGTGCTTTAGGGAGAAACGATCTTACGCCAACATACCAAGTGGCCAAGCCATATTTTTATAAAATAATAAATGATAATGAAAAAAAATATAGAATCAATGTAACATTTGGCGAAGTGCCATTTTGTATTTTTAAAAATTTATACGAGAAATCAAATTCTTTGTTTCAAAAATATATAGGCGGATTTCATGATCCAATAGTTGATGTATCATACTCAAAATTTATGAAATTAAACAATGGCGATTATGCGTCTATTCAAGATCGTTTCAATTGGAAAGAGAAGAATGCGCAATCACACAAGGTACGATTAAAACGATGTTTAGGATGTTTTTTTCTTGGGGATTGCGGCGGAGTGTTAAAAACTTACTTAACCATACATAAAGACATAAAGATATTCACAAATTTTGTATGAACCTGAAAAAAGTTGATACAGTCATTAGCAAGGCAGAGATAGAAAATAACCTTCCTTATCATTTATTGCGCGTCGGCTTAACTTGTAATGTGAATTGTGTTTTCTGCAATATTCCTATGGAATCAAATGTTTATCCGGCGCGTCTTGGCTTAAACGAATTAAAAAAAGAAATTGATAAAATATCCAAGAAAGATCCGCGCCCAAAGATTTCCATCACAGGCGGCGAGCCCACTGTCAGAGCGGATTTAATTAAAATTATTGAGTACTTAAAAAAGAGGAAAACAAAGATAATCGAACTGCAAACAAATGCCATTTTGCTAAGTGATGATAATCTAGTAAAAAAAATAAAAAAAGCCGGACTTAATAAAGCTTTTGTAAGCCTTCACTCCCATTTACCGGAATTACACGATCTGCTGATTATGCAAAAAGGAGGGTTCGAAAAATGCGTACACGGGATAAATAATCTTCTTACACACAATATCCAGGTTACATTGAATCCTGTCGTCACTTCTCTGACTTATAAGCATTTACCAGGCTACATTGGATTTATACATACCAACCTACCAAAAATCAGCTCTATTTCTTTATCCGTGGTTCAACCAAACGGAAGAGCCATGATATATAAAAAAATTGTTCCCCGATATTCTCTCATAGGTCCATACATTAAAAAAGCTCTTGGTCTAGCTGATAAATTCAATATTGTCGTAAATAATCCGTTTTGCGGACTGCCTTTATGCATAGGCGAATGGCATAAAAGACCGAATCGCTGTCTCGAACATAACGAATCCATAGTAAATAAAGACAAGCTTTTATCATCCAGACCAAAAGAATTAAGTGAAAAAATGAAACCTCGCCAATGCAAATATTGCCAATTTAACGATAGTTGTAATGGCGTATGGTATAATTATGCGAAGATTTATCCGATATCAGACTTGAAACCAATCAGATATGACCAATAAAAAAAATATACCAACCTTAGATATAGCCATTTCTCCGAGTTGTCCAAATAATTGTGTTTTTTGCACCAGTCGGCCAATAAACATAAAGAAAATGGGATCAAATAAAGTAATAAACCTGATTAGAGATGGCGCTAATGATGGTAAAAAACAACTTGAATTCAGTGCGATGGAGCCAACTTTTTATAAAGATCTGCCCTTAATAATTTCGAAAACCAAGCAATATGGCTACGAAGTAATTCATCTGCTGACAAACGGCATTAAAATCAGCGATAAAGAATATTTAATTTATTTGCTGCAAAAAGGATTAAATAAGATTACTCTTTCATTACACTCGCATCGCGATTATTTGGAAGCAAAAATAACAAACAACAAAACTATTTTCAAAAAAAAAATTCAAGCTCTTGAAAATATCATAGACTTGCAAAAAAAATGGGATTGCTCTTTAACGGTTAACACGGTAATTAATAATTATAATTATCAATATTTAACGGATGTCAATAACTTCATATCCCATATTGGAGTAAAAAAACATAATATATTTTTTCCCCACATACTCGGTAATGCGCAAAAGAATTTTAATAAAGCCGTTCCAAGGTATTCAAAAATTAAAAAATATCTATACAAAGTTGTTATCACGGCAGAGAAAAACGGTGTAAATCTATCGATTATAAACATACCGCGCTGCATTATTAACGAAAGAATCTATAAACTTGATGGTTTAAAAGGTCATTTTATTGCCTCTGATCCGAACAAAACAGAGATAGCTGATGCGCCGATAGAGGAAAAAATAAAGAATGATAAATGCAAAAAATGCGCCTATTTTAATTCTTGTAGCGGCATATCAAAATATTATATAGATTCACGAGGATGGAGTGAATTTAAACCAATAAAAAAGATGTTACCGCAAGAACAAAATACAAGTAAAGAAAAACATTGGGTGAGATTAACCAAAACCTGCAATCAAGATTGCCTTTTTTGTTTGGATAAAGAATTGCAAGACGGTACAGCGTTGCCTATGAAAGAAATAGAAGTTGACTTAAAAAGCGGATTTGATGATGGGGCGAGAAGAGTTGTTTTAAGTGGCGGTGAGCCGACAATTCATACTCAATTTATTGAAATAATAAAATTGGCGAAAAAAATCGGTTATGAGCATATACAACTAATTACCAACGGTTTAAAATTGTCGGATGATGATTTTTTTAAGGCAGCCGAGATGGCCGAGTTGAATGAAATAACAGTTTCAATTCACGGACATAATTCAGTAATTCACGATAAGCTGGTCGGGCTAAAAGGAGCTTTTATTAAAGTGTTGAAAACGCTGAAAAATGCAAAAAAATATCCGGATCTAATTATTAGCATAGATGTTTGCATAAACAAATTAAATATCCGTCATTTGCCGGAAATAATCAAAACATTCATTGATGCCGGATTTTACGAATTTGACCTGCTCTACATTATTCCTTTCGGATCGGCTTGGGAAAATCGCAAATTACTATTTTTTGACATAGAAAAAGAATTGTCGTATTTGCACAAAGCGCTTGATTTTTCAAAAGATCCGCGAGTGCATATCTGGACCAATCGCCTGCCAGCGCAATATTTGGAAGGATATGAAGATTTAATTCAAGATCCGCGAAAAATTCATGATGAAATAAATGGCAGACTTGAGTTATTTGCTGATTTTTTCAAAAAAAATAAACCGTTATATTGTTTCGGGGAAAGGTGCCAATATTGTTTTCTGCAAAATTTTTGTCAGGATTTGATTAAAGTAAAAAATGGAGAGACATTAAATTGCGTCAGCTGGCCGATGTGCCTAGGAAAACCAAAGTTTCAAAAAGAGACACATCAATTGTCACTAAAAGATATTTTTGACGATCAGATAGTTGATATGAAAAAGTTCGCCGACTTTTATATTGAAGAAAGATATTACATTAAAAGCTTAAGATGCGGGGGCTGCAAAATGTATAACAAATGCGATGGTGCGCATATTGGCTTGATAAAAGAAAGGGGATTTAAAATCTTTAAACCTGCTGGGTAAAAATATGGCTAATTTAGGATACGTCCAAATAACCAGAATCTGCAATCAAGATTGTCTTTTTTGCTCTAATCCGTCAACGGGAAAAATTATTAATTTGCGGGTGGCGAAAAAAGTGGTTGACGATTATATAAAGCTCGAGTATGAAGGATTAATTTGGACGGGTGGAGAGCCGACTTTGTATCCGCATTTGCCGGAACTGATAAAATACGCAAAGGAAAAAAATATTCCATCGCGGATTATAACTAATGGCCAAAAAATATCAGATTATAAATATTTCAAGCAATTGGTTGATGCGGGACTTAATCATGTTAATGTATCATTATTTTCCCACAAACCGAAAATTCAGGCGTTCCTCACAAAGAAAAAAGATTCTTTTGACAATATTATCAAATCCTTAGAGAATGCTAAAAAATTAAAAATAACAGCGAATATAAATACGGTGATAAATAAATACAATGCCGATCATTTATCGGATCTTGTAAAATTTGTAATAAAAAAATTTCCATTTGTGCGACATTTTATCTGGAATAACATGGACCCATTGATGAATAGGGCATCAAAGAATACCGATACCATACCAAAATTGAATGATTTTGAACTGGAATTACACAAAGCAATGGAATTTTTAAACAAAACAGGACGAACATTTCGCGTGGAAAGAGTGCCGCTTTGCTATATGGCCGAATACGCGCATTATTCAACCGAAACAAGAAAAATCGTTAAAAACGAGGAGCGGTCTGTTCACTTCTTAGACGATCAGAGAGGCAGGACACGTCAATTACAATGGAGATACGATAAAGTCGGGTGCTGCGGGATTTGTTTTTTGAATAAAATTTGCGCGGGCTTATGGCAAATGGATAAATATTATTCATCAAAAGAGCTTTATCCAGTCTTCATTGATCCAATAAAAATTAAAAAAATGATTGGAAGTAATGAATAATTTTTTTTCTGCGATTAATTATATTTTTATAATCGTAGCCATACTGGTTGGCGGCTTTATTGTTATCAACGATTTGAAGTTTGGAAAAATAAAAAACAATTTAATTACATTGGGGCTTAAAATCGGCATAATATTATATTTAATTCTTTTATCCGTGGTATTGTTGAATTTATTCATCTTAAATCCAATTTCAAGCGCGAATTATAATTTAAATTATTTTATTGATGTTTTAATCAATATGCTCATTTGCGCCATTGTCGGTTATTCATTGTGGCGCTATAGAGTATGGGCGGCCGGCGACGCAAAATTATTTTTTTTATTTTCATTTTTAACGCCTCTGGAGTATTACTCGAAAGATTATTTGATACTTTTTCCGTCGTTTATATTATTAGTAAATACATTTATTCCAATTTTTATTTTATTATTTGGTTTGGCGTTATATAATTTTTTTAACAACATTATTGCGTCAATTAACGGAAAAAATAATCATTTTAAGGCTTACATTCGTCAAGAAATAAATAATTTCATAGAGTCATTATCTAAAAAAAATGATTTTCTCATTTTTGCCGTCTCCATAATAAGCACCGCGATTATTTTGCCGATCTTTCGCACTTATCTTTTTCGGACCGCAGAACAATTCGGCTATCACCTTGGGACTTTAATTTTCTTAGGCTTATACTTTGGGCGAATTAAATTTAATGATTACGCAAAAATTCTTTTTAAGAAAATTAAATATCTCGCCATATTATCGCTTATCATTATTCTTTATTTTATTGTGGGGATTTACGCATATCCTTTGGAAATTCAATACGCGCTTAAGGTAGCTGTCACAGTTGGAGTGTTATTTAGAGTCATCTTATGGTGCATTGATAAAATTTTTAATATGAGTATACTGGCACAAGCAATTGAGTATGTGAAAATAGATAGCGTAAAAGCCGGCATGATAATTTCTGACGAATTAAACGAAAAATTGGAAAAAAAAATAAATCAAAAAAATGTTCCAATTGAAAACATCAGCGGCGACGGCCTTACGGATGATCAGGTTAAATTTTTAAAAGACTGGTACGGCGATAAAGGAAAACAAATCGTCATTCCGATTTATAAGTCAATTTCA
>MGDB01000025.1:0-9144 GCA_001790645.1 Candidatus Schekmanbacteria bacterium GWA2_38_11
TTCAAGCTATTTATTAAAGGAGTTTGTATATAAGGATGTTTAACCACCAAATCCGAGGCAAGATGCCGCGGCTATTTTCTGTATAAACCGACTATTTGCAACATCTCACCAAAATAAGATTTATTCCTTTCTGCTTTTATATGTTAGTTTTCTGGTAAGGTTTTCTAAGGCAGTTCTGATTTAAAACAAATTAAAAATCTTTCTTATTCTCTGAGGAGGATTTGTGAAAACAGCATCTCCCTTTATTATAGACTCTGGAATGGTCTTAACCATATCATAGGCGTCATCATAAGGTATGATTTTAGATGCTGCCTTCAGTCCTTTGGAAAGAACAGGAGGGCGGAAATCTTTGGAGTGGGCATCAGTTGCAATTATATGTACAAGATTATGTGCAATCATTTTCTTAGCCATTTTCTTTACTTCATAACCAAATTCACCGGTTATGCTCATTGCTGTTACTTGTGCAAGTGACCCATCACTTATGAAATCAAAAAGAATGTTTGGCGATCTTTGAAAAAGATAGTTTCTTTCAGGGTGGCTTATTATTGGGATCCAGGAGTTATTAATCATACTTTTTAGGAGCCCTCTTATCTTTATAGGGAGAAAATGTGTTGGCAGTTCAATAAGGACATATTTGGTATCATTTATTGTAAGAAGGTTATTGGTCTCTATTTTTGCAATAAACTCGTAAGATATGTGCAGATCTGATCCCATAAGAATCTGAATCTTGATATTGTTTGTTGCCAGGCGCTCATTAAATGTCTTAAGTTTTTCTAAAAGGTTTAAAGGAGATATCTGGTAAAGGCCTTCAATGTGGTGAGGGGTAGCAACAATTGTATTTATCCCGTCCTTTTCAGCAATTTCTGCCATTTCAAGGGCTTCATCAAAACTATCAGGTCCGTCATCGACACCAGGAATTATATGACAATGAATATCAATCATATTTTTTAATTATACTGTAATTTTTTAAAAGTAAAGGGAATAAAAAAGGGGTTTTTTAATGTTAAATGATTTACCCAAAAAAGCCAGAAAAATCTAACGGGTTTTAAACTTGACACAGAGGCGAAAATCTGATAAAAAACTTCTTGTAATAAATTAAATTTATTATTTAAAATCAAAAAGTTAAGCCTGTCGCGAGTAGTTACGTAGTTTAGTTGTTAAGTAGTTGGGTTGTTGTTAAATAGGGCAAACTTTTAAAAGGGTTTTTTTAAGATTTAGAAAGGAATAACATGAATCCATTTCAGCAGAACCTTGTTCCAACAAATATCGAAGATGAGATGAGGGATTCCTATATTGATTATGCCATGAGTGTAATCATTGGGAGAGCACTTCCTGATGTGAGGGACGGCTTAAAGCCTGTGCACAGGAGAATCCTTTATGCCATGGACGAACTGGGACTCCAGTGGAACAAGCCTTTTAAAAAGTCAGCAAGAATCGTTGGAGAGGTACTTGGTAAGTATCATCCACATGGTGATACGGCTGTTTACGACTCAATGATAAGAATGGTTCAGGACTTCTCCCTGCGCTACCCGCTGATTGACGGTCAGGGAAATTTCGGCTCCGTTGACGGTGATGCTGCTGCAGCAATGCGTTACACCGAAGTCAGGATGGCAAAAATTACGCAGGAGCTGCTCGTAGACATTGACAAGGAGACAGTAAAATTTTTACCAAACTTCGATGATACTCTGAAAGAGCCTGAGGTCCTGCCTGCAAGAATACCCAATCTCCTGATTAACGGATCTTCAGGTATTGCAGTTGGAATGGCTACAAACATTCCTCCGCACAATTTAAATGAGATAATTGTCGGAGCAATTTTAGTCCTTGATAACCCTGAGACTACTACTGATGAACTTCTGGAAGTCATAAAGGGTCCGGATTTTCCAACCGGTGCTTATATCTGCGGCTCTGCTGGTATAAGAGAGGCTTACAGGACAGGTAAGGGAAAAGTGACAATGAGGGCAAGGGCACAGATTGAAAGACCCAAAAAGGGCGGCAAGGATATGATAGTAATAACTGAAATCCCTTACCAGGTAAACAAGTCAAGACTCCTTGAGTCAATTGCAGATCTTTTAAGGGATAAGCGGATTGAGGGCGTTTCGGATTTAAGGGATGAGTCTGACAGGGAAGGGATGCGGATAGTTATTGAACTTAAGCGGGACGAGATACCAGAGATAATCTTAAACCAGCTCTATAAGCACACCCAGCTTCAGGATACTTTCGGAATCATAATGCTTTCAATGGTAAACGGTGAGCCCCAGATCTTAAAGATTAAGGATATGCTGTCTTATTTCATCGAGTTCAGAAAAGAGGTAGTAATCTTAAGGACAAGATACGACCTTAGAAAAGCAGAAGAGCGAGCCCATATACTTGAAGGATTAAAGACCGCCATTGAGAACATTGATGAGGTAGTATCACTTATTAAAAAGTCCTCAAGCCCCGCTGAAGCAAAGGAAAGACTTATGAAGAGGTTTCCTCTTTCTGAGATACAGACAAAAGAGATACTGGATATGAGGCTCCAGAGGCTGACAGCCCTGGAAAGGGATAAACTGATTGCTGAATACCAGGAGCTTTTAAAAACCATTTCAAAGTATAAGGCGATACTGGGAAGCGAGGAGCTTGTAAAAAATATCGTCAAGGATGAGCTTAAGGAGATAAAGGATAAATACGGGGATGAGCGTCGTACCCAGATAATTGAGAATGAAACTGAAATAGATATTGAAGACCTTATCAAGGAAGAGGAGATGGTGGTTACCATTTCTCATACGGGTTATATTAAGAGAAATCCCACCAGTCTTTTCCGCAGCCAGAAGCGGGGTGGTAAGGGAAAGATCGGCATGACTACCAAAGAAGAGGATTTTGTTGAGCATCTCTTTGTAGCAAGCACCCACAGCTATATCCTGTTTTTTACAAATAAGGGCAGGGTACACTGGCTAAAGGTCCATGAGCTTCCTCAGGCCGGAAGAGCAACAAAGGGAAGGGCAATTGTCAACATTTTAAACCTTGCCCCTGATGAAACTGTCCGTTCCTTTATGCCGGTGAGAGAATTTACAGAAGATAAATTCGTTATCATGGCAACTAAAAACGGGATAATGAAAAAGACTGAGCTCAAGGCCTTCAGTAACCCAAGGTCAACAGGCATTATTGCCATTTCAATAGATGAAGGTGATGAGCTGGTTTCTGTTGGTATGACTGACGGAAATAAGGACATTCTTCTTGCAATGAAAAACGGTCATTCAATCAGGTTTAATGAAGAGGACGTGAGAGACATGGGGCGTTCGGCAAGGGGAGTTAAGGGCGTTACACTGGAAGAAGGGGATGAGGTTGTTGGCATGGAGATATTGAGTGAAGGAGCAACGGTTTTAAGCGTTACCGAGAACGGTTACGGAAAAAGAACTGAGCTTGATGAATACAGACGCCAGTCAAGGGGCGGGAAGGGGATTATAACAATAAAGACAAGCGACAGGAACGGTAAGGTAGTTGGCGTCATGCAGGTACGCGACAATGATGATATAATGATAATAACCTCTGACGGCAAGGTGATAAGGACTGAGGTCAGAGGGATTTCACTAATCGGCAGAAATACCCAGGGTGTACGGCTCATTGATCTTGAAGGCAATGCAAAGGTTGTTTCCATTGCAAGGCTTGTTGAAGAGGACGAGGATGAAGGGGATGGAGAGTAGGGGAATTTGACAGGGGCTGCCTGATTAAATTACTGCAGTTTTATATTTTGCTGTTATCCTGACATAACTGTTATGGTTTTGATATGTTAATAAAAAATAATTTTTAAATAAATAAAATGTTGAAATAAATTTTTTATGATTCTGAATAGCAAAGAAAAATACCCACTACTATCAAAGATATTAATAATTTTTTCTTTCATTTTGATACTTCATTTCTGGTTTTTTCATGGTAGTTCGCTTGGGTCAGATAATAAATCTTTTTCAAAAGTCCGCGAAATAGAAATATCTGGTTTAAAATCTACGGAAGCAGAAGTTGGATTCAAGGAAATTAAAGTAAACCAAAATCTTCTTGGGTTACCTATTTCAGTTGCTGGGGAAAGGTTTGAACATGGAATTTTAGCTCATGCTCCTTCGAAAATTGTTTTCCTTAATCAAGGAAGATTTAAATATTTTAAAGCAAAAATTGGTATTGATGATGAAGGCGGCGGTAGAGGAGAAGTACGCTTTCTTATTCTTCTTGATGGGAACTTGGCTTTTACTTCTGAAGTTATCCGCGGAGGATCCCCAGTTAGCCCTTTACTGTTAAATATAAGAAAGGCTAACAAAGTGGAACTTGTTGTCAACGAACTCGGAAAATACGATTATGATTTTTCAGTCTGGTGTGAACCTGAATTTCTAAACCAGATTCCAAAGGAATGGAGCACAGCATCACTATCCAAGCCGGAATCCAAATCAGAATTAAAATTAGATGAAAATAAACTGTGGGATACTGGAAACAAAACTTTTCCGAACCAAAAAGGATTATTTCTTTGGAATATTATTGTTGCGATTGTTTATATTATAATTTTAACATTTGTAATTTTAAAAAGGAGATCTATTCTTTCAAACATTTTAAAACTAAAAAAATATCTTGTTCGTCCAGAAGTTTATATTCTTCTGTTATCAGCAATTTTATCTTTCTGGATATTTATTCCTTTTTGGAAGCAGGGCTTACCAGTAGGCTGGGATGCAGGACAACATTATTTAAGATGTTGGCTTATGAAAAATCTTTTTCTATCCAATTTCAAACTTGATGGGTGGAGCCCTTACTGGTATTTAGGAATACAACAGTTTTTATTTTATTCACCATTTGTATATATACTTGTTTCGCTTCTTCACTTCTTTACCTTCCAGCTTTTGCCTCTTCTGATATGTTATAAAATTTTTTACTTCCTAATATATTTTGTTTTGCCTTTTGCATGCTATTGGCTAATGAGGCAATTTAAAGTCGATCCACTTCCGTCCTCTATTGCCGCTTTGGGAGTCCCCTCTTTTTCTGCAATTCATGGATTAGGCATTGAAGGACTATTTATTCCTGGTTTATTTGCTCAAGGATTTGGAATATTAATTTTTTGTTTTGCTTTAGGATCCTTGAGGAAACTTAAAGATTACGGCGGGAAAAATGTTCTATTAATGGGATTAGTGATTGGGATTCTTTTCATAAGTCATATTATAACGTCATTATACTTTGGTTTCTGTTTACTAATTTTTATTGCATTTAATATATATTCCGGTGATAAAAAAAATCTTTTCAGGATTTTTACCGCTCTGGTATTAGGAATTTTAATTTCACTGTTTGCTCTCTGGCCAGCTTTTAATTTTAGAGATCTAAGAGGTCCCGAAATTGGTTGGGGAGATTTCAATTTCATAAATGATATTTTAGAAGGGAAATATTTTGGTCCATCCTTATTAAATATTTTTTCAATATTAGGGTTTATTATTTTATTCTTTTTAAAAGAAAAAGAAACCAAAATCATAGCATTTTTGGCAATACTGACTTATTTGGTAGCTTCTTGGAAGTTAGTTTTACTTGATTCTGGAATTTTCAGCGATATATTCAGGCAGGTATATAAAACTCATACATTCCCTTATCTTGCTATTTATTTTATCATGTTTTTAGGAATTTTCTTACAATTTTTTATTAATGTTTTTTCTTATATATTTTCAATATCAATAACTCTAAATGGTAAAAAAGCTACAAATCAAATCCTTGCAATTGTTATAATATGTTTAGTGCTCGTAGTTACTTATAATTCTTTTAAAAGGCTGAGTTTTCTTAAAGGATATATAAAAGTTGACTCGGATTTCTCAAATTCTAAAAGAAAATCTATTATAGAAGGATTCCAATGGTTAGAACAGAATACCCCTCAGAATATTGTTGTGGCATTTGATGATAGATGGGAAACATTCGGAGAAATTGGATTTAATCAGTTTGCAAGTCAGATAAATTTATTTGCTAATCGTTATACTCTTCAGGGCAATCAAATAGAGGCAACGTGTGCCAACAACACAGAAGTAGGTAAAAAATTTGCAGAATGGCCTCCTCAAAAACTTTTTGAAAAGCTAACTAGGTATAATGTTAGTTATTTATACACTTGGAATGATGATTCAATGAGGAATTTATCTCAAAGTCCTGAGTTATTTCGGCTTGTTTATTTTAATGGAATATCTTCTATATGGCAATTAATAAATTACGATTTTTATTATATTTCCAATAATGTTAAAATTATCAAATTCTTTTTTTCACCTGAAAGAATTAAATGGGAAGTTTTAAACAAAGAAAAAAACAATCGAATTATAGCGGCTATTGCATATCATCCCAAATGGAAGCTATATATTAACGGAATCCAAACTAAAATAGATAAAACCGATGACCACCTAATAACTTTTTCACTTCCTGAAAGTGAAAGCCTTTATGCTATAGATCTAAGGTTTGAGAAAACATTTTTTGAAATAGTTTTTAATATTATTTCTTTTGTAACTTTTTTTGTAATATTATTCTTAGTGATTAAACTGTGAAGTTCCTGTGCAAGAGTACAGGGTGTCTTATTTATAGATCAAAAAGTATCAGTTGCTTTTATATTTTCCTGTCTCCCCTGCTTTATTATATACTTTTTCTATAACTTCGTTATTACTTAGTGACTTTGCTACAACATTATTGCCGCTCAGATCGTGGCAGAAACAACTAAAGAGTACTCTATCTCACAACCCGAAAATAATATCAAATCAGAAAAGAACCCCGCTGCTGTAGCTCTCGGCAGATTAGGTGACTTAAAAGGAGGTAAAGGGGCAAGAGCAGAGAACCTCTCCCCTAAAAGAAGAAAAGAAATAGCACAGATTTTTTAAACCTGTATAGGTTTAGTTCTTTCCTAGCCAATCAAGTAATTTAACAGTGTAAGCCTTCAAATTTATTTCTTTTTGATAACTTAGAGGTTTAGATAGAAAATCTTGTCCAATGAGGACAAGCTTACTTTCTCCAAGGACTGCAGCCATGCCAAAGCTTTTATTATCTTGGTCTTCAAACAATGAAATATTTTGTTTGTTCAGTGCAATAATTCTTGAAAAGGCACCCCACCAATCTTGTGACTCTATTTGCATGCCGGGTGTAATAACATTTCTAGTTGAAATGAGCCTGCCTTTAGGATACTCCTCAATGAGTAACAAATTATAGAATTTCCCAATTTGATGATAGGGATTAAGCTCAAGTGGTTTATGGTCATATGCGTTCCAGACCCAAACAGGGCAAAGCAGAAATAGACTGCCACCAGAGTTGATAAATTTCCTGATAGTATCCATTTCTTTTGAAGTAAATTCACCTCCACCAACTTTATATGACATCATCAGAATCCCAGATTGAAATAGCTTTTCTTTGTTGTTCTGAAAACCTGATTGAGGGCTAATTGGATTATAACCCCATGACCTAAGCAAAACCTTAAAGTTGGGATCCAATTTACCATGTGAAAGATCAATAAAGATCCTTTTATCTTTTTTGCCTTGTTGAATCGATTTCATGAGTGCTTTATCCGTTAAAAGCTCAACTGGTGTCAGCTTTAGTGGCCCTTCTGAATCGTCAGATGTTTTTTCTATCTCTTTTAATCTATCCTTGGCATAATCTGAATAATTTGAGAATCTATCAACTTCTACTGCTTTCTTGAAAAATTCTCTTGACTCGTCTTTTTTATTCTGAAATAAGTTAGCCATCCCAATTTCATAATATGCCTCTGATACAAACCTTGAATATGGATAGTGGTTTATTATCCTCTGAAAAGTTTCAATGCCTTTATCATAATCCTTAAGCTTGACATAGCTCCTTCCTTCAAAGAGGAGGCAGAGTATAGTGTCTGCAAGGTCATATCTTTCATCCTTTGTTATCTTCTCAAAAAGTCTTATTGCCATCTCGTATTTCTGTTCATTGAAAAGCTTGGTGCCTTTCAGATATGTATTGACCGGGAGGTTGCGGTTTTTAATTGAATAGAAAGAGGCAGTGATGATTATTATTATCAGCAAAAAGAAAATATAATTTCTTATCTTGAAGATAGCTTCTAAAATGTGCTCAGAAAGAGTTCCATGTGTTGCATCTTCTGAGGAGTTTGATTTTTTAATAAAAGGGAGCAGGATTATAAAAAGAATTCCGGCAATTGTAGAGATGATCCCGATGTAATCTTCAAAGGTCCTGCCGTAAGTGAGCACTACTTCGTTTCCCTTGGGTATAACAAGCATAAAACATGGGGTAACCGGATAGATTCTGTCAGCACCTTTAACCTTCCAGTTAGGGAAATAGGAAAACTTGATGAGGTGTGGAACGCCGGGGCATGAGGTTTTAAATTCTATTTTAAAAGTATCGATTTTTTCCTCAATTTTACAGTTTGCGGGCATTTGGATTTCCTTTTTAAATCTTTCAAGGTCAAGGATGTTGTCAGTCTTTGAGTTAAAATATTTCAGATCATCTTTTGAAATGTAGCTTGCTGGTATAACAGGGACTTCCAGTGCATTTGCCATCTTAAACCATTTGACAAATGCTTCCCTCCAATCCTTTCCCGTGTAGAGGACAGGAGCAAATTTCACAGGTTCAATATAGTTATTTGGGTAATTAATGAACTGGAAGATGGAAAAATTATTTATCCTCAATACTTCCTTAAATTCATTGTTTTCGCGGAACATTTCTTTGATAAGGGGGCTTGCGACAATTACCTGGTTAATGTTAAACAGTTTGAATTTTGAAGGGAGATGCGTAATATCAGGCTTTGAAAATATATATGATACCGGGGCCATTACTTCCTTTGAGAATTCTGTTTGGAGAAAAGAGATTATCCTTGATGATATAGAGGGTGAGAAATGTAACCCCTCAAGGGTTTGCCTGCCGGCAAAGAGCGGGATAGATTCAAAAGCCCTATCACTCCCGAATGCATTTATGACAGGTGATTTTTCATAAGCTACCCTTGGGTCCTGATACGTACCCTTGATAAACTGGTTTATCTTAGAAAAAGTCTGCCATGTAGATTTCCCTTCATATCCTTCGTAATTCCATTTAAACCAGCTCCTTGCCTCTTTTACATTGGGGTTTACAAAAAAGGCAGTGCCGATAAATAATAAGAAAGCCAAAATTATCTTGGGTTTTATGTAGGGGGTAATAAACCCTAAAAGG
>MGDB01000025.1:9376-13055 GCA_001790645.1 Candidatus Schekmanbacteria bacterium GWA2_38_11
AGATTCTCTTTAAATTTTTCTTTCCTGATGAGAAAGAACAAAGGAATTGTCAGCAAGACCATGAAAGGAATGGCGTGTGACAACCCGCACAGGCTTAAGAGCAGTGCATTTGTGATATGGTTTTGATTCTTTTTTATCCCTTCATAAAGGCTGCCAATATAGAGAACAAATATGGACAGGCTTATGCTGTAGCAGAACTCTCCAGCAAAGGTGCTCAAAACATTGCCGCCCCACATCGTATAGCTTTCATTCAAGAGGAAAGCAGTGGTAAAAACCGAAGCGATCACAGGTATGGGGAAGGCATAGTTTAATTTCCTGAAGCACAGATAAGTGAAAACAGGGAGAGAGAATATTCCAAGGAGAGTAACAATCTTAAGTGCAACAGTGAGCGGGATAGCTATTCCGAGGAAAACTGCCAGAAGGAAGGGGACTGGAAAATAAAACTGGAACAGGGGATTACCTGCAAAATTACCCGGATCCCATCCTATAATCCTCTCGCTTGGCAAAAGGATATTTGATAAGTAGTTCAAAGTTGAATAGTGTGAAGCGCTGTCCCCTCCGCTTAAGATGGTATCTTTAAAGATTAGGGAGAGGTTAAAGAACGAGAGAATGAAGAGTTCAACAAAAATCAGGATTGCAATGTCACATATGATTTCTTTTTTCTGAGACATCTTTTGAACAGTGTGCTGAAAAATCAAATCCCCTCTTTCCTCCCTTTTCCCTGCCTACCGGCAGGCAGGTAAAGTGGGGGTGGGAGGATTATTAAATCCCCTCGAATTCTTGAATCCTTTTTTACACTTTTGCTTTTGGCCTGAACTGATAAATTAAAAACAGTGCTATCAATATTCCAGCAGCAATAATTATAAATATCTTATATTTTTGAAAAAATATTCCTTCTTTTTCAATCTTTACTATCCCGGGTATTGCAGTTGAATAGTGCTTGCCTGAGTCATCATATTCAAGAATTGCGTAAACCTGGTAATTACTCCCTGGCAGGGCAGAAAAATTATTTACTGCGAACTTAACCTCTTTTTCAGCTCTTCCTTCCAGTGTTATTTTTTTTGCAGCAACTTCAGCAGAGAGTTCCTTTGAGATTATGAGACGGATATTAAGGTTTATATTTTCTTTAGTCAGGTTTTTTATATTAAGAAAAAGCTCTCCATTTTTTGACATTGTAAGCTCAGCAGATTTGGCAAAGACCTGGGGGATGACATTTTCCTTGTAATAAAAATTAGAGCAGGAAATGGCTGAAAAGGGGTACTGGTTAGCATCTGTATAGTTTACTGCTATTACAAGAGGGTATCTGCCAGGGTATTTCAGGTCCAAATTAAAATCAAAATCTGCTTTAAATGTTTCACTGACATTTAATATATCCTTGACCTTGCTTGACCTGGTGTTGTTCTCCGCATTTGCAGTTATCTCCACATTATAGGCAGGCTCATTGCCGTTATTTTTCACATCTACTGTTACCTTAAGAGTACTATCTGTGAGAGTTGCAGTTGTCCTTGTCTCTATGGTTATATAACCCGCACTGGCAAAGGTAGTAAAGGATAGAAGGAAGAAAAAAAGGAAAAGGATTGCGTCACTTCTTTTTTTAATCATAATTAACTCCACAGATAATTTTAAAAAATAAACAGTTTTTAAAATATACTCAAACTATTTGCCTGTCAATGCAAAACAATCTTATCATATTGGGTAATTTGACATTGTTTTTTAATTGGTTTAATTTTATATAAATTGAAAGGATAAATAATTATGGCTCAGGTAAAAATAATACTTGATCTTCCAAAAGAAACTTTGGATTTTATGCGGAAAAGCAAAAATGAAATGCCGTCAGAGATAAGAAAACTTCTTGCTATGGAATTAGTAAAAGAAGGGAAGGTACCTTTTGGGAAAGGTGCTGAGATAGCAGGACTATACCATAGCGATTTTCTTGATTATCTTGCCCAGCATAAGGTTTCAATATTTCAATATACTGAAGATGAACTGTCTAAAGAATTATCTTCAAAATCAGAGTTTCTGTAAAAAATTTTTAATACCTGATAAAGATTCGCTTGCAAGATTAACAAACTCAGTAGCATCTTCGGCAGACAATTCAACAAATTCTTTATAATCACTTTTTTGCCTGATGTTGAAAATCTTATTGAATATTTTTGAATAATGTTTATCAACTAATGAAAGTATTACAGTTATCGTTCCTGAAATGAAATTAGGCAAAAGGGGAGAGAAGGTAGTTACTATAAAAGTTAAAACAGTCTATGGTTCAAGTAACGGGAAGAAATTTATAGTGCAATATTAGAAGAGGCTGCTATATTTTCTTGTCATTCCTGCGGAAGCAGGAATCCAGACGTCGTTCCAGTGGAAATGGGAAACCAGAATACAATAACTTGGATTCCGCATCGAGTGCGGAATGACGGAATGTTTCTGACATAATGAGAGTTTGATACCTCGCGGTTCTGTCGGAGGGGAGTTCATTTCGATTTACAGGTCGGCTTTTTCTGATTTTTTCTTTTTAGACCTTTTCATCTCTTTTTCCAGATCAAAGGGATATTCAATCTTGCCAAGGAAAGTTGCAAAAACTGCCTTTCCCTTTACACGGTATTCTATATTGCCTGAAAAAAGAATTTTAAATAAAGAGCCTGATAGCTCAGTAAGCTTAATTTGGAGGGGAACATCTACATAACTTTTACTTTTTCTCGGAATAGAGATTTTGTCCTCGCTTTTCCCATTACCCAATTCCTTACCATTTACCCATACAGTATATTCAAGGTCATCTATAGTTAAGCTAATCCAGTTAGGGTTTTTTATTTTAAAGGTCACTACTGCCTTAAACCCCTCGTTGCTGAAATCCTTTATGGCTATTCTATCAACCTTAAACTTACATTTTTTGACTGCATCTTTCAAGGAACATGAGATTGGTGCCAGAAGAAGGCTTGAAATGATTAGTATCAGAAAAATTATACTTTTATTTTTAATCGTTTTTAGTCTCAAAATAATCTTCCTTTCCTTCTCCCTTGATAGGAGAGGGCTGGAGTGAGGGTGATGGTTCGACAAACGTTCGACTGAGCTCACGCCGTAGTCTCACCATGATTCATCCTAAGTCTGTAGAAGGACCCCCCCACCTTAATCCTCTCCCCCGAGGGGGAGAGGAGATAAATTGGCATCTACTCTCGATAGGGGAAGGGAACTTTAAAAGTTAGCTTTGTCAATATCTGTTTTCTTTCCCAGTATCTCCTTTATAACCGGAGGGAGATAGATCTGGTCTGTGTCAAACTTTGACAGCTCATTAGCCAGCATATCAACTCTGTCTGCGGTTGTCAGGTTCTTGTTAACTATTATCCTGTCCTCTCCTTTAACCTTACATAATCCTCCTTTAGAAGTAATCCCTTCTTTTTTTAGGTCTTCATAGACTACTTTAATAGAAAGCTTTTCAGCTAATTCCTCTAAATGATGTAAAATCAATTCTTGTTTCATAATGTATTACCGCTATATTCAGCTATTTTTAGCTGTAAGCTATAAGCTTTAAGTTGTAAGCTTTTTAAAACTAATAACTTTAAAGGGGAAATCTGATTTAAACTTAAAATCTATGAAATATCTTAATGCTTTTAAATATTGTGCTTATAGCCTAAAGCTTACAGCTCATAGCTGTTTTAATTATTAGAATTTATTTTGTCATTTG
>MGDB01000026.1:0-5646 GCA_001790645.1 Candidatus Schekmanbacteria bacterium GWA2_38_11
ATTGCTTTTGTATTAAAGTTAATATATTTTAATTTCATTATGCGTGCATTAGTTACAGGAGTGGCTGGTTTTATTGGTTCTCACCTTGCTGAGAAGCTTTTAGATATGGGAATAAATGTAATCGGGATCGATTGCTTTACAGATTTTTATCCCCGTAAAATAAAAGAATATAACTTAGCCAAGTTGAACTACCAGCCTGGCTTTAGCCTTATTCCGGGAGGATTAATCAATCTTAATCTTTCCCAATTTTTAGACGGAGTTGATTATGTCTTCCATCTAGCTGCCCAGGCAGGAGTGCGTTCAAGCTGGGGTAAAAATTTTTCTGTATATTCAGAAAACAATATCTTAGCGACCCAGCGGCTTCTTGAGGCCTCAAAGGAATTTCCCATAAAGAGATTCGTCTATGCTTCTTCCTCTTCGGTTTACGGCGATACAGACGACCTTCCAATGCGGGAGAACGGTAAAGTAAGGCCTGTATCACCTTACGGGGTAACAAAACTTGCAGGCGAACATCTCTGCGATTTATATTATAAAAATTATAATATCCCCGCAGTCTCTCTCAGATATTTTACAGTATTTGGCCCAAGGCAAAGACCTGATATGGCATTTAACATTTTTTTAAAAGCGGTCTCAGAAGACAAAGAGGTAGTTGTCTTTGGCGATGGGGAGCAGACAAGAGACTTTACCTTTGTTTCTGATATAGTGGAAGGAACAATAAATTCTGCATTAAGTGACGACAGGGCAAAAGGAGAAGTATTCAACCTGGGGGGCGGTAACAGAATAAGCCTCAAGAAGGTTCTGAAAATTATTGAGGGGATAGTGAAATCTAAAATAAAGGTAAAGTATATAGAAAAACAGAAGGGGGATGTAAAAAATACCATGGCTGAAACATCAAAGGCAAAAGAGATAATTAATTTTTCTCCTGCGGTAGGAGTTGAAGAAGGTCTAACACAGGAATATGAATGGCTTAAAAATGCAAAGGAGAAAGGAATTATTTAACCCAAGATGAAAAGCTAAAAAGCATGGCTGTACTGCGTACTGAGTATTTCGTACAGCGTCTTACGCGGTACACTGTACACAGTACGATAAACGTTCAGGACTAATCCATTAACCTGTATCTAATGATACACCAGATAGCAATAATCCCGTCCTTCCATGTAATTTTCTTCCCCTCAGAATAGTCCCTGCCATAATAGGAAATTGGAACTTCGTAAATTCTATATTTTCTTTTTGCGATTTTTGCCGTAAACTCCGGTTCAAAACCAAACCTGTTGGACTTCAGATTAAGGCTTTTTAGTATTTCAGCTTTAAAAACTTTGTAGCAGGTTTCCATATCAGTAAGGTTGAGGTTTGTGAATATGTTTGAAAGAGTGGTCAGCATCTTGTTGCCAAGGTAATGCCAGAAAAGATGAACTCTGTGGGGACCAGCCAAAAACCTGGAGCCAAAAACTACATCAGCCTTCCCATGCAGAATTGGTTCAATCAGTCTCCCGTATTCATTTGGATCATACTCAAGGTCCGCATCCTGCACTATTACAATATCACCTGTTACATGATCAAATCCGGTTCTGAGAGCTGCTCCCTTGCCGCTGTTTCTTTCCTGGAAAAATATTTTATATTTATTATCTCCCAGGGACTTTAATATCTCCCTTGTTCCATCAGTAGAACAATCATCAACAAGGATTATCTCCTTTTCCAGATTTACGCTTTCAACCTTCTTTATAAGATCAAGAATGGTGGCTTTTTCATTATAGACCGGAATGACTACTGAAATCTTCATAATAAATCACTCATCTGTAAAAATAGATAAGGTAAACGCAGGTGCAACCCCATAAGATCAAATTAATAATGATTGGCAGATCTGTTAACAGTATTAATTCAGGGTTTCCTCCCTCGCCTTTCTGGTGAATAAGATACAAGTATCTAAAAATCCCATAAATTACAAAAGGAACAGTATATTCTAAATTTGGTTTTATTGCATCCTTTGAGAGAGTGTATATGGAGTAAGCAAGCAAAGTAGAAGGAGTGACGACAGAGATCATCTGATCAAGAAAATATGGGCTATATTCATCAAGTATCTTTCTATGCTCGCCTGCCTGATCATTCAGCAGCACAAGCTCATGCCTTCTTTTACCAAGAGCCAGGAAGAGAGAGAGGAGGAATGTGCAGATAAGAAACCAGGGAGAGACCCTGACTTCTATTACTAATGCCCCTCCTACAGCCCGAAGGACAAAACCCATTGAGATTATCAGAACATCCAGGATCACAACATGTTTAAAGTAAAGAGAGTAAAGCAGAAAAGATATGAAATAGATTACTCCTATAATCCCGAAGGTGTAGTGAAGGGCAAAGGAGCCTAAGATGCTGACCAGTGACAGGACCGAAGCAAGAATCACAGCATGACTTACCTTTATCTTTCCTGATGGCAGTGGCCTTAGGCATTTCAGCGGATGTTTGCGGTCACTTTCTAAATCGAAAACATCATTTATAATATAGATGCTTGAGGAAAGGCCGCAGAAAAGAATGAAGGCCAGAAGGTCTTTAATTATCAGGGCGTTGTTAAAAAGATTTACAGAGAAGATAAGGCCTGAAAATATTATCAGGTTCTTTGTCCACTGCTTCGGCCGCAAGATTTTAACTACAGAACTTATCATATAATATTAAAACCTATGTTTAATCTTTAGAAGATTTGCTGAAAAGGATTTGATTTTTATTTGTTACTCAAATCCTCTGAATCCTCGAATCCTTCTGGCTTAAGCCTTTCACTACTTTAATAATAATGAAATAGTATACTATATTTTGTCAAGAAAAACAGGAGAAAGTCACTTTAAGATTACTTTCAGATTTTTTTCATATCGGTGAAAGATTTGTTTTCCTTTACGGCTACCTATGCAGTTGCAACTATTAGTAAAAACATTGGTAGAGCGGGGTCTCCAGACCCCGCAACAGGTTAGGATCAGGAAACCCTAACCTGCCCATTTTAATGATAACAGATTGAAGCTATACTATATTCCCAGAGAATCATACACAATTCTACCATTTATGACTGAAAGAGATGCCTCTTTTACTTCTCTTACAACATATTCAGCCAGATTTTTCGAATTTATGCTTTTGGGAATTCTTACAGCTATAAAATCGGCAAACCTTACGGGCTGCAAGCTTCCTGTTCTGTCCTCTAATCCTAAGCAGCAGGCTCCTCCTGCAGTCGCTATTTTCAAGATTTTTTTTGCTGGGAATAAAGGGTAAAGGGATTTAAACATTCTCATTTCATCAAACATATTAAGGGAATCATTGCTTGCCAATGAGTCCGTACCAATAGAAAATGGAATAGCCTTTTTGAAGCAATCCATAACAGGAGATCTTTTCCTGCTAAACCATTTATTATTACTTTTGGGACAGTAAATTATTTTTATATTAGATTTTTTTGCAACCCTCAAATCTTCTTCATCAAAGAAGTTGAAATGGACAATACTTGTCCTGGGGCTGAGAACTTTGAGAGAATGGAGATACCTTAAAGGAGATAACCCAGGGGGGTTCCAGCCTCTGTCAAAACTGCCTAAATCCAAAAGGAGTTTCTTCAAAGGACCATTGCCATTCTTTAAAAACCTTACCTCCTCCTCTGTTTCAGAGAGATGAATTGAGACTGGAAGATTTAATCTCCCTGCAAAGCCGCAGGACAATTTGAAAAGTTCTGGAGACACTGAATAAGGAGAATGAGGAGATACCCCTATACCAACAGTACTCTCCAAGCCTGCGAGTTTTTTTTGAAACATTATAATTCTCTTCATAAATGTGGCAAAGATCCTCCGTGCGTCTTCCTCTTTAAACCCTATAAGTTCGTGAAAGGCTATTCCCCTTACTCCCATTCTCTCCATGACCTTTAAAGAAAGTCCAGTCCCTGTAATATCTCCAAAAGATGTTATCCCTCCCCTGAGGGACTCAAGGATTCCGTCTCTGATAGAGGTTTCGCAATCTCTTTCAGATAATTTTTTTTTTGCCTCAATTATTTCCCTAACCCATTTACTAAATGGTCTCTTCCTTTTTATCACTCCTTTAAAGCAGGATAACTCAAGATGGGTGTGGCTGTTTACAAATCCGGGTAAAATTAAAGAATCCTGAAGTGATATTAATTTCTCTTTTCCGGTCTTAGGTAAGTCCCTGAACCTTGAAACAGCAACTATCTTTCCTTTTCTTATCTTTATTGCCCCGTCACTTATTGGAGGAAGGCCTATCGGCAAAATATAAGGGGCGTGAAAGATAGTTGTCCTCTCATTGGTTGACATTATTTCAAAATCATTTTTCCGCTCTATTCTTTCACTGCACCTGACAGCATTGCTGAGAGCAGGGGCTGGTCTTTATTATCGGTCTTAATCTCTATTTTACCTCTAAACGGACCAGCAGGAGCAGCAGGTAGAGTAGACAAAGTTAACTCAAGGCTTTTCTTGGGTAAAATTGTATCTCCATTAAAACCTGGTTTAATGAATTCAAGGCTTGATTTAACCTCTAACAGTTTTAACGCTTTATCGCTGTTGTTGGTGATCTTTATTTTTTGTTCAGATTTTTCACTTTTCTTCAGCATGCCAAAGTAAATGTTTTCAGGCATTAATATTATATCCCCGATTATCCTTCCTGAAACTGGGATTATAAGCTTTTCATCGGGGTGCTGGTTGGCTGTAATTTCTATATTCCCTAAAAGATCCTGGAGTAAAGTTGTTGGGTTAAGGGTCAGGTTAATAATAGTTTCCTCTTCAGGGTTTATTTCCTTTTCAAAATCTCCTATTTTAAGGTCCTTTACTTCACTTTTTACCTCCTTTATGGTGACCGGTGCATTGGTAAGATTCTTTACAGTCAGAGACCTTGAAATCGCCTCTCCCTTCTTTAGACTCCCGAAATTTATGAATTTTGGTTTTACCTCGAGAAATGCCTGCACAAACGATTTTATATTCAATATAACCTTACTGTTCTTGGGATCATTGGAACTGACAAATACTGATCTTTTTACTTCCCCTTGAAAATTCTTAGAAGAAAAGGTTACCTTGATCTCTCCGTTTCCTCCCGGAGGTATAACTTTTAAAGTTACAAGCGCAGCCGTACATCCACATGTTGATTTTAAATCATTAATAACGAGGTCAGCGTTTCCTGTGTTTTTAAATTTGAATATATGGCTGACTGATTTCTGCTGCTCTATTTTTCCAAAATCAAAAAAATCTTCCTGGAACTGTATCTCAGGGTTTTTTGCTTCCTTGACCTGTGCAGGAGGAGTGGATTTTTCAGTCTTTTCCTCTGCCAAAGCCTGGTAAGGGAGGAGCAAAATGAAAAGTACCAAAATATAATTAAATAAAAGCTTTAAACTTAATTTTGTATAGCGCATAGTTTCTCCTTATAAAATTAATTTAAATTTATATTAAGGATATTAAATTAATAAAATTATTTCAACAACTTTTTAATCAAGGATAAAAAAAATCTTACAATGCGGCTGCAGGAGTTCAACTCACAGCTTTAATAGACTTATAAGTTGCATCTAAAAGCTGCTTTAGTTCATTCTTAGATATGGAGAGTGGCGGCATCAGAACAATCACATTTCCAAGAGGCCTTAATATAACGCCATGCTTTCTTGCCTCCATTATTACCTTTATCCCTATTTTT
>MGDB01000026.1:5657-8763 GCA_001790645.1 Candidatus Schekmanbacteria bacterium GWA2_38_11
ATAAGGTTCTTTTGTGGCTTTGTTCCTGACAAGCTCTATGCCTATAATGAATCCACATTGCCTGGTATCACCGACAGAGGGCAGCTCGTGAAACTCCTTTAGCCTTTCAGCAAGATATGAAATTTTTGCCTGGAGCTTAGGAAGCACCTTTTCATCATCAAAGATCTTTAACGATGCCAAAGCTGCTGCAGATGCCAGAGGGTTTCCGGTATAGGTGTGGCCGTGGAAGAAGGTTTTAAAATCTTTGTAATCTGCTAAAAACGCATTATAAACTTCATCTGTTGTAATAGTTGCAGCCAAAGGCAGATAGCCTCCGGTTATTGACTTTGCAACTGCCATGATATCAGGGGTCACCCATTCTTGTTCACAGGCAAACATCTTGCCTGTTTTCCCAAAGCCAGTTGCCACTTCATCAGCAACCATTAAAATATTATACTCTGTGCAAAGCTCTCTTACCTTTTTTAAATACCCTGGTGGTGATACAATCATACCGCCTGCTGCCTGGACCATTGGCTCTATTACAAAGGCTGCAATCTTAGTGCTATTTTTTTTCAGAATTTTTTTTAAATCTTTGGCACAGGCAAGACCGCAATCAGGATAAGTTTTCCCGTCTTCGCATCTGTAGCAGTAAGGAGACTTTGCCTTAAAAGTTGTAAATAGCAGAGGGCTGTAGATACTGTGGAAGAGATCTATTCCTCCGACAGAGACTGCACCGATGGTGTCTCCATGATAGGCATTTTTAAGTGAAACTATTTTTGTTTTGCTTTTAAACTTTTCTCCCTTTTGCTGCCAGTACTGGAAAGCGATCTTTATTCCTATTTCAACTGCAGTAGAGCCGTTATCAGAAAAGAAAACTTTTTCAAGCCCCTTTGGTGAGATTTCAATTAGCTTCTTTGCCAGTTTTATTGAAGGGATATTGGCAAGCCCCAAAAGGGTAGAATGAGAAATTTTTTTAATCTGGTTAATTATAGCATCATCAATCTCTTTTTTCCTGTGACCATGGAGTGTGACCCAGAGTGACGAAACACCATCAATATAGGAATTTCCCTCAATATCCTTTAAATAAACGCCGCCCCCTTCGGCTATAATCAGAGGCTTTTCTTCTCTGTACTCCTTCATCTGTGTAAAGGGATGCCAGACATATTGCTTGTCATCATGCTCAAGCTCTGTTTTTTCATCCATTTTTTCTTTGTTAATGGCCATTCTGCTTCCTATGCTCTTTTAAGAACTGTAGAAACGGGTCTTTAGACCCGTTAATTAACAGACCTGAAGGTCTGTTTCTACAAATTATATTCAATTAACTTGGTTACTGTTTTATATAGGACAAAAGTGTTCTGTATGGCGGCGCAAGAATATGATGTTATTTACTTTAATCTACCTCCAGTTCTAAATCCTTAATCATCTGCAAATCCGCCTGCGAAGCCCTTCCCCTTGTTGTGAGATAATTCCCGAGCATTGTTCCGTTTGCTCCTGCAATGAACATTAAAGCCTGCAGGTCCCGCAGATTAATTTCTCTACCGCCGCAAATCGTTATATCCCTTTTTGGGAAAACGAAGCGGTAGGTTGCAATCGTCTTTAATATTTCAAGCGGCTTTAAGGGAGGAATGCTTTCCAGGGGAGTTCCCGGGATAGGGTTTAAAAAATTCATTGGTATTGAGTCCACATCAAGCTCTTTTAATATAAATGCTAATTCAACCCTCTGCCTCGGTGATTCTCCCATCCCAAAGATTCCGCCTGAACAGACTCTAAACCCGGCACTTTTAGCAATTCTCACTGTATCAACGCTTTCCTCATAGGTATGGGTAGAGCAGATATTTTGGAAAAAACTTTTTGCTGTCTCAAGGTTATGATGATAGTTCTTAAGACCTGCTGCCTTAAACTTTAAGGCTGTATCAAGGTCTAAAAGGCCGAGTGAGGCGCAGCTTGGGATATTTAAGTTTTCATTAAATTTAGAAAAGGTTTCTGCAAGACTTGATATTTCCTTCTCCTCGCTTATCCCTCTGCCGCTTGTTACAATCGAGAATTCAGTAGCCCCTTCACTGAATGCTTTTTTTGCTGTATCAATTATTTCATCAGAAGGAAGGAGAGGGTAAGAAGCTATGTCAGTCTGATGATGAACTGACTGTGAGCAGAAGGCGCAGTCTTCCGGGCACCCGCCGCATTTTGCATTAATAATAGAGCAGAGTATGACCTTATTTTTTTTATAGGTATTTCTTATCCAGTTGGCAGAAGCGATAAGGTCAAAGACTAAGGGTCCTTCTAAACATATTAATTCCACCGCCTCCTCAAAGGTGATTTCCCCACCTCCAAGTACCTTATCCTTTAATTTAATACAAAGATCACTCATTTAATTCTTTCCTCTCTGAATAAAGAAAGGTTAATAACTCCCCTTTTGCTAAAGGGGGGGAGAGAAATTACTCTTAAAGCACTATTGACAATGGAAACTATAACATAAAATAACTTTTGTCAATGTCACCTGCCTACCGGTTAAAGTAGGGTAGTAGGACAAATCAAATAAGGCATTGGGAAAAATGGATTGAGGCAAGACATAGTCAAGGATTTGTTAAAAAGAATATCTTCTAAAAATAGATAGAGTATAAATACGTTTTTATTTCTTACTCCAAACCACAATAGGATAGTCTTCCCGACTGTGATCGTGAAGGACTATCTCGTCAGGGACTATTTTTATAAGTAGTGCCCCTGGTGAAATCCTTTTTAAGTATTCCATGTTTGCCCAGGGTTCTTCTTTCCTGAGGGTGGGGTTATTGCAGAACGCTTTCCACCCTACAATAAATTCAGGATTATCCTGTAATATTATCTCTGCCCTTCCTCTGTAGTTGACTCCCTGGACAGGATGGTATGGCACTTCCGTATAGATGCCGAGGTTTACTATTGGGTTTATCCTTATATTTTTTACAGCCTTTGTGTTTCCTGTAAAAATGTAGATTGTTGTTCCGCTGCTTACATAGGCAAGGGTTGTGCAATGGGGGATATTGTTTTCACATGTCCCAAGAACAAGGAAATAATGCTTTGCAAGGTACTCTGCAATCGCCTTTTCTGCTTCCTCTTTTGATATTTTTGCAACTGGCGGCCTTCTTACTTTTTT
>MGDB01000026.1:8842-14282 GCA_001790645.1 Candidatus Schekmanbacteria bacterium GWA2_38_11
ACTCTCTAATTTCCTGCGGGCAAAATCGAGCCTGTCCTGCCCCCAGAAAATCTCATTCTCGATAAAAAGGGTTGGTACTCCAAAGACCCCGTCAGCATTGCCTTCATCAGTGGATTTTTTAAGGCGTTCCTTCAGACCCTGGTCTCCGTATTTATCTTTGAAATCTTTCTCATCAAGCCCGATGGATTTTGCAATCTCCGATAGTACATTCAGTTCTCCTATATCTTTCCCCTCTCCCCAGTAAGCACGGTTTGCAGCTAAAATATATTCCTTACCCTTTTCCTTATCATGGGCAATGAAAAAGCATTCGAGATGGGACCTGTCTTTTGGAGGTTTTTTAGGAAACGAGAGAGGGAGTTTATAGTAATTCGTTAATCTCTGGATATCTACCCGCATATTTTTCATCTCATTGGGGTCAGGAGGCGAGGAGTCAGCAGGTCTATCTATGGCATAGGGTTTAAGTTCCCATTTAAAACCAAATTCCTTCTCCATATCAAATATTCTCTGATTGCCTGTATAGCAAAAGGGGCTGGTAGTGCTGAAATAATATTTAAACTTCACTTTTTCCTCCTGTTAATATAAATTTTTTACTGCTAATTACTGGTAAGTTAATATTTTAAGAATATACAGGCAGGTCTAATAAATGGTCAAGGGAAAGTTGAGTGCGATAAAGATGCTGTAGATGCAATTAACTCACGTGTAGCTGACTCCACATTGGCATTGAAATAATTATTTACGCCAGTAGAGTAATAAGGAAATGAAATATTTTTTTAGTACTCAAGAACGTAGTTCTGAATTGTTAAGTTTTAATTTAATAACGCAATAGAAGTACTAAATGTCTTAAAGTGGTGCTAATGGCAGATATGGTATTGTTTTGTGCTGCAAAGGTAATATTTTATGAAAATCAGGCTTTCTCGATATTACTTTCCCTGAAATATTCAGCAAAAGCCTCCCTCATAATTTTAGCAATTGAGACTCTCTTTTGCAGGGCTTCCTTCTGCAATTTTTCGTATTGTTCGGTGTTTATATAAGCTAAGACTTTTTTCATTTATAGACTCCCTGAAAATTGTTTTGTTTATTCTATTTCTGGTATTTTGTTTATTTTTCTGACAATAAATGATGTAATATACTATAATACCAAAATGTCAAGGAGTATTCGTCCTGGCAGAATAAGGAGGGTGGATACAGGTGGCAAAAAGTGGAAGTCTGTATTCAGATTCACCACAAAAAAACAAACTACTATTGTTGCCTCATTTAAGATTTCAAAGCCGGCAGGGGGAATCGAACCCCCGACCTACTGATTACGAATACTTACCCCTCCTTTTAATTTGCCTATCTATTTGATTTTTCTAGTAGTGTCAAGAATATCCCGTGGATACAATTTGCCTAATTAAGCTCTTTTTGCAAAAAGTCCCATATAAAAGTCCCATATATGGACACTGGATTTGCTTGTGGAAAGTCGTAGTATATTGAGAAAAACTACTACTCTTGGAAATAACTATCTCGAAGTTTTAAAATTGCAGCAATATTACCAATAAGCCTTATAAAAAGGTTTTCGATATAGGCCGGGTTTCCTGCTCCTAGCTTAATACATTCATCTGAAGAACGATCCTGCTCAGACATTTCCGAGTAGATATTTCCGCAAGTTCTTAATAATGGTTCGGCTGATGGTAGGGGGGTATTGTTGCCAAATACAAATTTAATGATCGCTTCAAGTCGAGGATATTCAACTTCATAATTGTTTTTCGAAAAGCCAAAAATTAATTTTAAAAAGAATAGACTACGTGCCCCAATAAGATTCATATATAGAGAATTATTGCCACGAAACATAATAAATTGACTGATAAATGTTTTAAATTCATCTTTGATATTAGGAAAATGATTTTGTAAATAATTTTCTATATATTTTATATGGATATTTGTTTCGTCTTTAATTTCGTATTCATGTGTAATTTTCTCATAATCAGGAAACCAGTCAGGATTACTTTTTGAGAAAACTTGTAGACTTGTTGCGCATGCACTGGACATAGTATTTATAGATGTTGTCGTATCAACATGCTGTTTAGATTGAAAGTTTCTTTGATAACTTTCCTCATATAAATATTTGGTTGTTTCGCCAGAAACAATAGCACTCTTTAAAGGGCTTTCTAATTCTAAGTATTTTCTTTCGGACATACTTTGTATTTTTTCTCTAGGTACGGAATCATACATTTCCTCAATATATTTATAATCTCTGCTGGTATCTTCTAATAGGTCAACAATATCTGTTTCTTTTTTTATGTTTTCTCTTTTAAATTGTATTGTTTCTTCGCGTTTTTTATTTTGCTCTTTTAACTTGTCAAGTAGATTTGAATAATTTTTTATTCTCTCATCAGCCATAGTTATCACCTCTCTCTGAAGGCTTGTTTACTGATCAAGATTAGCAAAAAACATTTTAATACTCAAGACAATTCAACTGTACAAATTATTTTTTTATCTTCTTCTTTTTTCTTTTCATATCTTATTGAATGAACAAATAATTTAAAGAGAGGAAACCCATTTCACGCTATTTATTGAGTGACATATACTTGACATAGGGGTATATTTTTTTATTATATTAAATTGGTATGAAAGGAGGTGCTTCAAGTTGTCAAAAGATAATATTCATATAGTTCTTCATGAAGATGGCTGGGCAATTGAAAAGGAGCATAGCAATAGAGCAAGCAGGGTAGTCCCTACAAAAGAAAAAGCACTTGGGATTGGCAGAGATATGGCTAAAAAACAGCATGTCGAATTAGTAATACATAAAAAAGACGGCACCATTCAAGATAAAGATAGCTATGGGAATGATCCTTTCCCAGCAAGGGATAAGAAGCATTAATTTCCAGACCATAAAAAAAGGAGATGTGTTTCACATCTCCTTACGTTGAGCGTTCGTTAAGCATCCAATGTTTTAAATTTCTGGGCAGGCAGGACAACAAGTTTTCCGCCTATCCTTTCAAGCTCAAGGCTTTTTCTCAGCTTTCCTCTCTCTGGGCAACCCTGGTTATAGCATTTGCAATGCCAAATTGGTCAGACTCAGGCTCAGCGCCAAAAGCTATGAGGATATTCTCCTTTTCAAATTAACCATATTTCTTGACAGTTAGCATGCTTCTTTGTAAATTCTAAACAGTAATTAAATAACCGAAAGATATTTTAAATAATAAGGGAGGAGAAAGCATGAGGAGAAAAATTAAATTTGAGTGGGAAGTGCCGGAAGAGGTTTTCAAAGAAAAGCTTTGGAAAGATGAAAAAGAAGCGGTCCGTGAAATTAAAAGATCTACCATATTGGACTTGGTAAGAAGGCATAAAATCTCTTTGCGAAGAGGCGCAGAGTTGTTAGGTATTACCTACCGTAAGTTTTTGGATTTAATGGGTGAACACAGAATACCAGTCTTTGATTATGAAAAAGGGTGGTTGGATAAAGAGCTAAAAAATTTCCCTGCCTTTCATGAGAAATAGAGGGTTGCTTGATGATAATAGTGTGCGACAGTGGCCCTCTAATTCATCTTGCCCAAGTTAATCAATTCCATCTCCTCAAAACATTTTTTTCGCAACTGATAATTCATCAAATTGTCTATGAAGAAGTAGTCTCTGAAGGCAAAAATCGAGCCGGGGAAAAAGAGCTAAAAGAAGCTTTAGACGATGGATGGATAAAGATAGAAAAGTTTCTTGAATCGTCTCTTCTAAAAGCGACTACCAAAGAAGGACTTTCGGGGAAAGACTCTTTAGTCGTTGCACTAGCTTTAGAAAAGAAAGCAGGTTTATTTCTATCAGATGATTTTAAGGTTAGAGATGTGGCTGCTAATAGAAGATTAAGCATAATTGGCACTATAGGGATTCTTACCAACGCCAAATTGAATGGATTAATTCCTAATCTGAAAAACCTTCTTGATAAACTTATTGAACAAGGCTTCCACGTTGACCCTCAAGGAGTAGTTTATAAAGACGCTCTGAAAAAGGTGGGAGAATTTTAATCACAAGCCGACCTAAAAAAGTTGGTTTTTATTTATCAGATTCTTCTCTCCAACTTCCTTTCTTGTTCTTCCATATCTCTTCCTTGATTCCTCGATAATCTTTTCTTTAAAACTCTTTTCAAACTGCACCGGAGGTAGTGTTGTGGCGCTGAAAGCTCTGGATGTGACACTGTCAATGATTAATTACTCACCACCATTTTTTAGTCTTGCGGGCTAACTATTTGAAACATCAAAGCCGGCAGGGGGAATTGAACCCCCGACCTACTGATTACGAATCAGTTGCTCTACCCCTGAGCTACACCGGCAATATTATTAAATATCAAATATTTATTGCCATTGGTAAAATTAAAGCCTCTTTCTCCTTGACCGATTCTGGACTACCATTGGAGTTTTCCAAAGCCTTTTTCATTATATCACCTACTTTGTTTACTGCAACTTTTTTGTGTTCAGGTGCAAGGTGAGAATATCTTATGGTCATATCAATGTCTTTGTGCCCCAGGAGTTCCTTGACTGTAAAAAGGTCAACCCCGCTCATTACAAGATAACTTGCAAAGGTATGTCTGAGGTCATGGAAGCGAAAATCCTTAAGCCCTGCCTTCTCCCTGACTCTCACAAAGGCATTTGAGAAATTGTTAAGTCTCTCTCCTTTTTTGCCTGGAAAAAGATAAGGACTCTCAAACTTTGGAATCTCTCCCAAAAGCTTCATTACCTCATCATTGAAAGGTATCCTCCTTGCTTCTCCGTTCTTTGTCTCCCTGATAGTTATAATCTTTCGTTCTGAGTCAATATCCTCCCATTTAAGACCGAATATTTCTCCCCTTCTCATTCCGGTATTCAAGGCCAAAATAACCATGTTGTAAAGACAGGGAGATTGAGACTTCCTGCAAGCACTTAAAAGAGACTCCATTTCTGCCTTTGATAAAAATCTCACTCTCTTGTTATTCTCCTTAAATAGCTTAACCTTTTTTACGGGATTCTCTTTTGCCTTACCCCATTCTATAGCCTTAGTAAATATATGTTTCAGGCAGGCAACCTCACGATTGACACTTGCAACACGCAACCCATCCTTCAGTCTTTTGCTTTTATACTTTTCAATATGCCAGGAAGTTATATCTTTAAGGCTCATGCCGGAGAAGGACTCTAAAAGTCTGCTGGTATTCAAGCAGTCTGTTTTATGGGACTTCTTGTTTACCTTTGACCATTCAAGGTAGTGCGTAACCATGACATCAAAAGCAACAGACTTAGAGGCAGTAGCAAGGTTAAATTTCCCCTGCACTATCTCCCCTTGTCTTGCCTTTAAAGCCTTTTCTGCGTCCTTCCTGGTAATTCCCTGAACCTCTCTCCCTATTCTTTCTTTAATCCTCTTGCCCTCATGGTAATAATCTATATACCAAGTTGCTGTCTCTTTATATGGGATTTTATAAACAGCCATTTCTTATCACCTC
>MGDB01000027.1:0-238 GCA_001790645.1 Candidatus Schekmanbacteria bacterium GWA2_38_11
TACGCAATACGATAACTTTGCAATTTACACTTTACGCTATTTCCCGGGAGAAATGAGATGGCCGGGGTATGTAAGAAGTCTTTTAAAAATCCCCATAATTCCGTTTCCTAAGCTCTCAATCGGAATAGGCTTTACAGAGGGGTCTTTAATATTCCCCTTCATTTCAAAATATGCAGTGACAATACTTTTATTATCTCCTCCAAGAATATAACCTATTACAGGAATGTTGCTGACCACA
>MGDB01000027.1:263-3509 GCA_001790645.1 Candidatus Schekmanbacteria bacterium GWA2_38_11
CTCCTAATTTCATATCTACGTTTCCCTTTATGGTATCAATATTTCCCACAGCCGATATCTTCATGGAATTCCCATCAAGGAAGAGGTTATCAGTTGATAATATCCCATTCTTTATATAAAAATCTCCTGTCAGACTTTTATAGGGCATACCATTGACCTGGATATCTTTAATCCAGAATTCATGCCACTTGAAAAAATTTAAAAAGGTGAGGATTTTTGATAAAATCCCGATCCCGGTTTTTTTGATTTTTCCATTTTTTGAAACCACAGTGACATGGCCATCTAAGTTTCTTTTTATCTCATTACCGTTTTCCCCTTTAGCTGACAACGTCCCCCTGAGATCTACTTTACCTGAAAAATCTGAATCCTTTATCCCTAAATAGCCGAGCAATTTTTTGATATCACTGTTCCTGATCTCATGGAAAAACTGGAACCGGTATTCTTCCCTGTGGATATGGTCAATCCACCCTTTTAAGAAAATTTCTCCGTCAAAGAATTTAGCCTTTAACTTTTCAATGTTAAGCAGTTTGCCGCTGTAGTTTAGCTTGCCTGAAAGGCCGGATAATTCAAGGTTTCTTAGCCTGAATTCAGAATCACCCTTTTCTTCTTCCTTTGTGAAAAGTTTACCAAGATTAATAAATGGTGTTTTTAGGTCCAGGTTTATTTTAGGATCTTTAAAATCCGTTACCTTCCCGCTTAGAACAAATCTGCTGTTTCCAAAATTTACAGAAGCATCAGTAAACGAAAAGGAATCATCAAGGACAATAAAACTGCCTTCTATTTTTTTGATGGGTATCCTGAATTTCTCTATATCAATTGTTGAATTATCTAAGTCTAAATTTGGGGAAAGTTTCAGCCCCTGAAAATTGTTAACGTCTTTAACTATGCGAATTTCGCCGCTGAGTTTGCCTATTACTTCATGTTTAAAGAGGAAAGGAAATGCCTGCTGGGCATCCCTGAGGTCAAATCCTTCTGCCCTTAAGGAGATATTGGGAGAGGGGTGCTTTAAATCGTAGACTGCTCCCTTAGCCTTAAACTCATTAGTTCCTAAAATGATGGTTGCCTTATCAATATACAGGTCTTTTTTCTCAAATATTTTCCCTTCGATATTTAGTTCATTAGGATAAAACTTCTCCTTGATGAATTTTTCGCCAAGACTGTATCTTAGGTCTGTCAGATCAATATCTCCTTTGAAATTCGGAGCATTGATTTTCCCCTCCAGCCCCAAACGAAAGCCAAGCAAACCTTCAGGTTTAAACTTTTCCATCTGGCTTGAGGTAAGAAGAGGAGCAATAACTGAAGAAGAGATATTCCCGCCGCACGCCAGAGAGAAAAAAGGGAATTCTTTTCTATAATCTTTTATTACTCCGTTTATTGTAACACTGGAATCTTTTAACTTAACAGCTACCTGATTTAAGGATATTTCCTCAGTATTAAATCTGACAATACCTTTCAGGTTATAAACGGGAGATTTTAATCTTTCATATAAAAAGCCTCCGCCATTTAAAAACAATTCTCCCCTATAGACAAAGGGATATTCATTATGTAAAATTTTATCTAAAAAAAGATTAAGATCAGCGCTACCCTGCTGGTAGTGAATCGCTTTTACTTCTGAGCGGATATTATCCGGTATAAAACCTGCCTTGAAAAATTCTGTCATCTCATAAATCCGTGGTTTGCATTTTGCATTGATGAACAGATGAGGCATTTTATACAGGCTCAAAATTTTTCCTGAGGTCAACTGGCACGAGGATTTTCCAAAAGTGGCTTTTGAATTTAAGAAAACCATATCCCCATCTTTCATAATGAGGTTACCTTTAATGATCTTAATCGGGCTAAGATTATTTCTTAAAAGCATTTCTATATTTTCATAATCTGCAGCCATAGTTATTAGGTTAGGGTTTTCAAAAAATTTTTTCTCAGCTATATTTTTAACCTTTCCTGAAATTTTTAAAGAGTTCAATTTGACTTCGCCATTCCTTAAATTTTCTTTTAAAAATTTTGTAAGAGGTGGATGGAATATTCTTTCAGGGATAAAATTCTTCCATTCTTCATAAGAGAATAGATTTGATTCTATCTCAAGTGCTATATTCCTTTCCTCAGAATGGAGTTTTTCTAAGAGACAAGACCCGGTTAAGACCAGATCATTCATCTTAATCTGATAGTCTTTGATATTTACTAAGTCCCTGTCAATTTTTAAATTAAATTTCAACCCTCCTGCACCTGATTTAATAGGGTTGCTGTAAAACTTAGGATAGTCAATTAATAGTGAGTTGAATTTTATATTCCCTTCAAGATGGAAATGGTCTGAGAGGTTTCCCGACCAGGACGCTTTGATATTGGTTACTCCATCAAGATTAGGAAATGGCAGGTAGTTTTTGTAATAAGGGAAAAACTGTAAAAGGTTAAATGAGGTTGTGTACAGTTTGGCATTGAGGTTGATTTTTTTTAGGTCAAAATCTATTGGCAGCTTATCAATTATTCCCTTAAATTCTAAAGAACAGATGTCTCCTCTGCCATTCGGGAATTGTACAGCAATGAAAATTCCCACAGGCTTTGTAAAAGAAAAATTCCTTATGTTAATTTCAAGCTCTTCATACTGTGATTCAAAAGGCTTTTCCTGATTAAATAAATCAGAAAATTTAATTCTGCCTTTATTTATTATGACTCTTCTTAATAGGATTTTTGAAAGGAATTTAGGGTCTTTTTTAACTTTCTTTAAGGATGTCATTATGCTGTTTAGGTTGAAGTCTCCCTTCTCGTCTCTCTTAATCCTTAAGTCTGGTTCTCCTATGATTATCCTTTTAGGGTTGAGTTTGCCAGTTATCAATGATGTCATGTGTATGTTGATATAAAGCTTGTCTGTTGCTAAAAATATCTCTTTTCCATCTTCTTCAAAAATTTTAAACCCTTCTACCTTAAACCCCAAGCCTTCAATAAATGAGGGAGTGATTTTTTCTATTGATATTTTGCGGCCAGTTGCTTCCTCAAGTTTTTGTGAGATAGTGAGTTTTAGCTCGTCGAGGTTAAAAACATAAGGGATTAACAGATAAGCTGCAGTTGTAAATAATACGAGGATAATTAAAAGAAGAGCTAAAATCTTAATTAAAAATGCCATTAAACTTTATGTAAAAACATTTTATGAATTAAGGTCTGAGAGTTCAGTTTATCAGGGACAGAGTTTTAGCCCTGTCATTCTTTTTAAGATGATTTTATAAAATAAAGGAAGGGTTAAGTCAATTTATT
>MGDB01000027.1:3645-4743 GCA_001790645.1 Candidatus Schekmanbacteria bacterium GWA2_38_11
TTTTGTCAAAGGACCTTCGCCCGGGTCATTGTGCCTGAGCTGGTTTCTTGCAACACTTCTTCTACTAATAAGTGGTTTCATATACTCTTTGTCCCTTGGCTGGTCTTTCTTCCACAGTTCCAAGAAAACATTAAGATAATCAACCTGGCACTGGAGTGCCATCCGGTTTAACTCCTCCGGCACATGAGGCGGCCTGCCGGTGATTATATACGGAGACTGCAAAGCGCGGAACCACGCAAGGGCTATTGGTTCAAGCCCCGGCATATCTTTGTATTTTTTATAAATGGGTTCAAGAGGATCAAGATACTGCTGCCTGTATTCAATATCTGCCCCGCAGTCAGCAGCAGGAAGTAAATCCGTAATTATGTGGTTTGTCTTTGGGTTTTCATCCCAGTCAGAAGTGTATGTTGGAAGTGCATGCCGCTCATCACCTGTAATACTGCACCCGCACCCGCAGAAAAGCCCGAATATTTCAATGCGGGATATGCTGATCTTGTCAATTTTATCAGCCTTGTAGACCTTGACCTGGACACTAATCCTGTCGGTTTTAAAATCTCTTATATCTGTGATGTCAAGGCCTTCATAGATATCAACAAGGACAGGATTCAAAGGCTGGATTGCTTTTGTCATTGTTTCAACATAAGGAGCAAATTTAAAACCTTCCGGTATTCTTTCTCTTCCCATCATAACCCTACTCCTTAAAAAAAGTTTTGTTAAATCAAATCACAATCTCACATTTTCAATGAGGTTTCTGAAAAATATAGCATGAAACCTCTGATTACACAAATTCGGAAAACCAGACTTTTTCAGAAATTTTTTAATGAGTCGTTTCTTTTATTAGAATTCCCTGCTCATCAAGTCCCGCTATCCTGATAGCTTTTTCAGGACAGTTTCTGATGCATGTCCCGCACTCAAGGCATATATCCTGTTCAACTGGAAGAGCCTTTCTGTTTACAACTGCAAAAACCGACATGGGACAATATTTCACACATTCACCACAACCAACACAAGCATTATCAAGAATGGTTATTTGTGTTTGCTTTATTCCAATTGTCTCCATAGTTTCACCTCCTTTTTTTAAAAGTTATTACCCCCTTT
>MGDB01000027.1:4815-12799 GCA_001790645.1 Candidatus Schekmanbacteria bacterium GWA2_38_11
TCACCATACCGCACCCTGAGCCTGTCGAAAATGCTGAAAAGTCGAATCATCTAACCATAAGAACGATTTAGTGCTTAGAATTTAGGATATTAACTATTTTAATATTTATTAAAAAAATAAGCATCTATTGTTAAAAATGTATTTTTGTATTGTAAATGATGTAAATAATAAGTAATTTTAAAGATTTTTGTTTTTGAGAGAAAAAGGAATGAATGGGTATGTTTATAGTGGAAAAAGAATGAGCAAACAGCGATTAAGTATAAAATCAATCACCTAATCGCTCAGTCGCTTAATTGTCCCCAAATTTCTGGAATCCTTGGCTTCTTTTAATTATTAAAAATTACATCTTCCTCCAACAACCTCAATAGGAATACGATGGACAGGGGATTTTTCCGGCTCGTTGGAATGTTTTTCAGCAACTTTCTCGTAATGGCCATCAGATCTTCCCATTCGCTTTGCTAAAAGTTTAAATGCCGTAAGAATATCTTCCTTCTTAGTGACTTTTTCAATTTTTCCTTCAACGATAACTGCTCTCCAGCGTTTAAATTTTAAATCTGTGTCGCAGATCTTAAAAGCAACATTTTGATTCCTCTTAAAAGAGTGCGCTGTCCTGCCTAAAGGGCTTGAAATCATGTAGATATAATTTCCGTCAGTATAGTAAGCCACTTCAACACCGTAAGGTTTATCACTATCAACAACCATCACTGTACCCCAGGTCCATTCCTTGATAAGTTTGTCTATCTCTTCTCTTGTCATATCTCGCATTGTAAACCCTCCTGTCTAAAAGTTTTTCTTCAAATCCCCCTTTGCCCCACTTTTCCCCGCCTGCCGGCAGGCAAGTAAAGGGGGGTTGGGGGGATTATTGTGAACCCTTGAACCCGTATAGTTAAAATCCTCCTATTACTTAACTAATTCAAAATGAATCTTATTTAAGTATGATTTTTTTAATCTTATGGTTGTAGAGGTCTGCAATAATAACATTGCCCTCCCTATCGATTGTAACACCTCCTGGCTGGTTAAACCTGGCCTTTTCACACTCCCCGTCTGCATCCCCCTTTTCCCCATCCCCGCAAAGAGTTGAAACCACTCCCTCAGGGCTTATGAGGCGGATATCATAGTTATAAAGCTCTGCTATAATGACATTGCCTTTTTTGTCAACAACGATTCCGTGAGGACCGTTGAACTGTGCCTCCTCACCTTTCCCATTGACACAACCAGGCTTTCCATTACCTGCCAGGGTAACTACTTCACCCTTTGCGGTAACCTTTCTGATCCGCTGATTCCCAATATCAACTACATAAACATTCCCATCTCCGTCAACCGCCACATCAATAGGCATATTGAATTTAGCAGACTTCACGTCTCCGTCAAGAAAACCCTTTTCCCTGCTCCCTGCAAAGGTTGTTACAACCCCTTCAGGAGTTATCTTCCTGATGCAGTGGTTTGAAATGTCTGCAATAAAAAGATTATCGTTTTTATCAACAGCTACTGCATGAGGGAAAGAAAACTCTGCTTCCTTCCCCTTCCCGTCCTTATAACCCGGCTTACCGGACCCTGCAAATGTAGATACCTTTTTTCTATCAAAAGATATTTTCCTTATGGTAGAACTACTAAGGTCACAGACAAAAATATTACCCTTACTATCTACGCCTACACCGTGAGGTGCGCCAAACTTTGCCTCTTTTACATCTCCGTCAATATAACCCCCTTCTTTTGTACCAGCTACTGTACTCACTACACCTTCAGGCGTCACCTTTCTGATGCAGTTATTGAATATATCAGATACAATTATGTTTCCATCCTTGTCAAGGGCAAGCCTGATGGGAACATTAAACTGTGCCTTATTCCCTTGCCCATCAGCATAGCCAAGCCTCCCGTTCCCTGCCAAAGTTGTAACAATGACTTCTGAATAAGAAAATAAGGGGAAGAGAAAAAAAAGAGAAAGAAAAATAACAGCTATTTTTAAAGTCTTCATCATCCCTCCTTTGAAATCTTAAATTTTAAGAAGAAAGATTTTTGATAGAAAATAAATCCTCTACGATAGGCGGAGTTAAAAAACCCCACCTATCGATTATATAACAATTTTACATAAATCTATTATATGCAAAAATATCACGCTATCTAAAGAATTGAAATAAAAAAATTGACTGTAACGTTTAAAGTGTGATATAAAAAATTTGAAAGGTCAGGATAGGGTCCTGGCCATTACCACCTGTCTCGTAATATTCCTATCAAGTGGGGGATCCTATCCCAGATTCCTTTGTCTTAAAATAAATTAAAATTTTAAAATAACTTTTTAAGAGAGGGGAAATATGAATATCATAGCAATAGCAAATCATAAAGGCGGCTGCGGAAAAACAACAACTGCAATAAATCTATCTGCTTCTTTTTCAAGAGAGGGGAAAAGGGTCCTTTTAATTGATTTAGATCCACAAGGACATGCGACAATAGGTCTGAATGTAACAGAGGATAAATTCCAGAAAAACATGTATGACGTCTTATCAAATTTAACCAATGTAGGACTAAACGATATCATAATACCTGTCTCAGAAAACCTGGATTTAGCCCCATCAAATGTTTTGCTAAGCGCTATTGAGCAGCAGCTATCCGGAATAACTGACAGAGAGAAAAGATTAGCTGGAAATATAGATAATCTTAAAAGAGAATATGACTTTATAATTATAGATTGTCCTCCAAGCCTTGGGATTTTAACAATAAATGCCCTGATAGCCTGCAGCGAAGTTATTATTCCAATCGAGACAAGCTTCTTTTCCCTCCATGGAATAATGAAACTCCTTGAAACGATCAATGTTGTAGAAGAAAAATCAAAGTATGTCATCAAATATAAGGCTTTAGTTACAATGTATGACCGGAGGAAAAAGTTTGATCAGGAGGTGGTAAAAAATATCAAAGATTACTTTAAGGAAAAATGCTTTGACACAGTCATAAGGAATACTGTCAAGCTTAAGGAGTGCGCAAGCTTCGGATGCCCCATTACCCAGTATGATACAAGTTCATATGGATTTGAAGATTATATCAATCTATCAAACGAAGTCCTACAAACATGGCAGATGCCCCTGTACAGAAAAGAAGAGACCAGGTTTGAAGAAGCTGTTCCTGCAGAAGTCTGGGATGAAGTAATTTTCAGTTTCTGGGCGCCTGATGCCAAAATGGTACAGCTTGCAGGCGATTTTAACAATTGGTCTCCTGAGGAAAATATCAACCTTGAAAATAAAGGGAATGGCCTTTGGGAAAAGAAGTTAATTTTAAAGCCTGGAGAATATCAATATAAATATGTTGTTGACGGAAACTGGCGGGTTGACCCGAATAACCCTCTAAAAGTATGTGACAATTCTGGGTATGAGAATTCTCTGCTAAAACTAAACCAGGAGAATTAATACCACTAAAATTTGTTACTACCAAAACGGATAGGTTAGGGTCTCCTGACCCTAACACAAGGCTTGCTCTGGTAGCCGAGGGCTATGTGTCTGCCGACAGGCAGAAAGCCCTCGGATTTACTCTGCGAGACAGGAAATAGCCAATAGGTAATCCAAAACTATGGTAGGAGCTATCTCCTGACCTGCCGGCAGACGGTGGTGATTGCTGACAGTTAACTACACTTTGATACTTTCTTAATTTAAGAGGTGAGGTTGCAGGAAAAAAAGAAATTAGGCCGCGGAATAGAGGAAATTTCTCACCATTTTATTTCCTCAGAAACTAAAGAAAAAATTGAAAAGAGTGAAAAAAGACGCTCTATCTCAATCTGCACCTCTGGCAGCACAATGCAAAAGGACTTTCTTATTTCAAATCTTTCCTCTGAGATTGCAGCAAAAAAAAAGAGAGTCGTAATTTTTAACCAGGACATCCAGCAGCAGGAAATATCTCTTTTCCAAAAATCTTTAAAGCACGAATTTTCAGAAGAAGACGGGAACAAATTTTACAGGGTCAATGGACTGCCAGAGGGTTTTGGAGATATATTAATCGTAACTTCCAACAATGGCTACTCTGATGGTGAGAAAGATAAGAATATTACCGTCTTAGATAATATTGAAAAGCAATGGGGGAGGGTGGATATAATCTTTGTTAATACACCTTCAGAACTAATAGCTAAAGACGAGAGATGGGTTAGAGCATACAGGGAAAATATAATAATAACCTCACCAGAAGAAAAGGAAATGATGAGAAACTACAGCATTATTAAAAAAATTTGTGAAATCAACCCTTACTCCTTAATAGGGCTGGTCGTCAACAAAGTTAACAAAGTTTCTGAAGCTGTAAGAGCATTTAACAAAATGGCTGAAATTACCAGCAAATATCTAAGCAAACAGCTTTTAAGCTTTGGGTTTTTCTATGATGATTTGATTATAATAAGGTCTATTCTTGAGGGGTCTGCCTTAGTTTTGTCTTATCCGGATACAAAATTACAGAAGTGTTTGCGCGGAATTTCAGAGATTATTGTTAATGAAGAAAATAATTTACCTTATAACAATAACAGTAACAGTTTTTTTGACAAAACAACAATTTCTCCCTTTCGCACAGGAATTGTTGAAAACAATCTTTCCCTTGAAGAAGCTTTAGAATTTGGTCCCTCTAAAGGAGAGGAAAGGCAATTCTAAAAAGTTATGCCACCTTCACCTTTTTTTCAGGTTTTTTTCTATGCCAGGCGCCGATATCTTTGCCGGCTTTATTCTTTAGCCATTGTTCCAGCTGATCTTCATGAACTCTCCAGTTCCTTCCCACCCTTATAGCCGGAATTTTACCCTCTTTGGCATAACGGTAAGCAGTGTGTTCATTAATCTTTAATATTTTCGCCGCCTCTTTAATGGTTAATATCTTCATTTTCTACACCCCCTTTTAAAATTTTTTTGTTTTTCTTGCCTTAAAGAAGGCTTTTTTTAACTATATTGAACCTTTACACTTATTACAATATAAAATAATAAATATTTTTCAAGATTTATTTTTATCTTATCCCTTTTTTAGTCTGCAATTTTTTCAAGATGCTGCGTTTCTTTTTGTATAGTTCAGCAAACCGCCTGCCATAATGATCTCCTTTTGTCGAATGGTAAGATCATATGAGGCCTGAAAGTCAGTCCCCTTGGTAACATTCTTAATTTCTAATGGCCCGCTTTCTCTGATGGTGGTGAGAACATCCCTTATTTCAAGTTTGTCTCCCTGGTCTAAGGAGTTGTAATCAGCAGCATTTGAAAATGTAAGGGGAAGAATCCCAAAGTTGATCAAATTTGCCCTGTGAATCCGGGCAAAAGACTTTGAAAGGACAAATTTAACCCCTAAATACATGGGGGCAAGAGCAGCGTGTTCACGGCTTGAGCCCTGACCATAATTATCCCCGCCAATTATAAACCCACCACCCTGTTCCTTTGCCCTTTTTGGGAAGCCGGGGTCAACTGCTTCAAATACATGCTCAGATATGCGGGGAATGTTGGAACGAAGCGGTAGGATCTTTGCCCCTGCAGGCATTATATGGTCAGTTGTAATATTATCTCCTACTTTTAGCAATACCTCTCCTTCAAGGTGATCTGGCATAGGTTCTTTTACCGGAAGCGGAGCAATGTTGGGTCCCCTAACTATTTCAACCTTCTCAGGTTTCTTTGAAGGAGGAATTATCATGTTATCATCTATCAGGAAAAAATCCGGATCCTTAATTTTAGGATGCTTGCCAAGTTTCCTCGGGTCAGTGATTGTACCCTTAAGGGCTGCTGCAACAGCTACCTCAGGACTTGCAAGAAAGATAGAAGCATCCTTTGTGCCGGACCGGCCCTCAAAGTTTCTGTTAAAGGTCCTGATTGACACTCCATGACTACAGGGAGATTGCCCCATGCCTATGCAGGGCCCGCAGGCAGATTCAAGAACCCTTGCCCCTGCACCTACGATATTAGCAAGGGCTCCATTTTTTGCTATCATCTGAAAGACCTGCTTTGATCCCGGAGCAATCCCTAAGCTCACTTCCGGATGGACTTTCTTTCCTTTAAGAAGAGAGGCTACAATCATAAGGTCGCGATAGGATGAGTTTGTACAGCTGCCGATTAACACCTGGTTTACTTTTGTACCTTCAATCTCCTTGACCCTGCATACATTGTCAGGGCTATGGGGCTTTGCAATCAGAGGTTCTAACCTGTCAAGGTCAATTGTTATCTTCTCATCATACTCCGCTCCCTTGTCAGCGGAAAGCTCCCGCCAGATCTTAATCCGCTTCTGGGCTTTTAAGAATTTCTTTGTCTGTTCATCGCTTGGGAATATAGATGTTGTTGCTCCAAGTTCAGCTCCCATATTGGTTATAGTGGCTCTCTCAGGGACTGTAAGGGTTTTTACCCCTTCTCCGCCATATTCTATTATCTTTCCAACGCCGCCCTTGACGCTCAGTATTCTTAAAAGCTCAAGGATTATATCTTTTCCTGAAACCCAGGGTTTTAGTGAACCTTTTAACTCCATCAGAACAATATTTGGCATAGTAAGATAAAATGGACCGCCGCCCATGGCAACAGCGACATCAAGGCCTCCTGCGCCTATTGCTATCATTCCAAGGCCTCCCCCTGTAGGGGTGTGGCTGTCAGAGCCAAGTAAGGTCTGGCCTGGTACTCCAAACCGCTCTAAATGGATCTGATGGCAGATGCCGTTTCCAGGCCTTGAAAAATATATCCCGTACTTTGCTGCAACGCTTTGAAGGTAGCGGTGGTCGTCAGCATTTTCAAAGCCTGTCTGAAGAGTATTATGATCCACATAGCTCACAGACAATTTTGTCCTCACCTTCAGTATTCCCATGGCTTCAAACTGAAGGTAAGCCATCGTGCCTGTTGCATCCTGAGTAAGGGTCTGGTCTATTCTTATTGCAATTTCTTTTCCCTGTGTTAAGTCACCTGAAACTAAATGTGCTTTCAGTACCTTTTGTGTAATATTCAATGCCACTTCCCAATTCCTCCTATAAAAAACTAAAAATCTTTTACCACTTTCAATAATAGGAAATACATAAATAAAAAAAAATGTCTATAAAAAATTTAAACCTCTCTATGATTTTTTGCTTGATTTCTATACAAAATTTTTATATTAAAAATCATTAGTGTCCAACTATTAATCAAATAAATTCAACTGGTCACATTCATAGTCATGCGATTCATGCTTTAGGGCATCGCTAACCACTTTAAAAATTGGCTTTTTATCGAAAAGATTCACCTCTAAAATTTGTAAAATTGTGTGGAGGCTGCCTGACAGATTCAGCCTCTTTTTGACTATCGCTACGAGAAGATATATGCTTAAGGCTATCCATATCTGTGTCTTGACTGCATTGGGAGATGTGCCATAGAAAGACTTGATTCGCAGGTGTTGTTTGACCCATTTGAAAAATAGTTCCACCTGCCATCGGGAGCGATAGATATCGGCTACTGTTTTTGCCGGTATACCAAAATGATTTGTCAGAAAGATAAGCCGTTTCTTTTTTTCGGTATCGTAATACCTTACCCTGCGTAATGGCTCTGGATAAGCCATTTTTGATTCTATTCCTGTGAGAATAATAGTTTGGTCTGCTTGAATTCCTGTTGTCTTGTCTACAGGATTTGAATATAGACGGCGAAATCTCATATTGCTTTTGGCACGAATTACGAAGAAAGCCGATGTAAGATGTATCCGATATAATCTTTCGAAGGCGAGGTAAACCCTGTCCATTGTATAAATAGAATCGGCTGTTACGGGTATAGTATCCATAATAGTTATATCGTGGGTCTTTCCTGTTGTCATGACCACAAAGACAGGTATAGGTCCGCACAGGTTGAGAAGGGTATGTAATTTTATAGCTGCCTTTGTTCTGCGGAATTTTGCCCAAGGAAATGTTGACAGACAAAGGTCTATAGTAGTTGAATCGAGGGCATATACAGCCTGTTTTATATCCAGTCCGATGTCCTCGTCCTGATATAATTGACATGCTATAAGGATATGACCAAAGTCTTGATAGATGCGGAAGTCTCGAGTTTCG
>MGDB01000028.1:0-9013 GCA_001790645.1 Candidatus Schekmanbacteria bacterium GWA2_38_11
TGTGATGGCTTTAGCAGGGCAGGCATTGATGCATTCTTTACATTCGCCGCAGCCGATATCTGCGACCTCATCTGTTATCAGTGGAAAATCAGTCAGAATTGTCACATACCTCACTCTTGCCCCGTACTCGGGGTTTACAAGGAGAGCTGACCTTCCTATAAATCCAAGACCTGCAAACTTACCTACAAGTTTGTGTGATAGATGGCCAAGCTGGTTTTCCCAGTCAATAGTCTGGGAAGAAGATACCGGCAGTGCCTTATGTCCCTTGCCCTGAATAAATTTCACAAGTTTTAGAGCAGTCTGATCAAGCTTATAATTTACTGTCTTGTAATGGTGCTTGTAGATGAGCGTTGGTCCGTCAATAATATTATCTAAGATAGCTCCTGATAGATTAAATCCAACAGAAACCCCGAAGGGGAGGTCTTTTGCAACGTTCTCTATTGATGGATGAAAAGTGTGCTTTATATCTCTAAGGTCAGCTACACCGAACAAAGCCATGTCCTCAAGAAGAGCTAACTCTTTTAAATCATCATAATTTTTCTTTTCAGTTTCCATAACTTGCAATAATATTTTTTACTTTCTCTACCCTTCTATCCTCTTTTAGGGCAAGCCTCAAAAATTCTCTGTATTCAACCAGTGCCTTATCAATATTTCCTGTTTTCAGGAAAGCCGAGCCAAGCCAGTACCTGTATTCAGTGTTCTTAGAGTTGAGTTTAACTGCTTTTATAAATTCGCGCAAGGCATTTTCTGTCTTTCCCTGGATCATATAAATTTTTCCAAGGTCGTGATGAGGCCTGTCATAATTAGGGTAAATATTTAAAGCCAGGTTGAATTCTGATATGGCCTGATTATATTTTCCCTGGCGTACCAATACCACACCTAAACTATTGTGAGCTGGTGCATAGCCAGGACAGCACCTGACAATATCAGTGAAAATAGTAAAGTTATTCTTAAAGATTGAATTTCTCTCAACAGTCCTAATACTATAGAATAAAACAATTGCTGCTAAAAGCGCTGAAGAAATTATATAATATAATTTTTTGTTAAAAATCTTCTCTGAGATTACAGCTAACAGGCCGCAGAATCCTGCTGAGGCAATATACACCCATCGCTCAGCCATCATGGAGCCAGGTATTAGTATAAGGTTTGAAATAGGGATAAAACTCAGATAAGCCCAGACAAGGAAAAAGAAAAATTTTCTTGAGTACCGGTAGCTTAAATAAATGGACAGAGAAATTGTAATAACTGCCAGCAATATTACAAGCTTTGGATATAAGAAGGAACTGGCAGGAGATATACTATACCAGGCACAGAGGTTTACAGGAAAGAAAAGTCGGAGTATGTATTTTGACGCTACCTTAACCATCATTAAAGATTTACTAAAAAAACTCCCACTTAAAAAAGTAAAGCTATTTACGCTAAAATGAGTAGAATATTTCCAGAAAAGAGCATAAACAATTGCGCAGGCAAAAAATGGGATAGACGGAATAATTTTTTTTGAGAAACCTGAATCTTTTAAAAAACATAATTCATATAGAATAATAAAGCCAACTAAAATTACCCCAGTCTCCTTTGACAGCATTGCCAGAAGATAAGACCCCACTGACAGAAGGTAAAAAAGAATTTTTACCTTCCCGCCTTTTTTCCTGAAATAGAAATAAAAAATAAAACCTAATGTTAAAAAAATCGAAGAAAGAAGCTCAGACCTGCCTAAAAGCGAAGAGACTGTTTCTGTATGAATGGGGTGAGTGGCAAAAAAAAAGGCAAAGAGGGTTGTCAGTAATCTGTTCTCAAGAATTAAATGAACTAAGATCGTAAGGAGAAGAATGCTTGTAATATAAAAGATGATATTGCTCAAATGATACCCCTGAGGAGATAAACCCCAGAAATGATAGTCTACGGCAAATGAGAGAGAGGTTACCGGGCGTTGGGGGATTTTTAGCGAGTGAAATAAAACTGCTTTAATATTCTGGATATCCCTTATATCCTTATTTTTGACAATCAAGAATTCATCATCAAAGGCAAATTCACCTGTAAGAGAATTTGAATAGATTATTGATATTAAGAGAGAGATTAACAGGGATAAAATTATTAAAAATTTTGTGTTGCTGAGTTTTGTTTTGGTCATTACTCTTATTCTTAAAGTAGGTATCCATTTTCTATTTAAAAATTCTCTTTATGTCAAAGGATAAAAAAGATCTTTTTAATCTTGAAAATGCATAAGTTATCTGATAATAATTCAAATCAGATTTTAAGGCTGAGTATTTTTGCAGTTATAAAACGGGCAGAGAGGAAAAAGTCCTTAGTAATTAACCAATTATCAAACCAATGAGTGCACAAATTAGGGTAATGCATCTCAAATAAATTTATTTTAGAAAGGGCCAGCATGGGTTCAGTAGTCGAAATTGTTATGGGAAGTGATTCAGATCTGCCGGTAATGGAGGAAGCTGGAAAGGTCTTAAAAAAATTTAAAATCCCCTATGTGTTTCGCATAATTTCAGCCCATAGAACTCCGGATCTGGCAAGAGAGTACAGCAGGGGCCTTATTAAAAGAGGAGTGAAGGTAGTTATCGCAGGGGCAGGAGCTGCTGCTCATTTAGCAGGGGCAATTGCTTCCTGCACTACTATCCCGGTCATTGGAGTCCCCTTAGATTCTTCTCCGCTTTCAGGCATAGATGCCCTCTTCTCAACAGTTCAGATGCCGGGCGGGATTCCTGTGGCAACTATGGCTATCGGAAAAGCCGGGGCAAAAAATGCTGCTATATTTGCGGTCGAGATATTAGCGCTTGAGAACAACCGCTTAAAAAATGCTTTAAAGAATTTCAGGGGAAAGATGGCTAAAGAAGTAGCCAATAAGGATAAGCGGCTTAAGCAAATATAATTACCAATTAATAATACTTTTAAGGTGAGAATGATGGATAAAGACTCTTTAAATGGTGTAGCGTCATCTGAAAAAGAGAGCAAAGAAACAGAAGATGAAAAACCAGTACCTGTAAAAATCCTCATAGTTGACGACGAAGAAATATTGCGGAATATGCTGACAGACGTCTTGACTGAAGAAGGATACCAAGTATCACAGGCTTCAAACGGCGAGGAAGCAGTCAACATGCTAAAAGAGAATTATTTTGAAATTGTGCTTACTGACATTATGATGCCCGGCCTTGATGGAATAGGTGTTTTAAGAGCTGCCAAAGAGATTGAGCCCGGAAGCGACATCATCGTAATGACAGGATATGCGTCTGTTGAAACTGCTATTGAATCAATAAGGTTAGGGGCTTCAGATTATATAACCAAACCATTTAATATTGACCAGATAAAAATTGTCATCGCAAGAACCATCCAGAGAAGAGTTCTTGAGAGGAAAGCCCAGGAAGGGGAGTTTTATAAAGAGATTTCCAAAATAGATACCATTACTAATCTGTTCAACCACAAGACCTTTCAGCAGTTGTTTGAGGCTGAAGTTGGCCGTGCAAAGAGGCACAATAATCCCTTATCACTTTTAATCCTTGATATAGATAATTTCACTATCTATAACGAAACAAACGGTTATCCCATGGGAGACTTTGTTCTAAAAGAGATCGCAACGATACTTACCGATAGCTGCCGGAACCATGACCTGGTTGCAAGATATGGAGGAGACGAGTTTGCTGTAATTGTACCGGGACAGGGGAAAGAAGAAACTGCGTTGATTGCACGCAGATTCAAAAAAAATGTTGAGGAAAGTAAGTTTGAAAAAGAGGAAGTGCTTCCAGGAAAATGCCTGACTGTTTCTGTAAGCCTCGTTACATTCCCTGAGGACAGCAGCAGCAAAAGGGAGTTACTGGAAAAGGCAGAAGAAACTTTGAAAAAGGCAAAATCAAAAGGTGTTAACCAGTTAGGGATATGCGGAAGGGAGTAATACGATCTAATGACAAATGCCAAAGCTCAAAGTTCCCTGCCGCCGGCAGTAAAATAAATCTTAATTGCCAGAAGAGCTATAAGCTGTAGGCTTTAAGCTATAAGATGAATATGAAGAGTACAAACAGCTAAAAATTTAAAGCGCAAAACCAAAAACCAGAGTTCAAAACTTAAAACTTTTGAATTTTAAATTATGGTTTTTCACTTTTAGCTTTGAGTTTTTAATTTTTCATAGCTTACAACTCAAAGCTTGTAGCTTACCGCTAATCAAGTTATTTTGAAATGTGGATTTATTTTGTCATTTAATTTTATCTTCTTATTTATATCTCATCTCCGGGTCCAGGAAATCCCTTAAGGTATCTCCCAGGTAATTGAAGGAAAGGATAGTTAAAAATATTGCAAAACTTGGGAAAATGATAAGGTGTGGATAAAATTTAATAGCAGACCAGCCGTCATTTGCCAAGGTTCCCCAGCTTGAAAAGGGCGGAGTTATACCAAGCCCTACAAAACTCAAAGTAGACTCTGCAAGTATTGCCGCAGGTATCCTGAAGGTCAGGGTTACGATTAAGGGACCTACAGTATTGGGGAGAAGGTGCACAAAAATTATTCTTAAATTGGAGGCACCAAGTCCCCTTGCTGCTTCAACAAAAAGCTGTTCTTTAAGTCTCAATGCCTCTCCGCGAACAAGGCGTGCAATGGTTACCCAACTTACAAGGGCAAGAGCAAGAAATATCCCGATTACACTCCTGCCGATTACAACTGAAATGAGAATTATCAAAAGAAGGTCCGGCAGGGAATATACTATGTCCACAATCCTCATCATAAAATTGTCTGTTCTCTGACCAGCGAGTCCTGAAATTGCGCCGTAAATAGCTCCAATAATAAGTGCTAAAAGTGAAGAGGTGAAACCAACAAGCATTGATACTCTTGAACCATAAATTATTCTGCTTAAAAGGTCGCGACCAAGCCTGTCAGTTCCCAGGAGATATTTTAGAGATGGCCCCTTTAGAATAGCACCAGGGTCCTGGACAGCAAAAGGATAGGGAGAAAGATAAGGGGCAAAAAGAGCAGCGGCACAGGTAATGATGATTATCGCAATACTAAAGAGAGCTATTTTATCTCTTTTTATTCTTTCAAAAAATTTCCACCTCTTCATTTCATCCTCACCCTTGGGTCAATTACAGAATAAAGTATGTCCACAAAAATATTAGCAATGATTATAAGAGCAGAATATATCAGCGTTATTCCCATTATCAGGGGATAATCGCGGTTTGTAACTGCCGTGATAAAGAACTTGCCCATGCCCGGGATAGAAAAAATATATTCAACAATAAAGGAACCTGTCACAAGAGTTGCGCCAAGAGGACCGAGAATTGTTATAATAGGTGAAATGGAATTTCTTATTACATGTTTAAAAAGAATCAGTGGCTCACTCAAACCCTTTGCCCTTGCTGTTTTTATATAGTCTTTGCCTAAGATATCAATAATGCTCCCTCTTGTGAGGCGTGATATGTAGGCTGCCGGTCCAAGGCTCAAAGTAAGAGAGGGAAGAATGGCATACCTTGAACTTTCCCATAAAGCAGCAGGAAGGGCTTTTAAGTATTCTGAAAAAATCAGAATCAGCAGTACTGCAAGAACAAAATTCGGCATTGAAATCCCTGCTGTTGCAACAAACTGGCTCACCCTGTCAATTAAGGTATTTACCCTCACGGCTGATATGATCCCGGTACTTATCCCCAGTATAATTGCAATTACAAAGGCCCAAAGGCCGAGTTCAAGAGATACAGGAAAGGTCTGGCTTATGATATCATTTACATTCCTGCCAAGGTATTTATAAGAAGGACCCAAATCTCCTTTTGAGAGGCTTAACATGTAAAGAAGGTATTGGGTTATTACTGGTTTATCCAGATGATATTTCTCTTCAATATTTTTTTGTATTGCAGGAGGAAGGTTTTTCTCCTTATCAAAAGGCCCGCCAGGGACAACATGCATCAGGGAAAAGGTCAATGAAGCAACGAAAAATAAAACCGGTATGCCCCAGAGAAATCTTCTGAAAATAAGCTTAATCATTTTCTACCTTTAGAATTACCCCTCACCCCAAACCTCTCCCCCAAGGGGAGAGGGAGATTGTTAGCGCCCTTGCCGGCAGGCAAGTCCCAAAGGGTAGAGGGTAGTAAGTAAATTTTCCTTTCAAAAAACAAAATGGTATCCAATAAATTTCCTCTCCCCATAGGGGAGAGGATTAAGGTGAGGGGGTATAAATTACACATATTTTCAAACAATCATGAATACTTTTTCACTTTTCAACCGCAACTTTCTTAAGATACAGAATGTCCATGGCATTAGGTTTAAAACCCTTAATATATTTTTTTACTAAAAGGTTCTGGCTTGCTACAAAAAGCGGCATTATGGGAACATCCTCTTCACAAAGAATCTTCTGGGCATCATCATATATCTTCAACCTTAAAGCTCTGTCTTTTGTTCCCGCACCCATGGCAATCAGGCGGTCATATTCAGGATTCACCCAGTCAGTATTGTTGTTCCCGCTGCTTGAGGTAAAAAGGTTCATGAAATTGTCCGGGTCAGGATAGTCTGCTCCCCAGCCAAGCCTGAAGATTTCAGGCGGTTTTGTCTTTAAGGTCTTTAGATAGACTTTCCATTCCTGGTTATCGAGCTTCACATTTATGTTGAGATTCTCCTTTAACTGGGACTGGACGTTTTCAGCTATCAGTTTATTTTCTGCATCTGTATTAAAGGTGATATTTACTTCTGGAAAACCCTTTCCGCTGGAGTAACCAGCCTCCGCAAGAAGCCTTCTTGCTTCTTCAGGGTTAAACTTCAAACCTATATTCTCATTATAACCAAACATCCCCTTTGGTATCCATGAACTTGCAGGGATTTCCCCGCCCTTCAGGACATCTGTTATTCTTTTCCTGTCAATTGCCATACTGAAGGCTCTCCTCACCCTCATATCATCAAAGGGTTTTTTTCTTATATTAAATCCGTAATAATATCCGCGGAGCTGGGGGGTGTTAATATATTCTTTACTCTTTTTGTAATAGTTTACTGCTAAGGGCGGGATACTGACCATGTCCAGGTCACCAGTCTCATAAAGTGTGAGAGCTGTGTTATTCTCACCAACTACATACATCTTTATCCAGTCTATTTTTACCTTCTCACCGTAATAGTCTTTATTGGCAGTAAGCTCCAGTTTATACTCATGCTCCCATTTCCATAATTTAAAAGGACCGTTTGTCACGATATTTCCAGGATCTGTCCAGCGGTCTTTGTATTTCTCAACAATATCCTTCCTTAAAGGGAAGGTTACCATGAATGTTGTGAGGCTTGGAAAATATACAGCAGGCTTTTTTAAGGTTACCTCTAAAACCTTGCCAGACTTTGCTTTAACACCGACCAGAGCCTGGTCTTTGATTATTCCTGAGTTATACTCATAGGCATTTACAAGGTCATAAAGAAAATATGCATACTCAGCTCCCGTTGCAGGGTTTAGCAGCCTTTTCCAGGAATATTCAAAATCATAGGCTGTTACCGGCACTTTATCATTCCAGAATACATTATCTCGCAGGAAAAATGTTATCTTTTTCCCGTCCTCTGAAGTCTCCCATTTTTTAGCGATGGCGGGCACTGGGTTTAAGTCATCATCATATTGTGTAAGCCCTTCCATTATATTTGTTATGACATGGAAGGATACGTTGTCTGTTGCAAGGGACCAGTCAAGTGTTGGCGGCTCAGAGGCAATAACCATCCGGAAAACCTTCTCTCCTTTAATTTGCCTGCTTTCAGTATTCCGGTTTTTGCAGGCAGGAAATAAAAATGGAACAAGTATAAAGGCAAGGATAAGTCCCCCTTTAAAAAAGGGGGATAGAGGGGGATTCTCTCTTTCTTTTGTATCTTGTTGAGACATATGTATTTTGTTAAATTCCTATAAATTTCCCCTCTGAATAATCTCTGTCTCTTGGCCTGTCCCTAAATCCGAGAGGTTTTTGCAAGACTTCGATTTCTCCGTGGCCATCAAGATTTCTGCAGACCACTACCTTGCCGCCAAGGATAACAGTTTTACCATAATAGGCTGCGGGGTTACTCGCTAATTCTTTTAAAGAGACGCCTTTTAAGGCTTGATTTCTTATCTCCTTTGGTATAACAGAGCTACAGCATATTAGGGAAGAATTCAAAAGAATAATGAATATTATTTTTGGTAATTGTTCTTTCATAAAATTAAAAAATTTCACATTTGCAAACTAATACTATCAATTTCTTTTAAAAGGGAAAGGACATATTTATGAGTAAACAACATAAAACAACTAAAAAAAGAGCAAGAAGGAAGAAGATGCTGAAGAGAAAGAAAAAATCGGCAAAGATACTCAGGCAGCAGAACCAGACTCCAAAGCAGTAGACTGCTTAAATGAAAGTCCAAATAAACACGTCCTTGAGGCGAATGTAAGATATGAACGGCAGGTAAAATTTGCCTGTGAGCAAAAAATGCAGGGGCAAACCTTGTGTCTGCCCGATTTAGGCAAATGCAAAAGTAGCTCCTACAGCGGTATGGTATAGCTGGTTTAAATCCTGAATTCGAAATCCTAAACAATCAACTTATGACTTGTGACTTATAACCGTTTTGAATTTAGGATATTTGGATTTTGAATTTGTTTAGAATTTAGATATTAGGATTTAGAATTTTAACTTTATAAAATAACTTAGCTCTTTGCCGGTGTAGCTCAGGGGTAGAGCAACTGATTCGTAAGCGAAAAGAAGCCTTTTTTACTGATTTTCACTGAGTAACAAAGAGAGAGATAAGCCTTTAAGACTAAAGGGGATTTGAGGTTTTCCCCTTTTATCCCCTTTTTTTATTTTATACTGATTTTAGTCAAGGAACGGTCAAGCATCGGTCAAGGTATGGTCAAGGGCATACCCCCCAACAAGCTTTCAATTCTATCAATGGGTTTCCCCACGCCGACTTTTAAAATTTATTTTTGTGTACAATTCTATACCCAATACCCAAATAATACATAGATTCTTTGCTTTTATCGAGGGATTGTATAGATTGTATAGAATGCGTAAAACACCTTATATGAAAGTATAAATAAAATACGGTGGT
>MGDB01000028.1:9097-9251 GCA_001790645.1 Candidatus Schekmanbacteria bacterium GWA2_38_11
AGCTGAAGGACTAAAGGGGAAAGCAGATTCAAGCATAATCCATCTATTAAACTCCTGTCGTATCTCATATACCTCATTTACTGCCTCTTCAAGGTCCTGATCCTGGCTAAAAATAATCGCTACATCATATTCCCCTTTGCGAGCAAAGCGAACC
>MGDB01000029.1:0-841 GCA_001790645.1 Candidatus Schekmanbacteria bacterium GWA2_38_11
TATTTACTCTTGCTTAAACCAAGTCCTGCAAGAAGTGATTTTCTGCGGACAAAGGCAAGCTGCATCTGGAGTGGTATTTCCTGCGGACAGAGGTCATCGCATGCCATAAGACCTACACAGCCGAATGTCCCTTCCTCATTTCCGATGATATCAAAATATTGGGCAGGTGTCCGTTCGTCCCTTGGGTCAATCATAAACCTTGCCACTCTGTTTATTGTTGCAGCACCTAAAAATTCAGGATGGATATTGACTGTTTCACAGCAGGCTATACAAACTCCACACTCTATACATCTGTCAGCTTCATAAATCTTTAATGCTATCTCGTTATCCATCCGCTCTTCCTGGGCTTTCGGATCATATTTTTTCTCTGTATGTACCCAGGATTCGGTTTTAATATTCATATCCCTGAAGAATGTCCCTGTATCTACTGAAAGGTCCCCTATAAGTTTGAAGGTTGGCATCGGCATGAGTTTAATCTTTTTAGGGAGGTCCTTGGTCATTGTTTTACAGCCCAGTTTTACTTTGCCGTTAATCATCATCCCGCATGAGCCGCAAATCCCTCCCCTGCATACAAAATCAAACTGCAACGTAGGGTCATGTTCCTCACGGATTTTATTTAAAGCCATAAAAATAGTCATATGAGGCATTTCCTGAAGTTCGTATTCCTGCATCCTCGGCTTATCGCCAGGGATATTCGGGTTATAACGGAATATGGAAATTTTCAAAGTCCTATTATCAGCCATTATTTATCCTCCAGCATATTATTAAATATTTATTTCCCTCTTTTATTATACATTAGACTCTGTCATTGCGAGCCACCGAAGGTGGCGTGGCAATCTCA
>MGDB01000029.1:909-2261 GCA_001790645.1 Candidatus Schekmanbacteria bacterium GWA2_38_11
CGCAATGACATTTTTCACCATACATCTATATCTAACTATTTTCCTCCTCCTGGTACTGGTGCTGCTGCTTCTCCATATCCGCGGTCACCAGGCGGCAATTCAGTAATCTTCACTTCTTCGTATTTAAGAGTTGGAAGGGTATCTCCTTCCTTCCAGTAAGCGAGTGTACGGTTTAACCATTTAGCATCATCTCTTTTTGGGAAATCTTCCCTGAAATGACTTCCCCTGCTTTCTGTTCTCTGCAAAGCTCCATAAGCTATGCACAGAGCCAGTCTTAACATTCCGGGCATCTTTAAAGCTGTAGCAAGTTCCGGGTTGGCAGCTTTGCCGTGAGACTTAAGACCAATTTTAAGTGAACGCTTGTATAGCTCCTGCAGAGTGCTAACGGCTGACTCAAGGTCTTTTCCATTGCGGAATATATAGACCTTATCCTGAAGCACTTGCTCCATTAAAGGCCGGATTTTATAAACATCTTCCTTGCCATTTTTACCTGTAATTAGATTTTTAATCTTTTCTTCCTGAACTTTTACATTATCTTTTATCAGCTTATCATCAAACACAAGGTCAACTCCGGCAACAAACTCTGCAACTTTTTTCCCGACCACCATACCCATTACAGTTGTCTCTGCAAGAGAGTTGCCTCCGAGTCTGTTGAACCCGTGCATATCCCAGCAGCCTGCTTCACCAGCAGCAAAAAGACCTTTCAGACCTTTTGCAGCTCCATCGATATTTGTTCTGACACCACCCATTGCGTAGTGCTGTGTCGGCCTTACAGGGATGAGTCCTTCTGCCGGGTCAATGCCGTTAAAATCCTTGCAGATGTTTGCGATCTCTCTCAAGTTTGTATAAATATGTTTTCTTCCAAGGTGCCTTATATCAAGCCAGAGATGAGGGCCATAGGGGCTGTCAACGCCTTTACCTATTCTTATGTGGTGAGTCATGCGGCGAGAAACAACGTCTCTTGACGCAAGCTCTTTCTTTTTCGGTTCATAATCAGGCATGAATCTGTGAAGGTCTTTATCAAGAAGATAACCTCCGTCTCCTCTTGCTCCTTCAGTTATTAATATAAATGAAGGAACAATCGCAGTTGGGTGGAATTGAACTGCCTCCATGTTTCCCAGAGGGACCACACCTGTATCCAGCGCTATAGCCATTCCGGTGCCTTCATTAATGACAGCATTTGTTGAAGCACCATAAATTCTTCCGTGTCCACCTGTGGCTATTACTACAGCTTTTGCGATATAAACCTTGAGCGCTCCAGTGCGGAGACATCTGCAGACAGCTCCATAGCATCTCTCGCCGTTTTGAATAAGTGAAACTGCCTCGATTCTATCGTGAACTGTAATACCCTG
>MGDB01000029.1:2298-8738 GCA_001790645.1 Candidatus Schekmanbacteria bacterium GWA2_38_11
TGTCCGGTAACGTCTGATACATAGCAGGCTCTCCAATTGGCTGTACCGCCAAAGTCTCTTGCTGTTATTAACCCTTCAGATTCGGGTAAATCTTCAACTTCTCTTCCGTCAGTAAGTTTTTTCTTTCCCGCAACAACACGGTTCCACGGACATCCCCAGTAGGAGAGTTGTCTTACTGCAACAGGTGCAAGGTTTGCAAAAAGCCTTGCTACATCCTGTTCGCAGCCCCAGTCAGAACCTTTTACAGTATCTAAAAAATGAACGTCAGGGTTATCCCCTTTCCCCTTTGCTACGTTCCCGAGAGAAGCCTGCATGCCTCCCTGGGCAGCAGTGCTGTGTGATCTTCTCGGAGGCACAAGACTCAAGATAGTTACATCGCATCCGTTGGACACTGCTTCTATGGCAGTCCTTTCGCCTGCAAGCCCGGCTCCTATAACAAGCACATCAGTAATATACGGATTTATACTTCCCATTATTGTACCCCTCCCGTTCCTGAAATAACTGCATATCCCTTAATAGTAAACAGAGCGATTATACCCAAAGTTATAATACAGATTGTTATGGCATCCAAAACCCATGACACTTTTTTTCTTTCGATCCATCCCCATTTGACTGCTTCGCGATAGAGTCCTACTCCGGCATGGTATTCGCCACAGAGAAGAAGCATTATATAAAAGATAAAATAAGGTGATTGAACTACTCTCTCGGAACTGATGGGAATATTGATGTCCCATCTCGATACAACAGTCCAGATATGTGCAGCAGCTAAGATTCCAATTGCTACTCCGGTAACACATTGGAAAAGCCATGTCCATGTATCATAATGGTTAAGAAGCCTTGAATGCCTCCAGACGATTTTCATATCTGAAAGTCGGTTTGGAAGCCTTCTCCCTGCCAGAACCATGTGTGCAAGTATAAGAATGATTACCATGGGAATGCCGATCTGAGAAAGGAGATATTTTTCTAAAAATACAGGCACGTTGTTAAAAATATCAGGGCCTATTATCACTGTAGCGACAAAAAGCATGTGGACCCAGAGGAACCCGACAAGAGAAAGACCGCTGATAAGTTCAGCCATGTCTGTGATCAGAACGGATTTATTACTTTTAGTTAATGCATCTTGAAGTAACACTCCCCTACCCTCCTGCGCTAAAATTTAAAATAAGAAAAGTTTTTTCAACTTTCGTTAAACTTTAAGTTTGTTAAAAAATTGCTCTCTTAATATTCCAAAGTTCTAAAAAGTCAAGAAATTTTTATGATTTTTTAAAGATTTTTATTTAAATATAAAATGTGGGAGATAGTGAATATTATTTTGGTCAGGCAAGATGCCTGACCTATTTTTCTTTGTTGTTATGCGAAGTCATTTTATTAATAAATAGCTGGGGAATCTTGCCACGGATTTGTCAAATGAACTACCTCGCAGCAAGCTGTGAGGTATCAATTTTCTGAACAGTTCAGGAAGAGATCTGTCATTCCGGGCTTGACCCGGAATCCGGTCTCTTTATTCTCTGGACTCCCGCTTTCGCCTGCCTGCTGGTAGGCAGGCGGGAATTAAGGCAGATAATGTTATTTTTTACCCCGATGCAAAGCATCGAGGAATTCTTTCTATTAAAAATGATCTTGAAGCCTACAGCTATTCTAAAAGTTAACTGCGACATAGTTTACAAGGAAAAAGGAATTTTTCTTTTGAATATACTCAATCGAAGAAAAACTTCATTGGATTGGTAGGAACGTTTCTGTGTCTTACCTCGAAATGGAGATGGGTTCCTGTGCTTCTTCCTGTTGAGCCAACATAACCAATTGTCTCACCCTTTTTTACTCTCTCACCAACTTTTACATTATTTGAAATATTATGGGCATATCTTGTCAGGTAGTTGTTTCCATGGTCTATAATAATCATTCTACCGTAACCGTTCCCGTCCCAGCCAGAAAACACTACTTTACCATCTGCGGCTGCTTTTATCAGTGTCCACTGGTCGGCAGAAATATCAATTCCTTCGTGAAATACTTCCTCACCTGTAAGGGGATCAGACCTTCTCCCAAATCCTGAATTGATGCTTCCAATCACAGGCCATATCGGAGTAAGGAAGGAAGGATAGCCTCTCTTTCCTTTAATAATCTCAAGGATTGTTGAAAACCTGTCTTCCTTTTCCAGAGCTTCATTCCAGAGTTTCTCCACATCATCGTGATAAAATCTATCTTCCTGCTTAACAGACAGCGACACTAAAGATGGATCTTTTAAAATACTTATAATTGGTATAACAGGACCTCCGAGACCTCCAACTCCGGCAGTTTCTTTACCGCTTGTTGTTCCTTCAATATGAAAAGTTTCTTTTATCTTTTTTTCTAAAACTTTAAGCTGGTCTAACTTTGATTCCAATTTTCCTACTTCTTCTTTATATTTACGATTCTCAAGTCCTAAAAATTTTGTTCTTTTCTTAAGTACCTTAATTTCCATATTGCTGCTTCTTTCCTGAAAATGAATACCATAAAGAAAAAGAGAAATAGATAATACTGCGGTTATTGTTATTGCTGCAAATATGGATAAAGTTAAAAACCTTTTTGAAAGGTATAGTCTTCTTACCTTTCCTTCAGGGTGTTCAAACATAACCCTATAAAATTTTCTTCTCACCTAAAGTTTCTCCTTTTAAGCTTTTTATTTTCTTGTCAAAGTAGGAGGGAATTTTTGAGTATCACTAAGATGCATCTTCAATATTTCAAAAAGGAAACCTTTTGTCAATATTTTTTTGAGGCCTCTTGAAAAATAAAAGAAAGGCTTCTGATTACACAGATTTGAAAAAGATTACACAGATTTTTGCACTTTTCATTTTGCACTACTTAGCCTTAACCCACCAACTGAACCGTCGTCTTAACCTTTACCTAACAACCCGGCCTTTAGAATCAGAATTGTTAATAAATTTTACTTTTTATTTCCTTAATTTTATTCTCTGCGTCTTTATGTACTGGGTCAGCTGAGAGGACTTCATTATAAAGCTTTAAAGCATCTTGAAAATTTCTTAATTTTTCAAGTGCACTCCCCTTTGAAAATTTAAGAGGAACGTAGTCCCGGGCTTCATACTCTGATCTCTTTAACCCTTTTTCTAATTCCCACAGGGCCTCATGGTATAAACCCATTTTAATAAAACAATTACCCAATAAATTGCAGCAATCCAAAAATTTCTTGTCACGAGCTTTTAGTAAAGCAGGGTCTTTTAAAGTCTTATGAAATTCCTTTATAGCATCTTCAAATAACTCCATCTCCATATATGCAAGCCCTAAATTGTAGTGGGTATTATAGTCCTCTGAAGAAATCTCTTTATCAATAGCTTTTTTAAATTGATCAAAAACCTCCTCTAAAAGTTCATCCCCTCCCAAATAATCTACCCGTTCTTCACTGTCCTTTTCACCAATAAGCCCTAAATCCTCTTTTAATGATTCCCCGAGATCGAAAAAATCTCCTCCTTCTTCCTTTTCATCTTTTGCCCGAAACTTTGACTTAAATTCATGAACTTTTTCTTCTTTTACAGATATCTCATTTTCTTCCTCAAGATGTTCCAACTGCTCAAGAGCCTCTTTAACTAATCCTTTTTCCAGCATTTCCCCTACTTCCTCTAATCCTTTTTCACTTAAATCTTCTCCCTCGGTTTTCACATGTTGTGGTTCTGTTTTTACTTCAGTCTTCTCTTCCTGAATTTCTATAACTTCTAATTTAGTCTCCTCTATCTTTGGCATACTCCGTAAAAACTCATCCAACCTCTCGTTTTCTCCAAGTGTTTTCAGGACAAGTATCAACTTTTCTCTAAATTCTGAATCAAAAATAACTCTATCTTTTATCTCATCCAGCAAGATTAAAGCTTCTTTAAATTTTTTCCTCTTTATAAAATCATCAATGACCTTCTTAAACTCAATGTTTGCCTTATCGACAACCCCTTTTTCAAGGTACAAGTTAGCTAACTTCTCTCTTATTGTTGTCAGCGATGGATCAAGGTTCAGAATTTTTTCAAAGGCATCTATCGTTTTATTATCAAGTCCTGCCCTGTAGAAGGATTTTGCTAATAGCATTAAACTGTCCAAATCATTTGGATTAATGCTGAGTGATTTTTCAATAAGGGTTATGGCTTTACCTACTTCTCCTTCGCTGAAATAGCATTTTCCCAGCCACTTATACCCTGTAAAGCAGACGGGGTTCTGCTCAGTTGCTTTCTCAAAAAATGCAGCAGCCTCTTTCATCCCATTCTTCCTGAAATACTCTACCCCTATTGTTAAATACTCAACAGAAGCCTCAATATTCATTCCTTCATCTACACACATCTGGGCTAACTTTGTGAGCATGGTGATATTTTCTGGTTCAAGATCACAAAGCTTCCTGAAAAATTCAATTACTTTCCTGTTATTCTTCAACCCCAGGTAATAATCTATCGCCCATTGGTAGTTTGACCTTGCCTCAGCAGGAAGTTTTAGATCCAGATAAAGCTCAGCCATTTTTTCATAAGGATCTGGTAGTTTTGGATCTAACCTTGATACTTTTTTATAGAGCGCTACTGCCTTGAGGAAAAAACCCTTCTCCCGAAGTTTTTCAGCTACAAGCATATATTCCTTGATGGCTTCCTGAATTCTATTTTTCCTTGTAAAAAGATCACCTAAGACATTATGGATCTGCAGGTCTTCAGGATCTAATTTGAGTGCACCCTGGTACTCGTAGATTGACTGATCGATGTCACCTTTTTGCAAAGCTTTCTGGGCAAGGTTTATCAGAATATTTTTTTCTTTAAGCATAAGATTTTTTTATTAATGTCACTTAATCTCATTCCATTCCCTGCTTGAATATTTCTCGCAGGAAAGTCTCTCTGCAGAAGATAATTCTTCATCAGAAAGAGGAGCGCAAGTAAATTTTATTCCAAATAAATTTGCAAAACCCTCAACAATTGCTTCCTTTATTTTACCGGTATCAGGTGCTGATTCCAGATTCTCCTCAAGGCTTGTAATTTTTTCCCGGATTTTAGAAACTCCTTGGCCGCTTCCATCCTCGTTTTGCGAAAATATTTTTGATAATTTTTCGTAATCCACTTTAACCAGAATTGCCCCATGCTGAAGAAGCGCACCTGTTGTTCTTCTTTGGGCAGAACCGACAAGCTTTTTCCCGTTTATGAGAATCTCATAACTGCTTATATTGCAAAAACAATTATATGCTTTATCCTTATTTTTTGCCTCATCAGGGTTTAATGAATGTGCTTTAATCCCTAATTTTTTCAGGCCTTCCTTTAACCCCAATGATACCATTTCGTAAAGGTTTTTTGTCTTTGGAGTTTCCAGATAATCTTCAGGAACTGCTACGCTGTAAGTCAGGTCTCCATCGTGCAGTACTGTCTGACCACCGGTTATTCTGCGTACAACATCTATCCCCAGGGCCTTACAGTTGTTTATGCTGAACCCCTCGCCATATTTCTGTGCATAGCCGAGCGACAATCCGGAAGGCTTCCACTGATAAAAACGCATTACAGGATATTTCGACAGGCCATTTTTACATGACATCATCAGCACTTCGTCTATGGCCATGTTAAGGTAGGCACCGGAAAAACCTGTATCTATGAGTCTCCAGGTATTGGCTGGCATATATTCTGCTCATTTGTTATGTTTGGTTTGCGTTTGTCGGCTGCTTTTTAGTAGAGAGTAGCAAGTAACGAGAATCATTAATATGTAAAAAGGCAATGGTAACGAAGCCCGTATCGGTTTACGTTTAGCGGCTACGTATTTTAACTCAATACGACGAACGTTACCGAGAAACGAAACGGGTATCGTAACCTTAACCGTTCAGCAACCCTTCTCTCTGCTCTCTACTCGCTGCTTTCATATTATAGGCATTTACTGCTTTCTGTACCTGACATCAGGCTTTCTTGCTGCTGTTACTTCGTCAAGTCTTGCAATCCCTACTGTCAGAGGAGCTTCTCTGACAATTTCCGGTGTTTTTTCGACTTCCTCTGCGATGTTTATTAGTACGTTTGCAAACTTATCAAGGGTTTCAACACTTTCGGTTTCAGTTGGTTCTATCATTAAAGCTTCATCGACAATTAGAGGAAAATAAATTGTTGGAGGGTGAAATCCATAGTCCATAATCCTTTTTGCAATGTCAAGGGTCCTGACACCTTTCATCTTCTGTCTTCTTCCGGAAACCACAAACTCATGCATACAGAATTTATCAAAAGGAACATCATAATAATCATTTAATTTCTTCTTTAAATAATTAGCGTTTAAGATCGCAGTTTCACTTACCTCTCTGAGCCCTCTTGCCCCAAGAGTCTTTATATAAGCATATGCTCTTACCAGTACTGCAAAATTTCCATAAAACCCGTGGATCTTACCGATGGATTTTTTCCTATCCCAGTCAAAATAATAACTTTCTCCCCTTTTCTCAACAGTTGGGACCGGAAGATATTCTTTCA
>MGDB01000029.1:8777-8973 GCA_001790645.1 Candidatus Schekmanbacteria bacterium GWA2_38_11
CACACCCATGAGGTGTAGAAAAGGATTTATGCAGGTTAAAATGAACAAGATCAAAACCCATATCACCGGGTCTTGTTATACCCAAAAGGGCATTTAAATTAGCACCGTCAAGATAAAGAAGTCCGCCCCTCTTATGTATTAGATCAGAAATTTTCAGTATCTGACTCTCAAAAATTCCAAGAGTATTTGGATTGGT
>MGDB01000029.1:9115-10200 GCA_001790645.1 Candidatus Schekmanbacteria bacterium GWA2_38_11
TCCCCCAATCTCACATAACATTCTCTCAAGCTCATACATCATCCTCAGTGCACCCTGGGAAAGTTCTTCAGGTGTGTAAGGATGCAGATTGGAAAAACCGGGGTAGGAAGCAACCTCATCATTGATCTTAGGGTTGTACTTCATGGTGCAGGAACCAAGGGGATAAAAACCGCCATCAACAGAATAGTTTTTCTTGGAAAGATTTACAAAATGCCTCACAATTTCAGGCTCACTTACTTCTGGTAACTTTATCTCATCCTCCTGCAACAAATTTTGAGGAACACTTTTTTTAATATCACACACCGGGACATCAAGCTCAGGCAGACTGAACCCGGTTTTCCCATCTGAACTTATCTCAAAAATTAACTTATCATACATTTGCTAACCCCTCCGCAAGAGCGTCAATTTCTTCTTTTGTTCTATTTTCTGTAACTGCTATTAAAAAACTATTTTTAAAATCTTGAGAAAATCTCCCTATTTGCGGTCCGGCAATAATTTTTGTCTTTCTCATACTATCTAAAACCAGTTGAGTATCCTTTTCAGATTTAATAGCAAATTCCTTAAAAAAAGGTTTTTTAAACAAAAGCTCAAATCCTCTGATTCCGCAGATTTTTTCCATTGCGTAATGAGCCTTTGAAATACACTGGGTTGCAACTTCTCTCAGCCCCTTCTTGCCCATGGTAATGAGATAGATTGCTGATGAAAGTGCGTTCAGCGCCTGGTTGGTGCAGATATTTGAGGTGGCTTTCTCTCTCCTTATATGCTGTTCCCTTGTCTGGAGGGTAAGGGTAAACCCTCTCCTTCCTTTTTTATCAACAGTCGCACCTACAACCCGGCCGGGAAGCTGCCTCATGTATTCTTTTTTGCAGGCAAAAAATCCTAAATAAGGCCCGCCGAAGTTCATTTTATTCCCCATCCCCTGCCCTTCACCAACTATAATATCAGCTCCAAACTCGGCAGGTGGTTTTAATATTCCCATTGCAATCGGGTCTATACAGAAGATGAGCAGCACATCTTCATTTTTATTCTTTACTATTTCAGATATCATTGCAATATCCTCTATGATACCAAAAAAATTTGGATAT
>MGDB01000030.1 GCA_001790645.1 Candidatus Schekmanbacteria bacterium GWA2_38_11
CTTTACACTATTAATGCAAATGTTGGTTGAACGAAATTTTATAGCCTTACTTTTAAGTCCTTACATAATCCACTCTCTGTGAGAGAAAAAGGGAGATTTAATAAGCAGGGCTTGGAGAGATAAAATTATGAAGCGGGTGATTAAGGCCGTTCTTTTAATAATTGCCGTATTTGTTCTTGGTACCACAGGATACGTAATTATTGGGTTGCTTACAGGACATCATTGGAGTCTCCTTAATTGTGCCTACATGACAATTATTACACTGGCAACAGTTGGATACGGGGAGATTCTTGATATGAGCGGGAATCCCATAGGAAGGCTTTATACAATTGTACTCATAATGACCGGTATGGGAGTGCTTCTTTATGGTGTAAGTACTATAACGGCATTTATAGTGGAAGGAGATCTCACAAAGGCTTTATGGAGGAGGAAGATGGAAAAAGAAATAAGAAAAAAGAGAGGTCATTTTATAGTCTGCGGAGCAGGATCAACAGGGTTCTATATTATAGAGGAACTTCTGGCTACAGGAAGGGATTTTGTAGTTATAGATAAGGAGAGAGAAAATATGGAGCGTGCCAGAAAAGACGGGGAGTTCCCATATGTTTTAGGGGACGCTACAGATGATGATATCCTGTTAAAAGCAGGGATTAAGGAAGCCGGCGGGATTGTTACAGCTCTGCCTGATGATAAGGATAATCTTTTTGTTACAGTTTCAGCAAGGGAATTGAATAAAAATATTAGAATCATAGCAAAAGTGATTGATCCTCAATCAAGGTCTAAAATGATACTGGCAGGTGCTACCTCAGTGGTTTCTCCGAATGCTATTGGCGGGTTAAGGATGGTTTCAGAAATGGTTAGGCCACACGTAGTGACATTCTTAGACAAGATGCTGAGGGAGAGGGATGAAGTCTATAGGTTTGAAGAGGTCAGGATTCCTGAATGTTCAAGGTTTATTGGAAAGAAACTAAAAGAAACAGGAATCCTTGATGAGATGGGAATTCCAATACTGGCAATAAGAGAATCAGGCATAGAAAATTTTATCTACAATCCAAAGCCGGATACAGAGATAAAAAAAGAAATGGTTTTTGTGGTCCTGGCAAAAAGTGATGAAGTCAGGAGATTAAAAGAATATCTCTGATGCCGGTTGTAAAGATCAATGAAGGTGGACTCTTGGCATAATTTATTGAAAGAACTGAAATGGAGAATGTTCATTTAATTACAGCTTTGCTTGCCGGGTTATTATCTTTTGTATCACCTTGTGTACTTCCTCTTGTCCCTGCATATATTTCATTCATATCCGGTGTTTCAATGGATGAATTCAGAGAAGGGATTGAGAGTAAAAAGAGTTTTAAAAAAGTGGCTTTAAGCTCAATATTTTTTATATTTGGCTTTTCTCTTGTTTTTATTTTACTCGGTGCATCAGCTACAGCTATTGGTAAGTTATTACTATCAAAATTTTCTTTTTTTACCCAGATAGCAGGGATAGTTATTATAGTATTTGGCTTGCATACCATCGGTATTTTCAGAATTAAATACCTTGATTTTGAAAAGCGGTTTAAAGCAAGAAAAAAATCATCAAGGCTGATAGGTTCTTTTTTTGTCGGCATTGCGTTTGCTTTTGGGTGGACTCCATGTATTGGCCCAATCCTCGGAGCGATTTTAGCCTTTGCTTCTACAGAAAAAACAGTAGTTAATGGGATTGTTCTTCTGTCAGTCTATTCACTCGGCTTGGCAATCCCGTTTTTTATAACGGGTATAGCTATGAATGCCTTTCTGAAATTTTTTAAGTCAATCAAAAATCATTTCAGAAAAATTGAGATTGTTTCAGGAGTACTGCTGATTATAATAGGCGTTTTGATATTCTCAAACAATTTTCAAAGGCTGATATTTTATATTGCCTGGCCAGTTAATCCCTGATATGTTCATTTTGGTTCACCCTTCTATCAAAGGAGGGGAGAAAAAGGTTGGGTTTCATTTCCTCAGAGGGAAGAAGAAGGATTAGTTAGTATTTCCCACTGGCGAGAATGTAGGGCAACCTTTTAGGGTTGTCTGCCTGCCGGCAGGAAGGCATTAAGCAAGGCTAAAAACTTCGGCGTGAGGCCCTCGACTGAGCTCGGTCGAAGTTCTTAGTCGAACGCCTTGCCCTGCAAAGGTCAGGGGGAGGGGGATTATTTTTGAATAAAAAAAGGAAATCTTATATGGAGATAAAATGAAAAAGAGAGAATTGATTATTTTTATTTTATTTATGATTAATCTTTTGTTTTGCTCGAGCTTCAATCTTATTTCTGAAGCAGAGGAACGAAGCAAAGCGCCCGATTTTAATCTGGAGGATTTTAATGGTAAGTCCAAAAGCCTGTCTGAATTTAAAGGAAAGGTTGTCTTACTGAATTTTTGGGCTACATGGTGCCCGCCATGCAGGGCAGAACTGCCAGAGCTTTCAGAAATATATACAAGATATAAGGACAGGGGAGTTGCTATAATAGGTATTAATCTGGATGAAGGGAGAGACAAGGACGTAAAAAAATTTCTGTCTGATAGAAAAATAATTCTACCTGTGCTCCATGGCAATAATAAAGTAGTTGAGGCATACGGCAATTTTTTTGGAATCCCAACAAGTTTTCTGATAGACAAAAATGGATATATGAGCAAGAGTTTTCCAGGGTATCAGCCGAAGGAAACGTTTGAGGCTGAGATAAAAAAAATTATAGAAGAATAATCATCAACCAAAAATAATTGATTCCGATCTAAAAAATCATTTTCTGTTTACCTGATTGTTTATGAAAAAAAATATTTCTGTAGTTATTCCTGTGAAAAACTCTGAGTCCACAATCGGAGAATGCATTGAAGCGTTAAATAGGTCAAATTATAATAATTTTGAGATTGTAGTTGTTGATGATAATTCCTCAGACAATTCTATAGATATTGCAAGGAGCCATGGATGTAAAATTGTGAAATCAAAAGGAGATGGCGGGGTCTCTGCAGCCAGAAATTCCGGTGCAGAATCTGCTGAGAGTGATATTATCCTTTTTATAGATGCTGACATAACACTTAGGGGGAATTCCCTTAAAATAATAGAAGATGGTTTTTTAAAAAGAGATACGGATGCGATCGTAGGTGTGCAGTCAAGGAATTTAAGATTCAAGGATTTTTATAGTCAGTTCAAAAATCTTTGGATGATCTATACCTATACCCGTTTTCCTTCATATGTGTCACTGTTTTATACGAGCATAGCGTCCATTAAAAAAGATGTTTTTTTTAAAGCAGGAGGGTTTGATATAAATTATAAGATGCCAAATGTAGAGGATACTGAATTCGGACAGAGGCTGAGTGAATTGGGGTACAGGGTCTATCTTGAAAGAAAATTAGAGGTGGAGCATGTGAAAAAATATAATATTACGTCAATATTGAAAACGGACTTTTACCGCTCTGACGGACTGGTGAAGATGGTATTAAGAAGAGGGCTAAAGAAATTTTTTAGCAAAAATAAAACCTCTGTTCCGTCATCCTTTATGATTCAGCTTCCATTTGCATTAGGGTTTCCTGTTTTATTCTTATCTTTTCTTCTTTCTAAAAACATTGCCTGCGGTTTCACAAGTTTGCTTTTTCTTGTGATTTTTCTTATTCTCAATCTGGGCTTTTTATTTTTTTTAAAAAAAGAAAATGGACTCGCTTTTGCTTTAAGAGGGATGTTATTCCTTTTTATTGATGCCTACTGGATTCTTGCAGGGATGATTTATGGGGTAATGACCTATTATACTACTGGGGAAAGATATTATTAAAATGGAAGCTTTGAGTTATTTAAAACACTGGAAGAGAATCATAGCTAAGAGGGGTGATACCCCTATTTACCTTGTCTTTTTTATAACCGAGAATTGTACAGCAAAATGCCTGCACTGTCTGCTTGGAGAAAGAGGGAAGGTTGTCGGAGAATTAACTCTTGATGAGATAAAAAAAATATCAGGGAATATGGGTGATATTCTTTTTCTCCTTCTTACGGGTGGGGAACCTTTCCTTCGGGATGACCTGTCCGAAATTGCAAAAGTGTTTTACAGGAATAATAAAGTTTGCAACCTTGGAATTCCGTCAAATGGCTCTTTGACTGATAAAGTAGTAAAGACTGCTGAAAAAATATTAACAGAATGCAAGAAATTGGATTTTGCAATTGATATATCTATTGATGCAATTGGTGAAGAGCATGACAAAGTGAGGGGGACAGAGGGACTGTTTGAAAAAGCAGTGTGGACATTTAAAGAATTGTCAAAACTTGAAAAGAAGTTTCCTAACTTCACATTGAATGTAGCCCTGACAGCATCACGATACAATCAGGAAAAGCTCCTGGATATATATCGTTATCTGAAAGACGAGCTTGGGGCCAAATCTATTACCTACCTTTTGACCAGAGGTTCTCCGAGAGACCCTAAGGCAAAGGATATTGATATTGAGAACTACATAAGGCTTGCAGAGATAATAGAGGAAGATTCAAGGAACAACAGCCTTACAGGATATGACAATTATTTTGGTTCGGATCTTATCAATGTAATGAAAATATTGAGGCAAAAGACAATCACAAGAATAGTAAAAGAGAATAAACAGATACTGCCCTGCTACGCAGGTTCTTTAAGCTGCGTGATAAGGAGCAATGGAGATGTTTATCCATGCGAGCTTTTATCAAGAAAGATGGGAAATTTAAGGGAAGAGAATTTTGATTTTAAAAAAATATGGCAAAGTAAAGAATCAAAGGGTATAAGAGAATATGTGAAAAATTCCGGCTGTTACTGTACGTATGAGTGTTTTTTAACAAACAGCATTCTCTTTACTCCGGCAATGTTTCCACAGGTATTCAGGGAGTGGTACCGGATTAAAAAAGGAAAATTGGGTTTTAAGGAGTAAAGTTTAATGTCTGATAACCCGTTATACCGTTTTCTAATTATCATGGCGATAAATTATGCAGCTGCAACCTTAGATTGCAGTGTATTATGAAAGTTTAAATCTGCTGCTACTTATTTTTGAGGCTATATGTATAGTGATAAAAAAATTTCTGTTGTAATCCCCTGCTACAATGAGGAAAAGGGGATAGCCAAGGTAATTAAAAAATTACCTGATTTTGTTGATGAGATAATAGTCATTGATAATAATTCAACTGACCGTACCAGTGAGGTTGCGAGAACTTTGGGTGGGAAAGTAGTTTTTGAGGCAAGGAAAGGTTATGGACGTGCTTACAAGACAGGGCTTCAGGCTGCCCAGGGAGATATAATTGTTACGATGGACGGCGATGGGACCTATCCGGCTCTTGCAATACCGTATTTAGTGGATGTTTTGATTGAGGAGGGGTTAGATTTTATATCTGCAAGGAGGATCTTTAAAAGCTGGGATCTCCTTGATAAAAGAAATATTAAAGAGGCGGTCTTGCGTTTTATCGGGAATAAGGTTTTATCATTGACAGTATGTTTACTTTTTGGGTGTTATCTTAATGATTCACAATCGGGGATGTGGATCTTTAAGCGTGAAATATTACCAAGATTGAAAGTAACAAGCGATGGCATGCCTTTTTCAGAAGAATTAAAAATTGAGGCCTTCAAAGACGGTAACCTGAAATCACGGGAAGTCCCTGTAGAATTTTATTATGCCAAGAGGGAAGGGGACAGCAAACTCGACCTCTGGGGAGACGGATTCAGGAACCTTGTTTTCCTTTTTAAGAAAAGATTTACGAAGCTTAATTCAAATGATTAGAATCGAGTTCGTAAAGCTTTAAATCATCAAATTCAACCCAGCCACTTTTCTTATTAATTGATGGAATCTTAAAAGCTATTTTTATAAACGAAGATCCTGATGGGACTTTTATAGGTTTACTGATCCATCCCCAGTAAGTAAGATCTCCTGTCATGTGGACGTCTGTAAATAAATTTGTACATGATATAAAATTATTTGACAGGTCATAAAAATTTATATCTATTCCGGGGAATATATTGGGATCAGAAGCTCTTATTCTTCCGTAAAAAAAGAGGTTCTGCAGACTTTCTCTCTGAATGCTGTCAGGTTGGGATGAAAGGATTAGTTGGGGCGATAGAAGGATAAAGTTTTGCAGAAAGGGGTCAGTGGTGGTTAAAGTAAAGGAATATTTAGAACCTGAGAAGTTTTTGTTCATTTGAATGAGAGGCAAATTACCACTGGCAGTAGACCAGTACCACTCAGGGAATGATGCTGAATCATTTTTATCATTTGTTTTTTTTATTTCTCCCTGAGGTAAATCAGGAAGAGGCAGTTTTTTAATTCTTGAAGGAGAGAACCAGACATTAATTGTGTTCCACCCAGGGAAACTTTTCTTAAGTACAAAAGGAGTCTTAATTATTCCTTTCAATTCTTCTGTAGGACCGGCATCATAGGGCCTTACAAACCAGACACCAGTGTTTTGGTTTGACAGTTCCTTAAGGTTTAAAAGGTCCTTATAATGGTCTAAACACCAGTAGACCCATGAGGGTTTGACAATTAAAAGGTCATTGTGAACCATATTTTTTGAAAGATACTCTGCAGCAGCCTTCCAGTTTTCTTTTTCTAAAACAAAAATATTTTTAATCTGGCCTGATGAGACTAAGAAAATTACTGCTAACATCAGTGAGAATGCCGGTGTTTTATTCACTCTCAAGCGGTTTAACAGGTTTGCTGTTTCAGATATTCCCCTGGCAACAAGGATTAAATAAAAGGGCAGGATAAAAAGTATGTATCTTGGCTGAAAAAGCCATTTAACAGTTATTACAAGAACTATAGAGGATAGGAGAGATAGAAAAAAAACGAGAAGTAGGAAAAATGTTTGCTCGTTAAATTTTCTGATGGAGGTAAATATACCAAAAGCAAAAAGCAACAGAAAAAAGAATAACCCTGTTCCTGATCCTGCCCCTAACCATCTGAAAGTTTCATCAAGTACCCATAAGATAATATTGCCTAAAGAGGCTGAAGGAATGAATATCTGGCTGATTGTTAGCTGGCGGATAAAGTACGGTGCCCAGGGGACAAAAAGTAATACGATTAAGCAAAGAGAGAGGAGAAAGTGAAATATCCTGCTGTTAAAAATATTTTTAAAGTTAAGATCTTCAGAAGAAAAAAAGTTTTTAAAAGTAAATATAGCAGCAATTTGAGATAGTATTAAAAAAAGGGTAAAGTAATGGGTGTATAGAGAAAGCGAAGTTGATAAAGAATAAAAAAGCCAGTGCGACCATTTGTTTTTTTTAACTGCTATGTAGAAGAACAGATAAGACAACAGCGAGAAAAGAGTAAACAGGGAATACATTCTCGCATCCCGTGAGTAGATAATATGAAAAGGAGAGATTGCCAATAGAAAAGCCGTAATTAATCCTTCTTTTTTCGTAAATAGAAGACTGCCGAATTTATAAGCAACAAATACTGTCAGTATACCCGAGAATGCAAAGGGCAGCCTGAAAATAAATTCAGTTTTTCCCAGTAAGGATACAAAATGGAGAACGAGGTAATTAAGGGGAGGTGAAAACTCTGTCTGGGAAATATAGCGCAACATTGTTGATATATCATTCTGGGAAAATGCAGTAGACTGAATCTCATCAACCCAGAACCCTTTGCTTCCTAGCATAAAGACTCTTAAGAAAGCTGCAAAGATGATTATAATGCCCAGAAGCAATAGATTGAGCTTTTCAGCTTTAAAGGTATTTGCTAATTCTTCTCTCATGCCTGTGTAGGTTTTTATTAAAATATAACTTGAATACTCCGTCTTTAGACGGTGATGAAAAGTTGCTTTTCTTGTATGTCATTCCTGTCCCTGCTTTCGCAGGGATAAACTCCAGCAGAGCCTGCCCCGTACTTGATACGGAGAATCCAGAAAACTTATCCCTGTATGGTTTAAACAGGGAATGGATTCCCGTTTTCACGGGAATGACAGCGGGGTCAGAAAACGCCGCCTGTCTATTGGTGGAACATTCATGTCCCGCAGACTTTCATTTTTCTGCATGTACCAAAGACTCTTCGATGTTTAGAATATTCATTTCTTCAGAAAATCCTTTTTTAATAAAAGGCTGTATTTCCGGAGATGATTTATCTATGATTGAATTAGCTCCTTCCAGGTCTCCACCAAATCTGAATGCAATTTGCTTTCCTAATCCTTCATAACAAAAAATATTGTATTGAGATGGCATAGCATTGATAAAGGCATTGCAGTTTACTGGGTCAAATCCGTACCTTTCAGCAGCAAATCTTCCAATGCCTTTGAATATACTTTGTTTATCAGGTTCAGAAAGTTGGTTTGGAATCTCATGAAGTTTTTTGATACTATTCCTATAAATAAACCCAATTATTTCACCTGCTGCCTCGTAGAGAAAGACTCTTGAGCTTTCTGGAAATGGTGAAATCATTTTATCAAATTTAGTTATATCAAAATCTGCCCTGTCAAAAAGTGTTAATCCCAGTCCTCTATAAATTCCTTCCTTCTCATCTGTACTCAGGCTTTCGATGAAAACAATGGTTTTTTTAATGTCTTCATTTCTTTTCATGATTTCCTTCCCCAATAATGGGTAAAAAAACCTTCTGTATTTTTTATCTATGGCATTTACGATTTCGTATGTATTTGTTTCAGGCAGTTTTTTTTCAACTAACGCCATTGCCATACCAAGATAAGCATAGTCGCGCTTCTTTTTTGGGATTCTTTTCATATCCGTGACAGGCATTTGATATTGATTATATATGGCATTATTTCCTACTTTATAACCTGTCCCTTCATAATAATAGGATTGATATCTTACATCGATTTTACTGATCTTATTTTCAAACACTTCATATTC
>MGDB01000031.1 GCA_001790645.1 Candidatus Schekmanbacteria bacterium GWA2_38_11
TCAGAGAAAGTTCGAAAGTTAGCTGATTCTCAAAAAAAGGATTATCAGGCAAGAAATTCAAAGATACCAAGGAATGAGCCATGCCCATGTGGAAGCGGCAAGAAATATAAAAAATGCTGCGGGCAAATACATTGAATAGTTAAGATTTCCCCTTCCCCTTGACACAGGGCCAAAAGAGGTGTAAGTTTTAGCTTTAAAGAGTAAGGAGATTAAATCCCCCTGTATCCCCCTTTTTCAAAGAGGGAGTGTTGTGATCCGTTTAGATTTCGGCAGGACCAAGATGTGCCAGACAAGCCAATGATGATTCATGGTAGGCTTGAGCTAAACTTAAGGCTTACCGAAAAATCAGAGCCACTAAGTGGTGAGTGGATTGGCAGGAGAGATGATTAATATTTAAAGGAGTTAAAATGGCAAAAAAAGTACTGGTCACAGGAGGAGCAGGGTTCATAGGCTCTTTTATTGTGGATGAACTTTTAAAAAAAGGATACGAGGTCCGCATCTTTGACTGCATTGACCCCCAGGTCCATCCCGAAGGAAAGGTTCCTGAACACCTGAACAGAAATGCAGAATTTGTCAAAGGTGATGTAAGAAACTATGACGAATTTAAGAAAGCTTTAAAAGGAGTAAATATCGTCTCCCACCACGCTGCCGCAGTAGGTGTTGGCCAGTCTCAATACAAAATCAACTATTATGTAGATACAAACGTAACAGGAACAGCAAATCTCCTTGATATTGTAGTAAATACAAAAAACAGCATCGAGAAAATAACTGTTGCTGCCTCAATGAGCAGTTACGGAGAAGGGAATTACAATTGCAAAAAATGCGGGGTTGTAAATCCGCCTCTTCGCACAGAGGGGCAGGTTTCAAGTGGCGACTGGGAACTTGTATGCCCAAAATGCAAAGGGCTTCTAAAACCCATCCCCACTGATGAAAGTAAATTCCAGCAGTGTAACTCAATCTATGCCCTTACAAAGAAAATGCAGGAGGACATGGTCTTAAATATTGCTATGACTTATAAGTTACCCAGCGTTGTCCTGCGCTATTTCAATGTCTATGGACCAAGGCAGTCTCTTTCAAACCCCTACACCGGCGTAACAGCAATATTTATGAGCAGGATAAAGAATAACCAGCCCCCTGTAGTTTATGAGGATGGCCTGCAGACCCGTGACTTCATATCAGTCCATGATATTGCCCGCGCCAACATAACGGCTATTGAGAACGAGAAGGCAGACTATAAAAGCTTCAATGTCGGCACCGGAAATCCAATGGCTATAAAAGTGGTTGCAGAGGAGCTGGCAAAATACTATGGAAAGGAGATAAAACCTGATATTACAAAAAAATTTAGGAAAGGTGATGTGAGGCACTGCTACAGTGATAATTCGCTGATAGAAAAAACCCTGGGGTTCAAACCTGAAACGTCCTTTGAAGCGGGAATGAGGGAATTGATGGGATGGGCCGAGAAGGCCTATTTTGAGGACAGGTTTGAAGATGCAGCCCGTGAGCTGAAGGAAAAGGGGCTTGTTTAAAAATTTACCGGTACTTTTATTTCTGTTTATAACCTCAAAAGCCCGCGGGCTTTTAAAAAATCTAAATGCTTAAAGATCTCTCAAAATTATTTTATTATCGTGAACTCTTATATAACCTTACTTTAAGGGAAATCAAAGGAAGGTATAAACAAACTGCAATAGGGATTGCATGGGCATTATTCCAGCCCCTTTCAATGATGATAGTTTTTACTATCGTATTTTCCTATTTTGCAAAGATCCAAACAGAAAGCATTCCATATCCCCTGTTCTCCTATTGCGGCCTTGTTGCCTGGTCCTTCTTTTCCAACTCTCTTTCAAAAGGAACAAATAGTATTATAGGTAATATTAACCTTGTAACCAAGATATATTTTCCAAGGGAAATTTTCCCTATTTCTACAACCATATCTAATTTTATAGATTTTCTCATATCTTCTCTTCTCTTCCTCTTGCTGGCCATATTTTATAAGACCCCAATAACTCCTTACCTGTTTGCAGTACCTGTCATCTTCATTATTCACACCATCTTCATCATTGGTCTGTCACTCTTTCTATCAGCCCTAAACGTTTTTAAAAGGGATATAGGATATCTTGTTCCCATAGTGCTGCAAATATGGATGTTTTTAAGCCCTGTTGTTTACCCTGTAACTCTTGTCCCTGAAAAATACAGGTTGTTATATATGCTGAACCCCGTAGCCGGAATAATTGAAGGGTATAGAAAAACTATTCTATATGGTAAAATGCCGCCTTTAGTTCCTTTAGGATTTTCAGCATTTATTGCTCTCCTGGTATTTGCAGCATCATATTCTTACTTTAAAAAGGTAGAAAAGAAATTTGCAGACGTAATTTAAAAGAAGCCTATGCCTGATATTGCTATAAAATTTGATAATATTTCTAAACGATATGAAAAGGGCAGCTCTACGATTAGAGAGTCTATTGCAAAGCTTTTCAGGGGATCAAAAGATCAAAATTATTTAACTCATGAAAGCCCTGCTTCTCGCTCAAATGCTTTCTGGGCATTAAAGGATGTAAACTTTGAGGTGAAAAAAGGAAATACTTTAGGAATAATAGGACCTAACGGTGCGGGAAAAAGTACCATCCTTAAACTTCTTGCCGGTATAACTGAACCAACTACAGGGAAGATTACAATAAATGGAAAAATCGGAGTCCTTATAGAATTAGGAGCCGGATTCCACCCTGAATTCACCGGGCGGGAGAACATATATCTCAATGGTGCCATTATGGGAATGGGCAAAAAAGAAATTAATGAGAAATTTGATAATATTGTGGACTTTGCTGAACTCCAGGAGTTTATTGATACTCCTGTCAAGCACTACTCATCAGGGATGTATGTTAGATTAGGATTTAGCATAGCAGCGCATCTCGAACCAGATATCTTACTCATAGATGAAGTGTTAGCAGTAGGTGATGCTTCTTTTCAGGCAAAGTGTTTAAAAAAAATCGGAGAGCTTAAACAGTCAGGAGTCATTATGGTTCTTGTCTCCCACAATTTGCATTCAATCAGGATCCTCTGCGACAAGACTATTTTATTAAATCAAGGGAATATTATTTTCTACGGTGAAACTGAAACTGCTATCAATAATTATACCGACCTGATAACTAAAAAGACTGAACCCTCATCTACTGAAGAAGTAAAATTTAGATCAAAGGACAAGGAGAAAAAAGATAAAGCAGAGATATTAGAAATTGAATTTTTAAACAACCAAAATCTTAAAAAAGATGTTTATTATACCGGAGAGAAGTTAATTTTAGCTATTAAATATTTAGCTCATTGTAAGATAGACAATCCGGTTTTTACTTTGGGAATATATTCAATTGACGGAATTTTATATGCCGGACATAGTACGGCTCTTGATGGATTTCACATTGACTCAATAGAAGGTTACGGAACTGTGAAAGTAGAATTTGAGCACCTCTCTCTATTGCCAGGAATTTACGAAATCAGCGTGGGAATATTTGATAAAGAAGGTCTCTCTCCATACGACTGGCACCAGAAGAGCTACAGACTCCATGTAGTTGCCGGGGGTAGGAAAGCGACCGGATTATTTTATTTTAATCATAGATGGCAAGTAGAATAGATTAAAGAATTTATTAGCTCCATGCTGGCTTGCAAAAAAAAGAATATTAAAAAAAATTAAAGAAACTTCTGTGTATGTTTTTTAGATACCGGAACCAAGGAAAAGCCTTATAAAAAGTTATTTAATGAAAAAAAGGAATCCAAGCTAATTAGAGAACACCTTGAAAGCATTCATATATAGAAACCAGTTAGAGAAATATAACTTCACTAAGGATATAAGAAACCGGCTAAATTGCTTTTTTTTACATAAAAAAAGCATGATAGATTTTTTTGAGGAAATGCAAAGGAATTATAAAACAAATCTAAAAATGGAAGAGATACTAAAAATTAACCGGGGTAACTTGAAGATTCAGGATTTAGACAATTCTGAAGAAAGGGCTTTACCCTCGGACAAAAAACTTCATGAAAGCGGATGGTGGAAAATGATGTTTGCCCGATACGGAGTAGCTCAAAAATTCTCTAAAGGTAAAGTAGTCCTGGATTCATGCTGTGGTCTCGGATGGGGTTCTTATCTTGTTTCCGTGAAAGCAAAGAGAGTTTTTTCTTTTGATAAGGACACTGAGGCTATTAAATTTGCAAAAAGAACGTGGGTTAGTAAAAATTTAAACTACTCTGTAGGTGATGCCTTAGAGGCGGGTTTTAAAGATAATTCATTTGATATAGTACTTGCTATGGAGACCTTAGAACATTTCGATATTTATAATGGAAACAGGTATATAGAAGAAATTAACCGGGTTTTAAAAAAAGGCGGACACTTTATTGCCAGTACATATTTTGCTCCTGACAGGGAATCTGCTGTTAAAGTATGTAAAACAAACAAATTCCATTTGCATATTTATACAAAAAAAGAAATTGAAGAAACGCTATACAAGTATTTCAGAAAAGTTTATTTTTTAGAAGACTTGTTTTTTATTTCAAGAAAATAATCTTATGGCTTATTGGATCAAAAAAATTCTTTTCATTTTAAAAAATAGAAAATTTTACAAAAACAATATTTCATTTAATATAAAAATTAATATTGTTGATAATCTGTCATTAGGTAAAAATGTAACAATATTGGATGGCGCGATTTTGCAGATAGATGAAACTTCTAAAATAACTATAGGTGACAACACGCGAATAGGCTACTCAACTCAGTTAATGACTTATGGGGGTAATATAAAAATTGGCTCTGAATGTGTAATTAACCAGAACTGTATACTTTACGGCCATGGTGGTTTAGATATTGAAAACAATGTAATTATTGCAGCTCACACAATAATTATTCCTGCAAACCATAACTACAACAACATTGAAAAACTAATAATGTACCAGGGAGAGACTAGAAAAGGTATCAAAATCGAATCAAACGTGTGGATTGGCGCAAATTGTGTAATCTTAGACGGAGTAACTATCGGAAGCGGGTCAGTTATTGGCGCAGGAAGTGTCGTTGCAAAAAGTATTGCAAAGAATTCTATTGCTGTTGGCAATCCTGCAAATGTAATAAAGAGCAGGATATAAATATTTACCATAAAATATGAACGTACTTCTTACCACATCTGCAGCTCCAGATTTTTCACCTTTTTCAACTAAAGAAAAACGTTTCCCTCTGGGGTTGGGGTTCCTAATTTCTGTACTCAAAGAAGCCGGTCATAATGTATATTTCCTTGATAATTACTTAAACCCAACTAACTTCTATGAAACAGACTATCTCATAGAGAATAAGATTGATATGGTCGGCATTTATGCAAGCACTATCTGCTATAGAGATACCCTTAAGATGTTTCATGCATTAGAAAAGATGAGGAGAAAAGGAAAGTGGAAAGGTAAAATCGTAGTTGGAGGTCCGCATACGTCTGTTGCTCCGGATACAATTCCAGATTTTGTTGATTATATAGTACAGGGAGAGGGAGAAAAAGCCGTCCTGGACGTTATAGATGGAAAAACTGAAAGATTTGCAAGAGGGGAACGGATTGAAGATTTAGATTCTTTGCCAATGCCTGCCTGGGATTACTTTGTTAAATTACCATACTGCGATTCAGTTGAATGGATTAAGGATAGACCCATATTTAATATGAATACAAGCAGGGGATGTCCGTTCTCCTGCAATTTTTGTTCAGTTGGTTCTATCTGGGGTAAAACTTATACTTTTATGAGTTCGAGGAGAATTTATAATGATATTGTTTATTTAAAAAAGAAGTACAATATAAAAGGTATATATTTTAGAGAAGATAATTTTACTCTATCTAAGAAACGCTTAACTGATTTTTGTGAATTGCTTCTTAAAAATAATGTTAATATTAAATGGGCATGTGAAACAAGAGTTGATGCTCTTGAGAATAATGTGATTAAATTAATGCATAGAGCTGGGTGTAGAGCGCTCTACATAGGAATTGAGAGCGGGAGCGAGAGGCTCCTTTCTTTCATAAAAAAAAATATCAGTTTCGAGGATGTAAAAAGAGTTTTCAAGAAGTGCAGAGAAATAGGGATAAAAACAGCAGCGAGTTTTATGGTTGGAATTCCTACAGAAACACTTGAAGAAAGAACTCAGACCTTAGCTTTGAGTGAGGAAATAAAAGCTGATACAACATGGATTAATATCTTTGTTGGAATACCAAGGAGTGAACTTTATGAATACATCATAGAGAATAGCCTTTTCCAATATAGAGACAAAAATGGGCTTTTATATTTAAAAGACCATAACCAACTTGTTGATCAATTTTATGCCGGCAAGGCTTCAGCAAAGATACCGACACTTAATAATAAAATAAAATATTTGTTTTATGATTTTGGCCAGAGGTTCAAAGGCAATGTTTGAAAAACCAAAAGTTAGTGTGGTGATGTCTGTTTATAACGGAGAAAACTATCTATCCAGTGCAATAGATAGTATCATTAATCAGACTCTTACTGACTTTGAATTCGTTATTATAAATGATGGCTCCATTGATGGAACACCTGAAATCTTAAACGAATGTAAAAAAAAAGAGCCGCGAATAAGAGTTTTTCATCAGGAAAATATGGGACTGGTTAAGTCGCTTAATAAGGCAATTTCTTTATCTAAAGGAGCCTATATAGCAAGGCAAGACCCAGATGATATATCCCTGCCCGAGAGATTTGAAAAACAGGTAAAATTCCTTGACCAGAATCCTGATATAGCTCTTGTAGGGACAGTTTTTCAGGTTAACGATGAAAATGATGATGCAGTTGGGGGCACAAAAATTCCTCTTTCAGATGAACAAATCCGCACCCATTTAATATCATCCAATTGTTTTGGTCATGGAACAGTAATGATCAGGAAATCCTGCTTAGAGGAAACAGGAGCATATGATGAAAGCTTTAAATATGCGCAAGACTACGACCTCTGGTTGAGATTATCAGAGAGATTCAAGGTAAGTAATTTGAATGAAACTCTATATATCTGGCGAAGGCGCAATGACGCTGCTTCAGTACGGAATAAATATGAACAGGAGGAGTATGCACGGATTGCAAAACAGAATGCCCTTATAAGAAGAAATAAAAAAATTATAAAAACAAAACTTCCTGTGGTAAGTGTTATTGTTCCAACTTTTAACCGTCCTGAAATGCTTAAAGAGGCTGTTGCAAGTATCCTTGGTCAAACTTATCAATCCTTTGAAATAATAGTAGTCAATGACGCTGGCGAAGATGTAGAAAAATTAATTGAAGGATTCCAGGACGAAAGGATTGTTTATCTGAAGCATGAACAGAACAAAGGGTTAGCAGCTTCAAGAAATACCGGAATAGCTGCGGCAAAGGGAAAATATATTTCGTATCTGGATGATGACGACATTTTTTATCCGGATCATCTTGCAATGCTTATTAATAATCTTGAAAAAGGAAATTACAAAGTTGCTTTCCCCAAAGCCTACCGTGCCATACAAGCTATCCTGCCTGATGGGAAGCGCAGAACAATTACAAAAGATGTACCTTATAAGGAAGCTTTTGATAAAGAATTTTTTCTTGTGGAAAACTACATTCCTATTATTGCAATTGTACATGACAGATCCTGTTTAGATAAGGCAGGGAGTTTTGATGAAAATCTCAAAGTTTTTGAAGACTGGGACTTTTTAATCAGGTTATCACGAATATATGATTTTTTACATATTCCTGAATTTACATGCGAGGTAAGAATTCGGCTTGATAACAGCAATATGACATTTAGCATGTGGGATAAATTTCTTAAGACTAAAAATGAGATTTATACAAAATATGAGCAATATACCAAGAATAAACCCCATATTTCTGAACTTCAAAATAAATCTGTTGCAAACCTTAAGGGAATGGTTAACCGTTCAGAATCATTTGTGGAAATTTTGTTTGCAGAGAAAGAAGCAGAGATGAGAGAAGCACTAAAGGGAAAGGATGCACGAATAAAGCAACTCCAAGAATTCGTTGATAAAGTAAAGAACAGTTTTTTTTACAAAATATACAAAAAGTTTCAGCTATAAAACTCAATGTTAAACTTATTTAAAGTATGAGAGGAAAAATATTTGGAGCGAGAGTTATAAATAAGATTGAAGTTCTCTGCTGCAATAATAAGGAACTTGCAATAGTTACCGGAACAAAAGAAGTTAATAAAATATCAGAGTTTTCTGAAAAACTAAAGAAAACTTCTGCGGATATAGGTATCTCCCTTATCGTTAATGGAAATTCTGTTGAACCTTTGTTACCTCAAAATATTTTTAAAAGTATAATTTTTAAAGATAAAGGCAATGGCGGAATATTTAAGAAAATAAAAAAAAGTTTTAGTTTGGTTAATTATCTAAGAAAAAATAGGTTTGATGTAGTTTCTATTTATTATGGGAATACGCTTAAGGATACAAATATATCAGGAGAACTTGGCGGATTTTTGAGCAATTCAAAATCAGTAATAGGAATTGATGGAAATGGGCAACTGTACTTACTCAGTAATAAATTCTTCATATATAAACTGTTTTCTTTTTTAGTAAAACCAATTATCTGGTCTGCTTTATTGGTTATACTGTTATTTTATGTTGTTATCTTCTGGAGTATCATTTTCTTCTTAATGTTAGTATCAGATAAGATCCTTTATCCTAAAAGAGCCATCTGACATGGATTTAGTATCTATAAATATAGTAAACTGGAATGGGATGAAGTACATAAACCAGTGCCTTGAATCTATCGAAAAACAGACT
>MGDB01000032.1 GCA_001790645.1 Candidatus Schekmanbacteria bacterium GWA2_38_11
CTCTTTTATCTTGCAAGGCTCTTGAATTTCATAAAATCCACTACCGGTCCACAATGCAAAATTGATCCGGATCATATTGTACCCGGATTCAAAGAAAATTACCAGTTCAGCTCTGACAAAAAATTAAAGGAAAACGAAATTGGCCTTCTCCTTTTAAAACTCTTTTTTAAGGAAAGGGATTTTTTTGGTGCAAGACTGATAAAAAAAACACATCAGAAATTTTACTATGAGATTTTTAAGGAAAGATGTTCAAGGAGAGTGATTGATAAGTTTTTGGAGAAATATAAGAAAGTGAGATAACTCAAAGCTTAAAGTTAAAAGCGTAAAACCATAACTTAAAACCTAAAACTTATAACTATAGTTTTCAGTTTTGATCTGTGGTTTTTATTTTTGCGTTTTTAATTTTTAGCTTTACTCCGTTACTTATCCAGAAAACTACTGTTTCTCAAACCACGCAATAAGCTTCACAAATGACTTTACAGCAAGGGCAATTATTGCCCTGCCGTCATCAGCGCTTGAACCCGTGGGATCACCCATTACTCCTGAAGGAAAATATTTTTCTGCATCTGATATAATAAGAGGATCCGGGAACTGCGGAATTGATTTTTCAGGAATCTTGTTTTTCCTTACAAGGTCACTGTTCAGGTAAAGCATACAGGAAGTTTCAATAAACCCTGCATGTTTGTCTCCGGCAGGAAACTTTGAAAGAACCGAGTTTTCTTTACTTGACAGGACAAGATCTGCTATTGATGCTACAACTACTTTAATACATGAATTCCTTACAAACTTTTTTGCTGCCACCCTCATTGCAGCCATATGATCTGCGCCGGCGTGCCCCGAAATCATTATAATCTTTTTTACAGCATTTCTTTCAAGTTCAAGAAGAAGCTCGCTAACAAGCCTTTCAAGTAATTCACAAGAGATAGTCAATGTACCCGGGAAATTCCGCGTCGAACTGCAAATGCCGTACCTGACTGTGGGTGCAACAAGAAACTTTTTCTCCTTCAATGCACCTTCAACTACAGATTCGATCTGTATGGTATCTGTACCGAGCGGAAGATGGGGGCCGTGCTCCTCGGTTGCACCAATTGGAAGAACTACTATTCTGCCCCTCTTTATTTCTGCTGCAAACTCATCCATAGTAATTTGTTCCATGTACATTCCTCCTCCTTTTTTTCTCTCATCTTCATTGGAAGACTGTTTCACTACTGGATCCTCTCCCCTAAAAGGTTGTGTCATAACCCTATTTTTTGGTAGTCGCAGGCTTTAGCCTGCGTATAACTATTTAAAATTATTGTAATTTTTTCGCAGCCTGAAGGCTGCGGCTACCATTTTTTTAATTATGACACAGTCTCTAAGAGGAAAGGAGATAAGATGAGTTTAGTTAAGTCTGACTTTAAATTCCAGCTCAGACGTTCCAAATAAAAATCTTTCCCTCAGGGCTTTAATAATTATTTCATCACCTCTCTTTTTATAAAGTAGAAATATCCTTATATCATCTACACTTTCTACCTTTGTGCCATCAAGGGATAAAATAATATCATCCTTTTTCATTCCTCCCATTTTTAAAACACTGCCATGCAAAAAGTCCACTATTTTAATTCTCCCTTTTTCTTCGCCAAGCTGGACTCTTAGCCTTGGAGGTTCAGGAGCCTTAATATAGGGAGGGAACAGAATATAGTCTGCAATGTTTTTCTCTATATCCTCATTGTTAAGGATAATTGAATATTCCTTTTTGTTAAGGCGGTAGGCACGCTCAGGTATTCCTGCTCTGAAAGCTACATGCCCTTCGCCTGCAAGGACTATGACCTGATAGCCATGGTTTTTTTGAATAAATTCATTAAGGTTGTGTGCCATTGATTCATCCCAGATAACCTGTGCTTCGTAAAAGAAGTCGAAGTTTTGATTTTCAGAATTTTTATGTTTTTCAAACTCCTCTTTAAGCCTTTCACGATATTGATCATTGCTCAGATCGATGTACTCTGGAATCTCTTTGGACTCCTCCTTTGTAAGTGAAGAAATCCCTCCTTTAAAGACCTTTGATGTTATCTCGCCGCGAACATTAAGAGCAACAACCGGTATTTTATTCTCTCTTGCAAATAACATTATTTCCCTGTAAAGATCATAATCATAACCCCAGCGCTTGAAATATTCCGACTTTTTCAAAAAGGTTTTTTCATCAATAATACCTGCAATGTAATCATCCAGCACTTTCTGGAAAGGTTTCTGGAACATCTCCATGCCGATAGCAACTTTCTTATTTCTACTGTGCAATCCCTTTATTATTTGAAGTTGAACGCGATGATCCTCGAACTTGTCATGAGATTCTCCGACATAAACTATACTTTTCCCGCTCACTTTTTCTATTACATCTGAAATACTCAAGGCATGAGATACTTCTGCACCCAAAATTTCTTTAACAACCTCTGCCCTCATACCTTTGTCACTGCTGCCGGTCGCCTTCAAAATGTTTGTTCCTCCCCTGAAAGAAATTATACTGTATTTGCCGTAGTGTGTCATCTTCCTGATGTCTTTATACATCTCTGAAGGTGAGCTGCTGTCAATGACTGCTATTACACTTTTGCTGTTAAAAGGGTTTCCTTTTACTGTCAGGTAAAAATCCCCGGGCAGTTTTTCCATTTCCCCAAAGAGCCTTTTTACTATTCTTGTTTTTATTTCGGGAATAACCAATGAAGCTGACTTCATATCATCATATTTTATCTCTTCTTCATCATTCAGAGCAAATCCCTCTTCCTTTAAAAACTCATACACAGGAGAATATTCCTCTCTTTTCTCCTTTGGCATAACAAATATTTTATTCCTGTCGCCAAGAAGCCTTGAAATTACAGGAGGGAACTCTTTGTCTGAAAGTTTTCTGAACACATCGTAATTATCATCTATAACTAACTCTATAACCTCGCTATCTGCCTCTATCTCAAGGGTAGTAAATTCCTTCTCCAGCTCAACTGTTTTTCTTATTTCCTTATCCTTTAACTTCAATAAAATTGGAAGAAGGATTTTATAATTTCTCCCCTTCTGTAAGATGTCTAAAGAAACGACTGTTTTTGAACCATTGTATTTTAGATTTATATTCTGTGCCTCAATCTCCGGGGCACCTTTTTCTTCTATCCACTGTTTAAAAAACCAATCCAGTTTTTTACCTGAAGCAGATTCAAATGCTCCTTCAATATCATTCCAGGAGGCATTACTGAATTTATTTTTTTCTATAAAAGTATTTAATGAACTGTAAAAGGTCTTTTCACCAAAAAGGTTTTTCAGCATATGAAACACCATTGCAGACTTCCCATATCCAATTGCACCTGAAGCCCTGTCAACCCTGTTTGTAAAAGATTTTAGAGGGAAATCATTTTCTGGCATAACATAACTCTGAAATGATATTAAAATATTTTTTCTGTAATCCCATCCATCCCCTTTAAGCTCCTCATACATCTGATCAGCTAAATAAGTAGTCAGCCCTTCAGACCAGTTCCCGCTTTTAAAGTCGTTATAAACACAATTGCCAAACCATTGATGTAATATTTCATGGCCTAAAGAGGTTTCAACTATAAATGGCAGCTTGATGACATCCTTTCCAAGAAGTGTAAATGTAGGGATAGAATAGCCTGTAGGCAGGATATTCTCCACAATCGAAAATCTCCTGAAAGGATACACACCAATAAGCCTTTCATACATGTTGAGATATTTCTTTGTGTATTCAATATATTTTTTTGAAAGACCTTTGTCTTCAGGAAGGAAATATGTAAATATATCTGTTTCAACGTACCTGTCTCTCTCAACTACATATTTTCCAGCAATCAAGTTGATATTTGGAACGGGATGGTCGAAGGCAAAGGAAAATTCTATGCCTACGTCTATTTTCTTTTTACTTATTTCATCTGCTTCTGATATCCCTTCAAAATCATCAGGCAGGGTTGCTGTCAGCTTATAGGTTGAAAGACCCTCTGCAGAAGGATACCATTCGTCGGTAAGTACAATTCCATCATGGCTTATGAGATTTCCTTTTACAACACCAGGGTTTTTATTCTGTTCAGCTTCAGGTAAAGATTTAAATTCTGCCTCATACTCTATTTCCAGCACTTCATTTGGATTCACCGGGCTGAAGTTCATTGCAGCAGCACCTGGCTTAATTATAATCTTTCTCTTATCTATTGAAGCAGAAATTATTTTCAGCCCTGAAAAATTTATGGTTGCACTTTCCCCGGCGGGCAGCGTTATTTTTGAGATACCCATGACTTGATGCTTCTCGAAATCAAAACTCACTGAAAGCTCATTCAGCGGAAAATTACCACCAGCGAAAGAAAAAACAGGTAAAAACAGGAACAGCAGCAGCAATAGATATCTCAGAAGCAGGTTCATTGTTATATCTTCTCCTCTCTAAGCCAAAAGCTATAAGTAGATTTCTGAAAAAGAATAAACTTTTTCAGAAATCTCTTTGACAGCAAATATAGTAACATGTTATTCTAAAAAATAAAAGGAGGCTATCATGGTCAAATTGAGTAAACTTCTTCTTATAGTAGCGCTTATAAGTTTGGTAATTGGTATTGGCAAAGGGTTTTTACTTTATCCATTTGTAAGTATACCTTTTTTCACTCCCAAGACCTATCTCTTTTTCTCTAACACCGCGATATTCTTTGCAATAGCTCTTCTCCTGTTACAGCTTGTTGAGAAGAAACAGTAAATTTTCTTCTTTGCTATTTCTTAATATCAACTATGTCAGCTATTTCTCTCAATACTTCTTTAAGAGTTGGTCTTTTGGCAGGTAGTATTTTTTTAAAAATATGTTTGTGTTCAGGATAAGTAGATAACTTCTTAGCTTTGGGATCTAAGGCATTATCATATCTGAAAATTAAACTTCCATTCTCGTCTGAGTAGTTATAACCATACTTGAGAATGACAACATCTCCTGATTCAATAGCTATGAATTCCTTAAAATTAAGCCTTGTACTGTTTGTAAAAGTTATAATTCCCGTAATACGCGCAGTTGACGGAGGGCGTTCTTCAAAGGAAAAACTTTGGGACTCTACAAAAGGATTTGTTGATAGGATTTCAAGGATCTTATTGAGATAATCCTTTATTTGCATATTTTAATTGATTCAAATTCTTTCAGTTCTTTTTCAAGGCGTTTCATAATTTCAACTTCTCCTTCAAGTTCTATAAGCGCCATATCATTAATTTCAGTATGCTTTACCTTCCCATTAATAAGTTTATTGACATTAACGCCAAGACTTTCTGAAAGTTTTTTAACTTTATCTTTCGTAATCCTCAGGGACTCCATGATAATACGCTTTTCTCTATCTATGGCATTTTTTAAAAGAGGTAATGTAGTATCAGATGACTTAATTTTTAATGATATTGTCTTCATTGTAAAAACCTCCATCTATTTTTTAATTATAATACATCTTTCCCATTATGTAAATTATTTTTTAAAGATTCCATAAAAAGCTTACCTTACCGATGCAGGCCTGACTTGCTCAAAAGAATCCTCATTAAAAGCAAAAAAAGCAGGCATTTTACAATTGAAAGTTTTATTCAACTTTTTTAAGCAGATTTTTTAAACCTGAAGTTATCTTTTCCTCAATATCCACTACCCCGGCAATAATAGGTTTAGGCTTTGCATATTTGACCTCTTCATGCACATGGGGTTTGTAAAAAAGAGAACCGGTTACTTGATATTCCCCCCTAACATCAATTAATTTCTTTTCCTGAAATATTGAAAATTTTCCTGAGTGAATCGAGGATTCCCTCTTCCAGCCTGCCCATGGATTTACATCCTACAACAGATTTTCTGCGTTCTAAAGGAGGTTGCAAAATTGAGACTATCTGATCATAATACTTAAAAGTATAAAATTTAGGGATTATCTTTACATACCATAAATCAGGTTCTTCTTTTGGTATAAAAAAAATATTCAGTTGTACGAACTTTTTTGAGTAAACCCATTCAGAGGATGGAGCACCGCAGTCACAATATCCGTCGTCGTCATTGTGAGAAAAAAAACCATAAAAATAAGCTGGATTAATAATTGAATCAAAGCTTCTCAATACCTTTGAATTTTCATCTGCCTGCCGGATTCTAAATCCCATTTCCTTAACAGTTTTAGCAGTCTCATTGAAAATATCTTTGTATTCCCCCTTGAGTAAAGCGGTATTAGAAAACTTGTAATCTTTTGGAGGACGGGGGATAAAACAGCATCCGGAGAGAAGAGAAAAAAGGATTAAAAAAACCAATAGTTCTTTCAGCATCTTCATGCAAATACCTGATACTTCATAATTATTTCATAAAGTTTTTTCTAAGGAGTTAAATTAACAATCCCCCTTTGAAAAAGGGGAACTTCGCCGTGAGCTCAGTCGAACGATTAAGGGGGATTTTCTTAATTTCAAATCCCCCCTTCCACCCTTTTCTAAAGGTGAGGATTCTCTTTGAAAAATAAAGGAGATTTATAATTTTATAAAACCCTTAAAATCTTTAAGGCCAAAGCTAAAATCCCACATGAGATTATCATGCTGCTTACGATAAAACATGCTAAATAAAAATAGCTCTCCCTATTAATGCCAAGCCATCCCGGAATCTTCCACGAAAGCATGAGCGTACCTGAAACAAATGCAACTGAAACAGCAAATATAAAAGAAAGAATCATGTATCCAATAAGATACAGGAAAGATAAAAAAGATACTGCTATAAGAGCTAAAAATTTAACCCAACCCATACAATGTGAAATTCAAATTTTAAAATTCAAAGTTCAAAATTAATGAAAGTTTTTTAAAACTTTTGTCTTTTATTCTTTGCGTTTTAATTTTTATTTTTGACTTTTGATTTACTCCATTCCCACCCCGTCAACCGGCTCTTTACATTTAGGGCAGCAGGATTCTTTAATTGAACTCTTATTAATTGAAAACCCGGTCCTTTCAATCAATAGATTCCCACACTTGCAGCAACAAGTTGCCTCTCCCTCATGCCAGAGAATATTCCCGGTATAAACGTAGCAGAGCCCTGCTTTCTTTCCTATTTCCCTTGCTCTCTTAATGGTCTCTACAGGTGTTGGAGGAATATCAAACATATTATAATCAGGATGAAATCTGCTTACATGCCAGGGAGTTTCTTTTCCAAGCCCTGCAATAAAATTTGCTATTTCCCGCAGTTCCTCATCAGAGTCATTAATTGTTGGCAGAATCAGGGTCGTGACCTCAACCCAGATTTTTAATTTCTTCATAAGTTTTAATGAATCAAGAACCGGCTGAAGCCTTCCACCCATCACCCTGAAATAGGTCTCCTCATCAAAGCACTTCAAATCAACGTTTGCTGCATGAAGGTACGGGCTTATGGTATTTAATGCTTCCTCTGTCATAAAACCATTTGTGACAAAATTATTGGCAATACCTGCATCTGCTGCTAATTTTGCTGTTTCATAGGCATATTCAAAAAATATTGTCGGCTCTGTATAGGTGAAGGAAATGCTCCTGCATTCATATTTAATTGCAAGGTCTATGATCTCATTCGGTAAAATATCTTTCCTTTCTGTCCCTTCCCAGCCTTTCTTTGAAGCCTGTGAAATATCGTGGTTCTGGCAGAATGTGCACCTGAAGTTACAACCAATGGTTGCCATAGACAAGGCTTTGGAGCCGGGATAGAAATGATAAAGGGGTTTTTTCTCAATAGGGTCAACATTAAGTGCTGTAGCCTTCCCGTAAACCAGGCTATAGAGGACTCCGCCAATGTTCTGCCTTACACAGCATATCCCACGCTTTGAAGGAATTATAACACACCTGTGAGCACAGAGATTACATTTTACCTTTTCGTCATCAAGCTTTTCATAAAGCATTGCTTCCTTCAGGTTCTTCATCTCTTTCACCTCCTTTCTGTTTTTTCACCTGAGCCCTGCACATATTACACCTGCTGACCGGGCAGTGCTGGCAAAAATCGCAGTCATCACATTTTTTATTATCAGGCTCTGATTCTGCTCGCGGACAGGAAGATTTATCAGATATCAAAATTTACTCCTAAATATTTTTCATAATACTAAACTCACCTATTATTTCAAGCAATATTCTCTAACATATTACCCCTTGACTCTGAAAATATTTAAAACTAACATAAAAAAACTTTAACTTTAGATTTCAGCTAATGCCTGCAGGAAAATCAAAATTAGAGACTATCAGGAAGTTATTTATCTTTTTTAAGATTTACATTAAAGCTGTTGCAGACACCCTTAAAGACGAAGGGGCTACAAGAGCCGCAGCACTCGCATTCTATGCTTTTTTTTCTCTCTGTCCCTTATTCCTTATCTTCTTTTCAGTCCTTGGGTTTGTCTTTAATTCAACTGATCTTGAAACCAATGCGCAGAGATTTCTTTCAGAACTCTTTCCAGGCTCTAAAGGCTTTATTGAAAGGAGCATAGCCCACACTGTTGAGCTAAGACGTTCTACGGGCATAATAGGAGGTGCAATTCTTCTCTGGACAGCTATCTACTTTTTTACAGCACTTGAAGAAGCTATAAACAAGGCATGGAAGGTCAGTTCAGAAAGACATTTCATAAGAAAAAAATTTTTATCAATACTGGTTATGTTTTTTGTTGGGATAGTCCTGCTTGTTTCAGTCTCATTTATGTCATTTATATATCTCATCTATAGTCATGCCCTTGCAATTCTTCCTGAATGGATGAATAAACTTTTTCTTTTAAGGCGCTTGATATATCCTCTCATAACACTTTCATCAGCAGCTATCCTTTTCGGGTCATTCTACAGATTTCTGCCAAACAGGGAAGTCAAGCTTTCTGACATTATACCAGGGACCGTAATCACCACTGCTATCTGGGGAATTATACTATATATATTTACATTATATTTAAACTCTTACTCCGAATATGCGACTATTTTTGGTTCTGTTGGAACCCTGATAGGTTTACTTACCTGGATTTATATCTCCTGCCTCGTTGTAATAATTGGGGCTGAGTTCACTTACGAGTATAAAAGAACAAGAGAAAGCCAATTCACTACTAAAAGGATTCTTGAAAAGAAAATTCAGGAAAAATCGTAAATGAAAGATAATCTCATACCTGTCATACAGCAGATTACCTATATCCCTACAGGGGAATGTTGGTTGTATCTTGCCGGACACAAAGATATTTGCACGGGCGAGATTGTGGGATATGCCATGGGAGTCCGTATGACAAAAAACCTTGTCAGTGAATCATTGTTCAGAGCAGTAGCAGGCAAGCGCCCTGCTAAGGGGCTGATTCATCATTCAGATCGGGGAAGTCAGTACTGTGCTCATGAATACAGGGAAATGCTTGATCAGTTCGGAATG
>MGDB01000033.1:0-8333 GCA_001790645.1 Candidatus Schekmanbacteria bacterium GWA2_38_11
TTGTGTAAAAGCGGACATTATCATTTGTGGACAACAGGTTTAATATTTAATATTCAACACTATTGACAATTTATTCAAGTAGTGTAGATTATAAAAAATTTTAATGGAAGTTTAAGTAACATTGTTTTCAAAAACTGGTAACTATGAAAGTTCTTGTACTTTATAATTATTCTGATAATGAAGTTGTTGAGAAAAAAGATCCGTCTGAGAAATTTGTAAAAGAATGTGCTTTTGCTGTTAAAGAGGTCCTGGAGGATTCAAAACACCAGATTAAAATTAATCCTCTGAAGGATAATATTCAAAGCCTGAAATCATTAATCGAGCTTCTATCCAATGGAGATTTTAATATAGTGTTTAACCTTTGTGAAGGTTTCGGCTGGGACAGTTCTATGGAACACAATGTGGCAGGGATTTTTGAACTGCTTAAAATTAATTTCACTGGTTCAAATTCAGTTACTCTTGCTTCCTGCTTAAACAAGGGGAGGACAAAGGAAGTCCTGACTTTTTATGGAATAAAAACTCCAGATTTCCAAGTCTTATCCTCTCCCTCCGAGGAGATAAGAGGAACCCTCAAACCGCCATTTATAATAAAACCTCTGATGGAAGATGCAAGCATTGGTATAAGGGATGATTCAGTAATTTATGAGAGTTCTTTGTTTAAATCCCGGATTTCCTCGTTCTTTGAAAAATATAAGGAACCTGCTTTAATTGAGGAATATATTGATGGAAGGGAATTCAATGTTGCAGTTTTAGGGAATTCTCAAACAGAAGTTCTTCCGATTTCAGAAATTGATTTTTCTGGTCTTCCAAAGGGGATGAATAAAGTCTGTACTTATGAAAGCAAATGGTATAAGGAGAGCATAGCTTATCAGAAAACTCCGCCTGTTTGCCCGGCGAAAGTTGACCAGAAACTTGAAAAAAAAATAAAAAGCGTTGCTGCTAAAGCGTACAGGGCTATGGGGTGCAGGGATTATGCGAGAATTGATATGCGCTTATCTGTTGATGGAACATTGTATGTAATAGAGGTTAACCCCAATCCTGACCTTTCTACAGATGCAGGATTTGCTAATATTGCAAGGGCAGCCGGTATGAGCTACAAGGAACTCATATCAAAGATCTTAAATTTAGCTCTTATTAGATATAACGGACAATCATGAAGGCAATTATAACTTAACGGAGCTCTCTATGATACAAACAAACCCTGTGACTCAGGTGATTAGAAAAATAGAAAAGAGGGACATTCTTGATATAAAGGAGATTTTAGAAAATTCAAATAATTTTAATATTGAAGAAATAGAATGTGCCCTTGATATAGTTAATACATATTTTAATAATCACACCCAAAATGACTATAAGTTTGTTTGCTACGAACATAATAACAGAGTTATAGGTTATGCCTGTTACGGTCCCACCCCCATTACGCGGGGAACTTTTGATTTATACTGGATTTGTGTGAATCCGGAATTTCAAAATTGCGGGATAGGGACAAGGCTTTTAAGAGAAGTAGAGAAAAATATCATAGATAGCAATGGCAGGCTTATTGTAGTTGAAACTTCTTCGCACGAGAAATATTTGTCTGCCGTAAGTTTTTATAAAAGAAATAAATATTCCATTGTTGCAGTCATAGAAAATTTCTATTGTGAAGGGGAAAATAAAATAATCCTTTTAAAACGATTGATATCACAGAACTTCGAATAACCTGTAAAGAGGTCTCTGAAAAATACAGGAGAGACCTCTGATCAAGAGAGCTAAAAAGGACTTTTTCAGAGCTCTCGTAAATAGTGATTGACAAAGCTGATTCCTGAAACTCCCCTCCTGGCGGGATGGGACTCCAATATATTTCCTCTCCCCTTTGGGGAGAGGATGAAGGTGAGGGGTGGTTCGACAAGCTTGCCATGATTCATCCTGAGCCTATCGAAGGATCACCCTCACTCCATCCCCTCTATCAAGGGAGAGGGTGATGGGGTTAACAATATCCCTATTGACAGGTAAAAGTCATAGTGATATGAAAAAGGCTAAAAAAGAGACGTTTATTAATAGACGTTGACCTCAGTTTTCCCCATCAAGGCTAAGCAAGAGCATTTAGAAGGGAGGCGTTACTCATATGTCTCAAAAAAAAATGAAAGAAGATTTTTTTATTGGTATTGATGTTGGTTCAGTCAGCGTAGATTTTGCTATCTTTAATTCAGATAAAAAAATAATTAATACTTATTACAGACGTACCCTGGGTCTGCCGTTTCAGGTATGCATTGAAATTTTAAAAGATATACTAAAGGAAATCTCCGGGGAAAATATCAGAGGTGTTGCAACTACAGGCTGCGGTGGCAAGCTGCTGGCTGAGCTGCTGAATGCCTCCTTTACAAATGAAATTATCTCCCAGGCAAAGGCTGCAGAGTATTTATATCCGGAGGTCATGACCCTGATAGAAATAGGAGGAGAGGATTCAAAATTGATACTGCTTGACCTCTCTCCGGAAACAGGGAAGGTCCTGATAAAGGACTTTGCCGCTAATACCATCTGTGCTGCTGGTACAGGATCATTTTTAGACCAGCAAGCTCACCGCCTTGGCATCTCGATAGAAGAAGAATTTTCCCTTTTGGCATTAAAATCGGTAAATCCACCAAGAATTGCGGGTCGCTGCAGCGTATTTGCTAAAAGCGATATGATTCATCTCCAGCAGGCTGCAACTCCTGATTTCGACATTGTAGCAGGGTTGTGTTATGCAGTGGCAAGAAACTTTAAAAGCACTATAGCTAAAGGTAAGAAATTTACCAAGCCCATTGCTTTCCAGGGAGGAGTCGCTGCAAACAAAGGAGTTGTAAGGGCCTTTGAAGATGTACTTGAGCTGGAAAAGGGAGAACTTATTATCCATCCCTACCACGGTGTAACAGGGGCTATAGGAGCCACCCTGATATTAATGGAAAACCCCAAAAAAGAATTTTCTTTCCGGGGGACAGAAGCCATTGAAGCTTATCTTAACAGCCAGAGGAATTTAACCGGAACAGAACTGCAGCCTTTAAAGATAGCCAGGAGTTCTTATTGTCATATAGAAGATAATGAAATTAAAAAACCCCTGCCCAGCAATGGAGATAAGATCGATGTTTTTCTCGGGATAGACGTAGGGTCCATTAGTACAAATGTTGTTGCCATAGACAGTGATAAAAAAGTTATAGCAAGGCGTTATCTTATGACTGCTGGCAGACCCATTGAGGCAGTTCAGAGAGGCTTAAAAGAGGTGGGAGATGAGATCAGCAGCTTTGTAAACGTCAGGGGAGTTGGCACTACAGGATCAGGAAGATATTTGATAGGGGATTTTGTAGGTGCAGACATTGTAAGAAATGAAATCACTGCCCAGGCTAAAGCAGCAGTTGATATTGATCCAAGCGTTGATACTATATTTGAAATTGGCGGGCAGGATTCCAAATATATCAGCCTTTCTAACGGCGTAGTAACAGACTTTGAGATGAATAAGGTATGCGCAGCAGGTACAGGGTCATTTTTAGAGGAACAGGCTGAGAAATTAAATATCAATATTAAGGAAGAATTTGGCACAATCGCTCTCAATTCAAAACACCCTGTTTCGATGGGTGAGAGGTGCACAGTATTTATTGAGTCTGACCTGACCCATCACCTGCAAACAGGGACTCCGCGGGAAAATTTAATCTCAGGCTTAAGCTATTCAATTGTATATAATTACCTGAACAGGGTTGTCGGGAAAAGAAAAATTGGGGATAGGATCTTTTTCCAGGGAGGAGTGGCTGCTAATTTAGGAGTTATTGCAGCCTTTGAATCTGTAGTTGGAAAGAAGATAATTGTTCCGCCTCACCACGATGTAACCGGAGCTATCGGGGTAGCCATCCTTGCCATGAAAAGCAATATTTTTTCTTCAGGCTTTAAAGGCTTTGATATGAGCACTAAAAAATACCAGATCAAAAGCTTTGAGTGCAAGGATTGTGCCAATCTGTGTGAGATCAGGAAAGTATCTATTGAGGGAGAAAAACCTCTGTTCTATGGAAGCAGGTGTGAGAAGTTTGATGTAGAAAAAAAATCTCAAAAAATCTCAAAGGGAAAAGATCTTTTTGAGGAAAGGGATGCTCTACTCTTCCCATCTAATCAGGCTTTGAGTGCTAAAGAGGCAAAAGGCAAGATCGGGATCCCGCGGGCTCTTTATTCTTATGAGCTTTTCCCTTTCTTTAAGGCATTTTTCAATGGAATCGGCTTTGAGGTTCTTCTCTCAAGTCCAACCAATAAGCTCATAATCCATAATGGCATTGAAAATGTTACAGCTGAGACCTGTTTCCCTATCAAGGTCGCCCATGGGCATGTGTTAGAGCTTTTAGAAAAGGATATAGATTACCTGTTTTTACCAAGTATAATAAATCTTTTTATTAGAAATTCAAAATATGACCAAAATCAGACCTGTCCTTATGTCCAGGCTATTCCATATCTGGTTAAATCTGCTATTGATTTTAGCCATAAAAAAATAAAAGTGCTTACCCCTGTTTTTCATCTCCAGCGGGATAAGAAGCAGGTTGAGAGGAGCTTGTGTGAAGTAGCAAAAAACCTCGGGGTCAGCGCTGTAAAAACAAAAGATGCTTTCAGAGCTGCACTAAAAGCCCAGGATGAGTTTTCTAGTTTAGTTACCAAAAAAGGAGAGGAGTTTCTAAAGGAGTTAGATAAGGATGAAAAGGTCATTGTGATAATAGGCAGATCCTATAATGGCTGTGATAGCGGAATAAACCTTGACCTTCCAAAAAAGCTTATGGGCCTTGGAATTACAGCAATCCCTATGGACTTCCTGCCTCTTGATTCAGTGGATCTTGTGGATGAGCATCCCAATATGTACTGGAAATCAGGTCAGAGGATTCTGTCTGCTGCTAAGCTGATTAAATCTGACCCAAGACTTTTTGCAGTATATCTTACAAATTTTGGTTGTGGTCCTGATTCCTTTATAACCCATTTCTTCCAGGACTTAATGAAAGGGAAACCCTTCCTGCAGCTTGAAATAGATGAGCATAGTGCAGATGCAGGAGCTATAACACGGTGCGAGGCATTTCTTGATAGTCTGAAAAATTATGAAGAAAAGCCGGTTGTTAAAAAGGAGATAAAATCCTCAATTCTCCTTTCGATGAACAACGGTGCTAAGAGCCGGGTGATCTTCATTCCTCAAATGACTGACCATGCCTTTGCAATAAAAGCTGCTTTTGAGGCAAACAGCGTTGGGGCGGAAGTAATTCCGGAATCAGATGATAAGACTTTATCACTTGGAAGGAAATTTACTTCAGGAAAAGAATGTTATCCCTGCCTTCTTACAACAGGGGATTTGATAAAAACAATAGAAGACTGCGGTCTTCCAAAAGAGAAGATTGCCTTTTTCATGCCCTCTGCCGAAGGACCTTGCCGTTTTGGGCAGTATCATAAGTTCCAGAGGCTCATTCTTGATGAGAGCGGATATGAGGATGTTCCAATCTACTCACTTGATCCCAAAAATGCTTATTCAGATCAATTGTTCGGGAATGGTTTTGACCTTGCTGCGTGGAAGGGGGTTGTTGCCGTTGATATATTACAGAAGGCTTCAAGAGAAATAAGGCCTTATGAAATTAAGAAGGGCGAAACCAATCATGTTTTTAAAGAATCTTTAAAAATTGTATGTAAATCCATAGCAACAAAAGGGAATCTGATTGAGTCTATGGGAAAGGCTGTGAAGCTATTCAAGGGCATCGATGTTTATAAAAATATCAAGAAACCAATAATAGGGGTTGTGGGAGAAATATATATAAGGACAAATCGCTATGGCAATCAGGACATAGTTGGTAAGATAGAAGCTCTGGGAGGAGAGGCATGGGTAGCTCCTCTGACTGAGTGGTTTTTATACACTAATTATGTTTATAAAGTAAGAAATCTTGGGATGAGAAATTATAAGGACTATTTAAAGAGAGTGGCAAAAGACAAAATCCAGAAATATTATGAACATAAAATATACGGGTCAGTTAGAGGATTTTTACATAACTTTGGAGAACCTCCAACAGAGAAAATCTTAAGATATAGCAAACCATACCTCGATCCCTCATTTGATGGTGAAGCAGTATTGAGCATTGGCAAGGCAATTGACTATATTAAGAACGGGCTAAATGGAATAATCAATGCCATACCTTTTACATGCTTGCCCGGGACAGTTGTTACTGCTGTTTCAAAAAAGCTCTGCGGTGATTATGGAAATATTCCCTGGCTTAACATTGCCTATGACGGGGTAAATGACAGCGGGAGTGAAACAAAGCTTGAGGCTTTCATGTACCAGGCAAAGGCAAACTAATTTCAAAAAGTTTATTGCTCAGGCATTTAAGCCTCTCATCAACTGCCGGAGAGCGGAGATAGATATCTGATGGAGGGTAAAAATACCAGTAGCATTTATCTCCCTTGATATAAATCTCTCCTCCACTGATATTTCTTACAGCATTTTCTGAAATATAGAAGCTTATAAAAGATTTGGGATCTGTTTCAAGAAAGGCTTCCTGTATTTTTCCTGCAAATTCTTTTATCTCGTCATCAGAAAATACCTTTTTCTCTTTACAACTGAGGGATGACATAATGGAAGAGATTTCCTTTTCACTAAATTTATGCGGGTGATCAAACTGGGGTTTTGCATTATAGAGACTCTTTTCACTTAAAAAGATTCCCCCATGATTTGGTACTTCATATATTATTTTTACCCCTCCACATCCTAAAGAGGTCAGCAAGAGAGCAAAGATTGCTATCCAGAAAATGGGCTGTTTATTTTTTAAACTATTATTCATCATTCCCTCAAAAGTTTAAGTTTAAAATTCCAATTTTTGCTTATACTACCATCTACCAGATTTTTTCTGCAATGATTTTTTAGAAATTTAATAATTTCTTGAATGAACTACCCTGTGGCAAGACCACAGGGTATCAAAAATTAAAACATAGAACGCTGTCATTCCTGCCTGCCTGCCGGCAGGCAGGCGGAAGCAGGAATCCAGAGTTATTTTCTTCTGGTTCCCCGCTTTCGCGGGGACGACGTCGGATTCCCACTTTCGTGGGAATGACGGCATAAAGGAAACCCCGTGGCAAGACCACAGGGAATTAATAAGTTAAAGTGATTAAGTTTAGATTACACCGATTAGATTTTTGGCGAGAAAATCTCTGTAATCAGAGGCTACTTACTTATATTTTTAGCAGCCTCGTTTTTTAATTTGACAATTAGAGTCTAATTAATTAATTTTCAGTTAAGTTCGGAATTTAATCATTTTAAGAAGCTATAAGTTTTAAGCTGTAAGCTATAAGCAGAAAAGAGGATTTGAGGAGTTGATAAACCGTTTAAGCAGTTTGAACTGTTTTGAACTCGAACCCTTGAATCCCTGAATCCTTGAACCCTGTGAAGACGGACTTTAAACGAGATTATTATGAAAGCAATTATTGCTCTTGAAGACGGGAAAAATTTTACAGGGAAATCTTTTGGTGCTGAAGGCGAATCCATAGGAGAGGTGGTTTTTAATACAAGCATGATGGGTTATCAGGAAATTCTGACAGACCCCTCCTACCAGGGTCAGATTGTTCTGATGACTTACCCATTAATAGGGAACTATGGTGCAAATAAAGAGGATGTTGAATCGCGCAGGATCTTCCTCTCAGGCTTTATAGTCAAAGAATATTGCTATTACCCGAGTAATTTTCGAAGCGAGATGAGCCTGGGTGATTTTTTAAAGAAATCAGATATAGTCGGCATAGAGGGGATAGATACAAGGGCTCTTACAAGGTATATAAGGGATAAAGGAGCGCAGCAGGGGATTATTTCAACTGTAGATTTTGATATTAAGAGTCTGCAATCAAAGATCAAAAATTCACCGGGGTTAATCGGGAGAGATCTTGTAAAGGAAGTTACCTGTAACAGCTCTTATTCATGGAAAGAGGGCGGATGGGAACCTGAAACAGGGTACAGGAAGAACCCGGGGGAAAGCGGATTTAGGTTTAAAGTGGTTGCTTATGATTTTGGAATAAAGCAAAATATTTTAAGGATGCTCGTTGATTCGGGCTGCAGTGTTGAGGTTGTGTCTGCAAAGACCGGCGCAGAGGAGGTTTTAGCAAGAAACCCTGACGGTATATTTTTATCCAATGGCCCCGGAGACCCGGAGGGAGTATCTTACGTAATTGAGAGCGTGAGAAAACTCATCGGTAAAAAACCGATCTTTGGGATCTGTCTTGGCCACCAGATCCTGGGCCTTGCCCTTGGAGGGAAAACCTACAAACTGAAATTTGGACACCACGGTGCAAACCACCCTGTCAAGGAGCTTTCTACAGGTAGGATTGAGATAACA
>MGDB01000033.1:8412-11599 GCA_001790645.1 Candidatus Schekmanbacteria bacterium GWA2_38_11
CAGTTGAGGGAATGATTCATAAAAACCTGCCAATCTTTTCTGTCCAGTACCACCCTGAGGCCTCCCCAGGTCCGAATGACTCAAGGTATCTTTTTGCACAATTCGTTGAGCTGATGAAGAAAAACAAACTTAAATAAGGGGACTGTTGTTCCCTATATTCAAAGTACTTAGTAAATCTTTTTACAGGATATAATTTTATTTCCCTCATCAATCTCAAACTTTACGGGCAGGAACTTTTCAATGACCCAGATGTTTGTCCTGGCATGTTTTGTAAGGTAAGGAATTTTAACAGCACTCTCGCCTTTATCTGCTGCTAAAGCCATAAAGGGGAGGATCTGGTCTTCCATATGTTCGTCAATTGGCGAGCCTGAGGCATGGGTCTTTATGAAAGACTCACAGGCTTCAAGGGCTACTTTCTCAGAAGGCTTTCCTCTCTCGCAAATAGCTGATGCGCCGGTAATTGAATTCTCATAATACGCATAAAGATTGATACCTCCGCCGCTTCCAAAGGATTCAACGTATTTAACTTCTATATCAGGAGAGATTTTAAGTTCATGCTCAAGTTCCTTTTTTGCCTGAGAGGCCATCCTCTCTGCAACACGGGCTTTTTTTAAATCACTGCTTGCAATTGCTTCTCCTTTAATCTCTAAAAGTTTCCCACTTTCTAAAAAAGATATTGGTGAAAGGTCGGCTTTAGAAAATTTTGCCAGAACCTCTCCTCCGCCTTTTGGATAAAATCCGTGTCTCTTTATAATAATCTCTCCTTTAAAATTTAACTTTCTTAAAATTCCCAAAGTGATATTTTCTAAGTACCCGATACTTGGCGACCAGTTTACAAAGGTACCTCCTTTAATCTCAACTGTTAAACCCTGTCGAGGCAAAAAGGCAGGGATCATCAAAGCCTGGAGTACGAGGGATATTGCTCCCGCAGTTCCGACATCAAATTTGAAAAAGCCTCCCTTAAGTGGACCGGGATAAAATTCTATCTCAGGGGAACCGGGCTCAGCACCCCGAAGCTCTCCTCCTGTGACTTCAGAGACTGCCTTAATAGTTGTAAGATGCTGTGGAGCAAGGCCGGGGTTTCTTCTCCCCTTTCTGATATTAAAAACCCTTATTGGCTTTCCTGTTATGCTTGAGAACCCAAGACTTGTGCGAAGAATCTGCCCTCCAGCCTCACCGTATGAGCCGTCAATTTCAATCATATGTTGTTCCAGGGGAAAAGGGGGTTGGTTTTAATTATAATTACACTATCTAATTGCCTTATTTTTATTATTGTGCTGTATAATTTCTCATTAGACAAGTTCTTTAACAATATTTTTTTGACAAATCAGTGCATTTAGCAAGAATATTAAATTAAATCGATTATTGTCATAATATGAAAAATAAGTTAGGTCATGAATAGATACAATGCAAGGGTATATACAATATGACAATAGAAATAACAAACACACTTGATGCCATCCGCAAGGCATATAATGGCAGCAGTTGCCGCAGCGAACGTTCAAAAATTGGGCAGTTCCTGACCCCTTTAAATATTGCGATGTTCATGGCATCGCTGTTTAAGCGAGAGAGAAAAAATGTACGAATTCTTGATGCGGGTGCAGGTGCAGGGTCGTTATTTGCGGCATATGTTGAGACATTGGTTTCAAGAAAACACCGTCCGATATCAATTTATGTGGCTGCATATGAAAACGATCAGAGGATATTGTCATATTTGAAAGAAACAATGAAGCGGTGCGAATCAACCTGCAAGAGTGCCGGTATTCCATTCCATGGGGAAATACGAGAGGAAGATTTTATCACGGCTGCGATAGCACAGTCAGAAGAAGATCTGTTTAATAAACAGGGCGAAAGATTCACTCATGCAATTCTTAATCCACCATATAAAAAGATCAACGGACAATCGGCAACACGTCGAATGCTCAATGCAGCAGGAATTGAAGTATCAAACCTTTATGCGGCGTTTGTATGGCTTTCGGCTCGGTTGCTTGAGAATGGTGGCGAATTGGTGGCTATTACGCCACGGAGTTTTTGTAATGGGCCTTACTTCCGCCGGTTTCGAGTTGCTCTGTTAAACATGATGAGTCTGTGTCATATTCACATGTTCGAGTCCCGAAAGAAGGCCTTTGGGGATGACGATGTGCTTCAAGAGAATGTTATTTATCATCTGGTTAGAGAAGAACAGAAGCCGGAACGATTGACAATCTCGTCTTCAGAAGGCTCGGACTTTAACAAATCAAAAATCCGGTCAGTTCCATATAATATTGTAGTTTCCCCAAGCGACCGCGACGCTTTTATTCATCTTGTAGTGAACGATGCAGATAATCTCGTAATAGATAAAATTGTGACATTTGCGGCATCGCTTGCAAAATTAGGCATGGTTGTTTCTACCGGCAGGGTAGTGGATTTCCGCGCCCGGCAATACCTTCGTCCCATAGCCGAAGAGGGAACCGTCCCACTTATATATCCTTGCCATTTTATATCCGGTTTCGTGAGATGGCCTTCGGAATCCGGCAAGAAGCCGAATGCGATCGTAGTGCTGCCGCAAACGGAGGAACTACTATTGCCCACTGGATATTACGTCCTCACAAAGCGTTTCACTGCAAAAGAAGAGAGGCGACGTGTTGTGGCGGCGATATACGATCCTAACAAGGTTGGCGCTGCATATGTTGGTTTTGAGAACCATGTGAATTATTTCCACACCTCCGGTAAGGGACTTTCTGCTAACTTGGCCAAAGGTTTGGCATTATATCTCAACTCTTCGATCTTCGATCAGTATTTCCGGCTTTTCAGCGGACACACGCAGGTCAACGCCACTGACCTGAGAAAGATGCCTTACCCTTCGCGCGAGCAATTGCTTCGGATCGGTGCACATGTGAAGGACTATATGCCGGATCAGGCAATGATAGATAAAATAGTGGATAAGGAATGTGCCGCTCATGGCTAAAAAACCAGACACAAAGAAAGTCGAAAAAAAGATCAAGGAAGCTATGGTGATATTGGAAGTGCTTGGGTTTCCACGGCAGCAGCAAAACGAGCGATCAGCATTGTCTCTTCTTTCGCTGTTAAATCTAAAACCTGGCGATGCTTGGGAAAACGCAAGCAATCCGCTAATGGGCATCACACCCATGATGGATTTTTTTGCTGCGCATTATGCTAAGCGATACGCGCCAAATACGAGGGAGAC
>MGDB01000034.1:0-356 GCA_001790645.1 Candidatus Schekmanbacteria bacterium GWA2_38_11
CATCCCTCCAAGGTTCGCCAGAGGCGAACACTATTAGCTCATAGCTAATAGAAAAAATATCTTTTTATTTATTTGTTGCCTACGGTAAATACTAAAATCTAATAGCTTATAGCCTATAGCTATTAGATTTATCATTATTACCGAAGCAGGATGCCTCGGATATTTTCTAATTATGTAAATCCGATAGGCGGGACATTCTTGTCCCGTCAGGACAGGGTTAGAAAACCCCGTCTATCGAGAATGATTTTTCTCTATCTTTTTAATTCCGCTCATATACGGAACAATGGAGTCAGGGATCCTCACTGACCCGTCTTCTTCCTGATAGTTTTCCAAAATTGCCACTACTGTTCTTCCTA
>MGDB01000034.1:362-495 GCA_001790645.1 Candidatus Schekmanbacteria bacterium GWA2_38_11
GCCCTGAGCCATTCAGGGTATGGACAAATTCAACTTTATTGTTGTCTTCTCTTCTATATCTTATCTTTGCGCGCCTTGCCTGGAAATCTTCAAAGTTACTGCATGAAGATATTTCAACAAATTTTGATTCTGA
>MGDB01000034.1:572-9525 GCA_001790645.1 Candidatus Schekmanbacteria bacterium GWA2_38_11
TGGTGCTGCCTGATAAGGCCCTTGGTCTCTTTTCCGTATGTTCCCGCTTCCCTTCTGAAACAAGGTGTGTAGGCTGTATAATAAATGGGGAGGTTTTCCTCATTTAAAATTTCATTTTTATGAATGTTTGTTACCGGTACTTCAGCAGTCGGAATCAGGTAAAAATTTTCGCCTTCTACCTTAAAAAGATCCTCTGCGAATTTCGGAAGCTGACCGGTGCCAGTCATGCTGTCAGCATTCACCAGGAACGGAGGCAAAACTTCAGTATAGTTGTTTTCTTTTGTATGCAAGTCAAGCATAAAATTTATAAGTGCTCTCTCAAGAAGAGCGCCTAATCCCCTGTAAAGGCAGAACCTTGCACCGCTTATCTTTGCGCTTTTTTCAAAGTCAAGGATGTTAAGCTTTGTCCCGACTTCCTGATGGTCTTTGGGTGTAAAATTGAATTGAGGTTTCTTGCCCCATCTGCGTATTTCGAGGTTTTCCTCCGAGCTTTTTCCCAATGGAACAGATGTATGGGGGATGTTTGGTATGTTGAGGAGGAGATTATTTCCCTTTTCCTCTATTTTACTTAGTTCCTCGTCCAGTACCTTGATCCTGTTTGATATCTCTTTCATCTCCCGGATCTTGTCATCCGCATTCTGTCCCTCCTTCTTGAGTTTTGCTATTAAATCAGAGCTTTTATTCCTGATAAATTTTAACCCTTCTGATTCCTGGAGCATTGACCTGCGCTCTTTGTCAACCTGCATGAACTCATAAAGGGGAGGGCAGGCACCCCTTTTTTCAATCTCCTTTTTTATGGAGTCAAAATTCTCTCTCAATGTTTTAAGATCAAGCATACCTAAAGTTATAAGTTAAACATGACTAGTGTTTTCAGATACCATTCTCAATCCATCCAGTCAACTTTTTTTTGGGAGACACTTGTTTCCTTTAGAATTACCCCTCACCTTAGTCCTCTCCCCGGAGGGAAGAGGAGAAGTAAGAGAGAAAATTCCCTCATTACAAAGGAAGAGAGTTGAGTGAGAGATTGGGAAAAAAGGGAAATTCCATATCCAAGGTAATGGGCGATCAGGAGTTATGCAATGACTTCCTCTCCCAAATGGGGAGAGGGACGGGGTGAGGGGGTTTTAACTAAAGAATTTTTCTTGAAATATGATTATAATTGCCTTAAAAACAGAATTGCAATTTCAAAGGGGATGTTTTATTTTAATTATCTGACTTTTGGAGGGTTTTAACGTGGATAGATTGAGAAGGACTATGCTTTATGTGCCCGGTTCAAGTACGAAGATGCTTGAGAAAGGAAAAGATCTTGATGTTGATTCTTTGATCATTGATCTCGAAGATGCAGTAGCACTATCACAGAAAGATGCAGCCAGGGAAACTGTGGTAAAGGCGCTGAATGAAATTGATTTTGGGAATAAGGAAAAGAATGTAAGGATAAATGCCCTTTCAACTCCTTTTGGAGAATCTGATCTGAAGGAAGTAATAAAAGCAAAGCCCGATGCTTTTGTGGTACCCAAAGTAAACAGGGCAGAAGACCTGCTCCAGGTGGATGCTCTTTTGAGCTCTCTTGAAAAAGAGAACGGGCTTGCGCCGGGGACAATCTCTCTTCATGCAATGATAGAAAGCCCCCATGCCATAGTTAATATAAATGAGATTGCAGCAAGCACGAAGAGGTTAAAGGCAATGCTTTTTGGTGCTGCAGATTATACAAAGGAAACCAGAGGAAAAATAACCAAAGAGCGTCTGGAGCTTCTCTATCCCTTAAATAAGATGGTCCTTGCTGCAAGAGTAAACGGAATTGATGCCATTGATTCCCCGTTTTTTGACATCAAAGATACTGAGGGGTTGATATATCACACAAATATTGTAAGGAATATGGGCTATGATGGGAAATCTGTTATCCATCCCTCGCAGATTAAACCTGTGAATGATATTTTCACTCCCACAAAAGAAGAAGTTGAATTTGCAAAAAAGGTCATAGAGGCTTTCAAGCAGGCAGACGAGCAGGGGATAGGGGCAACTGTTGTTGATGGGCAGCTTGTTGAAAGGTTACATGCTGAAGCAGCAAAAAGAACATTGATGATTGCACAAAGGGCTGGGATTGTGTAGAAATTTTTTAATCAAAAGAATTCCTCGATGCTTTGCATCGGTGTAAAAAATAATATTAAAGGCCGTCATTCCCGCGAAAGCGGGAATCCAGGGAAAAATAATCTGGATTCCGCATCAAGTGCGGAATGACAGACCTGTTCTCGAACAGTTCTGGAAGATGATACCTCGCAACTCTGCTGTGGGGTAGTTCATTTATCAATGAGCTTAGCGCAGGCTAAAGCCTGCGGCTACCATTAAAACATGAGTTGCGATACCGCCTGAATGACGGTGAGTCAAATTTTGAGTTGGAAGAAACACCAGTTGCGAAGAATAATTATAAGTAAATGAAAAACAAGTAAATGAAAAAGAAAAAAGGGGTATCAATTTTAGGTTCAACCGGTTCAATCGGTGTTAATGCTCTTGATGTTATTTCAAAGTTCCCTGATAAATTCGAGGTAATCTGCCTCGGGGCTAACAGGAATATTACACTTTTTGAAAAACAGATTAAGCTTTTTAAGCCCAGGGAAATTGCCATCTTTGACAGCGTTTTGGCAGAAAGGCTTGAGAAAAAACTTGGAAACGGAGAGGTTTTCACAGGGCTTGAGGGACTTAACAGGATAGCAGTAAATCCTGATGTTGACGTCATTGTCTCAGCCATTGTAGGAGCTATTGGACTCATACCGACTTACGAGGGGATAAAGGCAGGTAAAGATATAGCCTTGGCAAACAAAGAGTCAATGGTAATTGGCGGAGATTTGCTAACAAAAGAGGCTAAAAAGAAAAAGGTCCAGATTCTTCCCATTGACAGCGAGCACAGCGCCATATTCCAGTCCATGGAGGGACACAGGAAAGAGGATATTAAGAGAATTATTCTGACTGCCTCAGGAGGTCCATTTATACATAAATCAAAAAAGGAAATGGAGAAAGTTACACCTGAGGAAGCGCTTAAGCATCCGAACTGGCGGATGGGAAAAAAAATTACAATTGACTGCGCTACCCTGATGAATAAAGGTCTTGAGGCTATAGAGGCCAGGTGGCTTTTTGATATTGATATTGACAGGATCCATGTGCTTATTCACCCTGAGAGCATAATCCACTCAATGGTGGAATATATTGACGGTTCGGTTGTTGCCCAGCTTGGTATACCGGATATGCGGATACCTATATCGCTGGCCCTTGCTTACCCTGAAAGGCTTCCTAACACTTTTCCAAGCCTTGACCTTGCAAAGCGGGGGAAGCTTACGTTTTTTGAACCTGACCTGGATAAATTTCCATGCCTTTCTCTGGCATACGAGGCAGGAAAAAAAGGAGGGACAATGCCGGCAGTGCTTAATGCTTCCAATGAAGAGGCTGTGCTGGCCTATCTTAGTAACAAAATCTCTTTTAATGAAATTCCGGAAATTATAAAAAGTGTGATGAAGAAGCATGAGAATAAAGCAGTCAAGAAACTTGATGACATTCTTAAGGCAGACTCCCGGGCACGGGGATGTGCGAGGGGATTGATAGGTAGGAGTTAGGTTAAGAGAGTGTCAAAGTGTCAGAGTATCAAAGTTTAATGTAACGAGTAATAGGCAATGACTGGATTCCGTGTCAGGCACGGAATGACAAAAACCAAGCGGTTCAAGCTCCCATTCGTCATTCCTGCGAAAGCAGGAATCCAGGGGAAAATATCCAAGACTCAAATTAAATGTAGGGCAACCCTTCAGGGTTGCACAAAAGCAAGGCTAAAGCCTTGCCCTACGGCTTAAAGCTGATAAGGAGGTTGTTTTAATTTGAAGACAAAAGCTGTGGCGCTACTATCAGGGGGGCTTGATAGTACACTCGCTGTAAAAGTAATGCTTGATCAGGGGATTGATGTGTACTGCCTAAATTTTATCTCCCCTTTCTGCCGCTGCACATCACAAAGGAAGGGTTGTGTCAGCGAGGCAAAAAAAGTAGCCGAGAATTTTGGAATCGAGATAAAGGTAATTCCGGTTGGGACGGAATATATAGATATTGTAAGAAACCCTAAGTACGGCTATGGAAGGAACCTGAACCCCTGTGTTGACTGCAGAATCTTCATGCACAAAATTGCAAAGGAATATATGCACCAGATCGGGGCAAGCTTTATTATTACGGGTGAGGTCCTTGCGCAAAGACCAATGTCCCAGAGGAGGGATACTCTAAGGGTAATAGAGCGGGAGAGCGGGTTAACAGGTTATGTATTGCGGCCTCTTTCAGCAAAGCTATTTGAGCCTACAATTCCTGAAAAAGAGGGCCTTGTTGACAGAGAAAAGCTTCTCAGAATAAGTGGAAGGTCAAGAAAGGAACAGATTGCTCTTGCGAGGGAATTAAATGTAGATGACTATCCATGTCCTGCAGGAGGCTGCCTTTTGACTGATGTAAACTTTGTGAGGAGACTAAAGGACCTTTTCGAACATCAGGATAAAGTCACTATTAACGACATAAACCTGCTTAAGATAGGAAGGCATTTCAGAATTTCTCCGGCAGCAAAATTCATAACAGGCAGAATGGAGACAGAAAATTCGCTTCTCACCAGTTTAGCGAAACCTTCTGATTTTCTCTTTACGGCAAGAGACTATAAGGGGCCTGTAGGACTGCTTCGGGGGGAAGGCTCTGAAGAGATAGTAAGACTCGGTGCGCAGATTAATGCCAGATACTGTGATGCTGAAGGGGAAATCCTGATGCTTTACTGGGAAAAGGATTCCAATAAATCGCCTAAGAAAGAAATAATTGTTTCCAGCCTTAATGATGTATTGGTAAGAGAGTATATGCTGTGAGAATTTTGAAGAGATTATTCTAATAACTCTTTATTCAAGGGTAGGGGAGGCTTTAGCCTCACTTTTCCAATTTCAGGGGCGACTAAAGTCGCCCTTACCCGGTCTATCGGTTCCAGATTATTGTTGCAAATATGGGTAGGTTAGGGTCTCCTGATTCTAAACGGAAGTGGAGTCTGGAGAATTCTGTCCTCTCTTTGATTTTTTATGTTAGGTATAGTTGAATGGTTCAGTGAGAATGATTAGGCAAAGCGGGCGATGGGGATCGAACCCACGACGTCAAGCTTGGGAAGCTTGCATTCTACCGCTGAATTACGCCCGCAGTAACTATATTTTTTCCTTCAGTTATACATAAAAGTCAAGAGTAATTTTGAGGTACGGAAAATTAAGAGATATATATTGTTTGGTTTTGTATACCCAGAGATTTACAGAATTTAGATTGACAAGGATTGCGATTGTGAATAAATTTCATTAGGTTACATGTTTATTTTATTATAATAACAATGTTGTTGTAACAGGATTTAACCCTGCTACCTTAAATTAATTTTTTTATATAAAGGAGGGTCCATGTCTCAGGAGATGAAGTTAAGATTTAATGAAATGGCAATATCTTGTTTGAAGAAAAATTTTACCTTGATCGAAGACCAACTACCGGAAGATATTAAACATAAAAGAGTTGAAAAGGAAGGTAAAATTACTGAGGCACAGCACATAGAATTCCACACTGACAAATTTTACAAGGTGAAGTTTGCAGAGATAAATGCTGAAGACCGTATCTACATACGGACATGTGTCATAGCACCAACCGATGATTATGAGTTTCCACTTTTTAGTTATGACATGAGTGAAGCAAAAAAGTATCTCTTTCTGATTTTTGATATGCATCCATTAAGAAGGACCCCAGAATACATGGAGAAGTATATTGCACCTCTTAAAGGTCTTCATGAAGAATCCAAAAAAATTCCCTTTGTCGAGGGAGCAAGGCAATCTCCTGTGGAATGGGCAAAGGAATTTGAATCCGGTTCAGGCATGTATTTGAGGTGTCCCAAGGAATATGAGGAAAAGGCTGAATCTCTTTTCCAAGGGTATCTTGATATTTATATCAGCATGGTAAAAAATGCACAAAATGTTTCCTCTCCTGATGTAAAAGGAGAGATAATTAAGTATAAGAATTATTACAAGACTACTTACAGAGAAAAGGACCCCGGATTCGGACCAATGAAGGCACTGTTTGGTGAAGAATGGGCAAAAAGGTCTTTTGAGAATTTTCCGTTCTGAGTTTAGTCAGGCAATTTTTTAATTGTTTTGCATAATTTTCTTACTTTCCCCTCTTTAGAAAAGGGGGAAAGGGGGGATTTGAAATGATAAAGAAAAATCCCAACTCATTTTAAAGTCTGCTCTAAAGAATATTTTTTTCTGGAGGCTACATGATGAAGTTGTTAAAAGGGATGAATGATTTTCGTATTCCCTTGGTATGCATTCTCTTCGTTTCTTTTCTAAGCATTTTATCTTCCAGGGCTGAAGGTGCAGCATCGGCAGAGGCTGAAATTTATTTTTCAAAGGGGATTTTGGCTTTTGATGAGAGGAAATTTGAAGAAGCAGCAATAGATTTTGAGAAGGCTTTACAAGCTGATCCTGAAAATCCTAACATTCTTTTTCAACTCGGCAGGACCTATAACAGGCTGAAAGAACTTGATGATGCAGTACTGAATTTAGAAAAGGCCATTAAGATAAATCCCCAGTTTAAAGACGCAAATTACGAGTTAGGTGTTGCCTATTTTAACACTGGTGAATTTGAAAAGGCGTTGCGTGAGCTTGATACTGTCATAAAGAAGGAACCCGGAAAGGGTGAAGCTTATTACTATATAGGTATGGTCTATTTCCGCCAGGAAAAATGGAAAGAAGCTGTGCCATATTTTAAAAAAGCGCTGGAAATGGTTCCCGATTACAGTCTTACCTGTCATTATTATTTGGGGGTCTCATATTTTCGTCTTGAAGAGGATAAGGAGGCATTGAAGGAGTTTGGAGAGGCTCAAAAAATAGGCCCGGGTTCAGATATAGGAGAATCATCAAAAAAATTTGTTGAGGCAAGTAACAGAAGAGTTCAGGAGAGAAAACCCTGGAGCTTATATGGATCAGTAAGCTGGCAATATGATAACAATGTAACTTTAAAGCCGTCCTCCTTCAGTATAGTCAGAAAACAGATTCCAGGAATTGGTAAAATTCCTGATAAAGGGGATTGGCGTGCGGTATTTAATTTCAGCGGTGAATATAAATTGCCTGAAATAAAAAATTTTATAGTTTCAGGAAGGTACACCTTCTATCAGTCTGTTCACAGAAGGCTCAGAGCTTACAATGTTACGGGGAATCAGTTTGCACCGACTGTTTCCTATAAGATTATGGACCCGTTACGGATTAATGTTTCTTACCTTTTTGATTATTATGAATTAGATGAAACAAGATATTTAAAGGTTCACACCTTTATGCCAAGCTTTACCCTCCTGGAGACAAAGTATGCGCTGCTTCAGGGATTTTACCGCTACCAGGATAAAGGCTATTTTCAGGACACAAAGGATACCCCATCAGACCGAAGGGGGAGGAACCTGGCTCTTGGGGTGAGCCAGTATCTCTTTTTCATGGGGAATAAAGGATATGTCAGATTGGCTTATTTAGCTGAGAAGGAAGAGACAAAGGGAAGGGACTGGAAGTATACTGGCAACACCATCGGGACTGATGTGCAGGTTCCTCTAATGGTTGATAACGGAATATTTGATACCAGGATTTTACTGAGCTTTAACTGGAGCAAGAAAGATTATAAGCATATAAATTCAATTTTTAGTGACAGGAGAAAAGACCAGGAGTTTGACTGGGCAGTCGAAGTTGTTAAAGATTTAAACAGATTTTATTCTTTATCAGTCAGGTTCAATCAAATCGTAAGCGACTCAAAACTTGCTTTTTACAATTACAAAAGGGACATTACATCCTTCAATTTTACAGCAAGGTTTTGATAGAGTAAATATTACTCGATAGGCGGGACATTCCTGCCCCGCCTGGACGGGGTTAGAAAACCCCGTTTAACAAATTGGTTTTTAATTACACGGTAAATAGGTCAGGCATTTTGCCTGACTACTGACCGGGGTAAGATGACGCGACACTTACTAAAATGGATGTAAATTGAATAATGTAGAAACAGACCGTTAGAGGGTGTTGAAAAACATAAAATAATTTTACTATGGGGACCGCCTCCGTGCCTGCCGGCAGGCGTGCCTTCTTAAAAATAATAACAAATTGGGGGCAGGGACAGAGCCCGCCCCTATAAATTAATATTTTTCAACAATCAGGGAAGACCTGTTTCTACGGTTTTTTAGATATCTTACTAAATATAGGAGAACTACAATGAAAACCAGAACAAAAAGTGCAATAATATTTATTCTATTTTTAGTGTTAATAATTCCAATATTATCTTATGGAGCAAAAGTAGCAGGGACAGTTATTGCAAAGCAGGGCGAGGTCAAGGTACTTCACCAGGGTGAGACAGAGTGGAAAGATATTCTTTTAAGAAGCAAGGTCTATGAAAAAGACATTATAGAGACAAAGGCTAATTCCAAGGTTAAAATCCTTTTTTTAGACGAAAGCCTGATGAATATTGGCGAGAATTCAAAGATGGAGATTACAGAGCAAAATTATGAACCTGGAAAGAAAAGAGTTTCAGTATATAATGTCCTTGCCGGAAAGGTGAGGATCCTTGTCGGGAAAGTAAGCGGTGAAGAATCAAAATTTGAAGTCAGAACTCCTACAGCATTAGCTGCTGTCAGAGGTACGGAGTTATTCGTCTGGGTTAAATCGGCGACTGTGACTCAGGTTTTTGTTATTTCAGTTGAACCTGACAAGGAAGTTTCGGTTGAAAACCTCCAGATTCCCGGAGTTGCAATAACAGTATCAGAAAACTTTGCCACATTGGTAGAAGCGGGCGCTCCTCCTACTCAACCTGCACCAACCACAATTGAACAGATACAACAGCTTTTCAAGGATACCAGTATTTCGGGTGATGCGACTTCGCCAGGAGGTGGTCCTGGAGGAGGAACTGG
>MGDB01000034.1:9542-9856 GCA_001790645.1 Candidatus Schekmanbacteria bacterium GWA2_38_11
GAGGAACTTCGGGTGAATCAGTAGGTACTGGAGAAGGAGAAACCGGAGAGGTTAGGCAGTCGGTAGATACAAGTACAGGAGGCGGAGGCACTGGCGGCGCTTATACAGGTGGAGGAACTGGTGGCGGTGGAACAGGTGGAGGAACTGGGCAAACAGGGGGAGATAGTGGAACCATAGGACAGGGTATTATTCAGAGCCCTGCAGAAGGACAGACTGGAGGATCGGCAACTCCACCTGGTACTCAGGAAAAGCCGAAGGGAAAGATTATAATAAAATTTTAAAAGTGAATGATTACACAGATTATTAAGAAGATT
>MGDB01000035.1:0-4785 GCA_001790645.1 Candidatus Schekmanbacteria bacterium GWA2_38_11
AAAAGAATATGTAAAAGGCTATTACAGAAAAAACGGGACTTATGTAAGGGGATATTACAGAAACAGAAAAAGAAGTTAAAAAATTGGCAATTAAGTTCTGGCCTGTCTCCTTTTGCATGAAAATAATTAACAAAATGTAGAAACACACATTCATGTGTGTTGGTTTTATAAACTAACAGACCTAAACAGGCTGACCGAGAACTCAATTTTAATAAAATTGGTCTCAATAGAATCAAACAGTTAGTAAGCCCAAAATTGGCAAAAACTGCTGAGGAGTAACTATCTTAATTCCCATATATTCTTTTAATTCCTGCATTGCCTTATCTCCTGTTATAATAACCTCTGCCTTTAAGGCAACAGCACATTCAATGAATTTATCATCATCAGGATCAGCCTTGATTGCTTTTATTTTGGGTGTTTTTGTAGTAAAGAGCATGTTGTAGCCTTTGCCAAAAAGAGAAAGAAGCTCTGCAAGCTCTTCCTCTTCCTTAAGACCAATCCTCTGTAAAACCTCAATATACTCATCAAGAATATCTTTAGACAGGCAAAGGGTTATCCTTTCACTTTTCCAAAGGTCTATGATCCTCCTGGGGTTTCCTCCAAAAAAGGATGAAACAAAGATATTCGTATCTATAACAACCCTCATCTCCTTTTTTCCCTTACCTCTTTTATAGCTTTAGTTATATCCCAGGGTTTTACCTTTTTAGCTGTAAGCTTCTCACCAATTCTATTCCATAAATCATCAACATAGGTAGCAATGTCTCGCTCTTTTATATAGTTTTCAATTAGGTCTCTTACCATCTGACTCGTGGTTTTTCCTTCTACTCTGGCAAGTTTATTTAGCCTGCTCTTAACCTCCGGGTCTATTCTTATAATCATCTGGGTTGTCATTATCTCACCTCCAATAACTTATATAACGTATATTTTATATATATTGTATATCATTTACAAGAAACAGTCAATCGAATAAAAAAAGAATTAACAGTCTCTGAACAGGGAATTGAAAAACTACTTTGCTTTTTTACCGAGGAGGCCGGTAAGCTCTTTCATGAATTCGTTAATGTCTTTAAACTGGCGGTAGACTGAAGCAAACCGGACATAGGCGACCTGGTCAAGCTCATGGAGCCTATGGACAACAAGCTCACCAATGCGGCTGCTCGGGATTTCCTTCTCTGGGCTTTCCTGTATGATATGCTCTATATCATCAACCATTTTTTCAAGGACTGTGACAGAGATAGGTCTTTTCTCACATGCCTTTTTTATCCCTGCTAAAATCTTCTGGCGGTCAAAGGGCTCACGTCTCCCATCCTTTTTAATTACCATTGGGAGGAGTTCTTCCACTTTCTCATAAGTAGTAAAGCGGGCATTACACTTAAGGCACTCACGCCTGCGCCTTATGCTTTTCCCTTCCTTGCCAAGTCTTGAATCAACTACCTTATCTTTAACATGACCACAAAATGGACATTTCATTTAAATACCACCATTTTCAAAAGTTCTTTTTTAGTTCCAAAATAACTTCTATAAATCAAATCCTCCCGCACCCTCCTTTTCTAAAGGAGGGGAATTCGTTAAATCCCCCTTTGGAAAAGGGGGATTTTCATTCTTAGATTTTTTCTCCGCCTGTCTCCTCAACAGAGAGTTCAATTTTCTCTGCCGGGATGTTAGCTTCTAAAAGCAAGTTCTTTGACAGTTCATCAGGGTAGCCTTCAAGGTAATAGATCTTCGCAATCTTCGCATTGATCAGCATCTTTGCACAAAGGGAGCACGGGAAATGGGTGCAGAAAACTGTTGAATCACTGATATTGATCCCTGATATTGCTGCCTGGATAATGGCATTCTGTTCCGCATGGAGTGCCCTGCAGAGTTCATGCCTTTCCCCTGAAGGAATCCCCATCTCTTTTCTCAGGCAACCTATCTCAACACAATGCCTTAATCCTGAAGGAGAGCCATTATAACCGGTTGCCATTATCTTCTTGTCTTTGACTAATACACATCCTATCTGCCTGCGAAGGCATGTTGACCGCTTCCTTACAAGAAGGGCAATCTCCATAAAATATTCATTCCAAGATGGTCTGGTCATAATTTTTAAAGTATTAAAAACCAACTAATAACTTATAACTCGTAACTTATAACTAATTAAACCTCAGACAGTAAGGCAAGATGCCTGACCTATTTTGCTAAATATTTAAATCCTAAATCCCAAATCCAAATTTCTAAAACATTTTGAATTTCGGATTTCTGTCATTTGATATTGTTTAGTATTTCGGATTTCAAATTTAGTATTTTATTTATACTACAACCTATTGCTATAAAAAGGAAACTTAAGGCAAAGTTCCTTGATCTCTTGCTTCACCTTTTTAAAGCACTCCTCATCCTTTACGTCCTTTAGCACCCGCACAATAAAGGAGCCAATCAGTTCCATCTCCTTCTCTTTCATTCCCCGTGTAGTTAGGGCAGGCGTACCGATCCTGATACCACTTGTTATAAAGGGGCTTCTTGTTTCAAAGGGTATGGTATTTTTATTTACTGTTATTCCTGCCTTGTCCAACGCCTCTTCAGCTTCTTTGCCTGTTATATTCTTATCTGTCAGATTAACAAGCATCAGATGGGTGTCAGTACCGCCTGAGACAAGCCTGAACCCTGCCTTCTTAAGCATCTCCGCAAGCGCAGCAGCATTCTTCACTATCTGCTTTTGATAATTTTTAAACTCATCTGAAAGAGCCTCTTTAAAGGCGACTGCTTTTGCAGCAATTATGTGCATAAGGGGACCTCCCTGGATTCCGGGAAATATGCTTTTGTTTATCAGCTTTGCAAGTTCCTCATTGTTTGTCATTATCATCCCGCCCCTTGGCCCGCGAAGGGTTTTATGGGTTGTTGTAGTAACAAACTCACAGTAGGGGAGAGGATTAGGGAATAGCGATGCTGTTACAAGCCCTGCATAGTGGGCTATATCAGCCATAATGGCTGCACCTACTTCATCAGCTATTTTCCTGAAGGTCTGGAAATCTATCTTTCTTGGATAAGCACTTGCCCCTACTACAATGAGCTTTGGTTTGTGCTCTTTTGCAAGCGTACGGACCTCGTCGTAATCAATTGTCTCTGTCTCTTTGTTAACGCCATAAAAAGCCACTTTATATAAAGTCCCTGAAAAATTTACCGGGCTTCCATGTGTCAGGTGGCCTCCGTGCGAAAGGTTCATTCCGAGAATTGTATCACCGGGTTTACAGATTGAAAAATAGACTGCCATATTTGCCTGAGAGCCGGAGTGGGGCTGGACATTGACGAAGCCGGCGCCAAAAAGCTTTTTTGCCCTTTCAATTGCAAGCTCCTCAGCTATATCCACAAAGTCACACCCGCCGTAATAACGTTTTTTAGGATACCCTTCTGCATACTTATTGGTCATAAGGCATCCCTGAGCTTCAAGAACTGCCTCGCTTACAAAATTCTCCGATGCTATCAGCTCAAGTTTAAACTCCTGCCTCTCAGTCTCTTTTCTTATTGCCTCAGCAACATCAGGGTCAACATCTTTCAGTTTTTTTGCAGGCCCGCTTTCTGCGTGTAAAAATTGTTTTTCTAACTCGTCTATCTTCTCCAGTCTCCTCTTATGCCTTCCTCCTTCAAAAGGGGTCTCAAGCCAGATCTTCACTATCTCAAGAGCTTTTTCATCTTCAATAATTCTTCCGCCAAGGATAAGTATATTGGAGTCATTGTGCTCACGGCTCATTTTTGCGCTGTAAGTATCACTGCAAAGGGTTGCCCTGATTTTTGGGAATTTGTTTGCCACAATACTCATCCCGATCCCCGTCCCGCACACAAGAATCCCCCGCTTTGCTTTTCCTTCAGAAACCAGTTTTGCAACCTTTATCCCGTAGTCAGGGTAATCAACAGACTCATTTATTTTAGTACCAATATCCTCAACCTCTATCTTTTTCTCGATCAGGAATTTTTTAATCTTTTCTTTAAGATCAAATCCTCCGTGATCACTGCCAATTAAGATCATAAAATTTCCCCTTATAGACAAAATATTTGCCATTCAGCATGAAATGTAAACCAGTTAAAGAAGACCCCTGCCAGCAGGTAATAACTATATTCATTAAAATTCTATGTCAAGAAGAGATTTCTGAAAAGGCAGACCTTTTCAGAAATCTACTTTTAGCCAATAGCTTATAGCCTTTAGCTTTTAGATTAATTGGTTAATTTTATTGATATTTTTGTAACTATTGGTTATCAGCAATGAGCCATAAAATACTGGTAGATTTCTGAAAAAACCACATGTTTTTTCAGAAATCTCTTATTGACTTAGAGAATATATCATAATAATTTTATTTTATTATGATCATTCAATTTCCCGGAAAGATTAATGAGGAGATTAAAATTTTAGGAACACCTTTTCTTCCAATCTATCTCGTAATGGGCAAAGAAGAATATGCCCTTATTGAAGGAGGGGTGAGAGCCCTCTATCCCCTATTGCGTGAGCAGCTCTCCGATTTGCTCATTGATACAAAAAGGATTTCCCATCTCGTCATGCTCCACTCCCATGTAGACCATACAGGAATTGCAAATCTTTTTAAAAAAGATATCCCTGATTTACAACTCTGTGCCTCAGAGGAAACAGCAAAAGCAGTAGCAACTGAGGAGGTGTCGCCTGCCATAAAGAAAATGGAAGAGACAATTGAAAGGTTCCTAAATATCAAAGGAAATTTAAAGGAAATCCCGCCCGCTCCAAACAGGATAAACATAGATAAGGTTCTGCATGAAGATGAGAAAATCTCACTCGGTGAGGAC
>MGDB01000035.1:4863-10288 GCA_001790645.1 Candidatus Schekmanbacteria bacterium GWA2_38_11
TTTGTGAGCGACTCTGCGGGATTGCCCCTGTCATCAAAGCTTGTATTCCCCATGGTCTTTGCTAATTTTGATAAGTTCGTCTCCTCCTGCGAGAAGCTTTCAAAGATTGACGCAGATATAGTCTGCTTTGGTCATTTCTTAGCCCTCACCGGGAAAGATGCAAAGGGAGTATTTTTAAAAATCCTTGATGAAACAATCAGGATGAAAGAACTTATCTTAGAAAAATTTGCCGGGGTTAAGGATATCGATGCTGTAATAACGGCGATGGGAAAAAGATATAATAAAGGATATATAAAGCAGCTTACTCAGGTATTCTTCGAAGGGTCAGCAAGGGCAATCATAAAGATTATTCTTCAGCAGAGCAGGGAAGAAGAAGATACGGTTCTCTGAGAGAGAAGCAAGTCAATTTCAAATGACAAATATTTGATATTTGGGACTTGGTGCTTAAGTGAGATGCGGGGTTAGAAAACCCCGCCTATCCCTGCCTGCGGCAAGCAGGGATAGGTGGGACATTCTTGTCCCGCTGATTTTCTTACAGCCTATAACTAACTTTTAAGCTCTGGCTCCTTCCCACTTTCCCTTATATCCTTAAAAGTTAAATTCTCCTTCCACAAAAAAAACATACCGATTGCAATTGTAAATATCATATTCAATGCCCACAAAGTTATTGCATAGCTTTTGGAGTTTGAAATATCGGTTACATTCATAATCTTTAAGGCTATTTCAATAGACACCTGGTAAACACCTATAAAACCAGGTGAGGATGGAATGGCTACTCCCAAAGCATTAATCACTATAATGAGAAAACCTGAAGATAATGGAAGTTTTATACCAAAGGCCGGAAGCATGACATAAGTAGACATAGCCAGAACTATCCATAGGGATATTGATAAAAGAGCAGCTACTGTTAAGTTTTTAAAATTACTTAATATCCCTAAGCCATCAATAAATGACTCTACGAATTTTATTAATCTATTTCCTAACGCCTCAGGGAAAACTGAGAATATTTTCTTAATTATTCTTAAAACTTGTCCTGTCTTTTCCTTTAGCAAAATTAAAAAAATTATAAGAAGTAAGGTCATGACTGCGATTCCTATTCCAGCAGCCCTCAAACTTTTTCCAATACCTGCTTCAAAATCTGAAGGGAAATGGAAAAAAATTAAAATCAAACCTGAAAATAGAAGTAGGGTAACCATATCAAACACTCTTTCGACTACTATAGTAGCGAAAGATGCGCTCTTGCTGACCTTTTCTTTCATTCCTATCAAAACAGGCCTTACTACTTCCCCAGCTCTTGCCGGGAAAATGCAGTTTCCCATAAATCCTATAAAAGTAACTGAGAGAAGGCTTGAAAAAGATATCTTTTTTATTGGCTCCATAAAATATCTCCACCTTGCAGCCCTTATGGCGAAAACCAACATATAAAGTATATAATATGGCAGAATATAAAAATAGTTGGCACTGCCCATTGCTTTGCCAACTTCTCCAAAATCAACTCCGGGATAAGCAACTTTCTTCCCCTGGAAATTAAAATTTAACCCGAAGAGAAAAAGGTACAGGAATAAGAAGCTAACGAGGATACCTACCCAAAAAAAAGCCTTCTTTTTCAAAATTACCTAACTCCTCCTGTTATGGAAAAAATCCCTTGCCTGCTTTAAGTCCTTTTGCATCTGGACAATCAGTTGCTCCGGGGTCTTAAAACGGATCTCTCCTCTGATCTTTTCCTGGAAAAATACTTTCAAAAACTCTCCGTAAATATCTCTGCCAAAATCAAGTATAAAGACTTCAACATTAAGCTTATCCTCTCCAAACGTAGGATTGGTGCCAACATTAATAAGACTTTTGTGTCTTTCCTCTCCGAACAATATCTCGCCGATATAAACGCCCTCGCTGGGAATCAGCTCATTTTGAAAATTGATATTAGCAGTTGGGAAACCAAGGCCTTTCCCTCTCCCATGTCCTTTTATAACCTCACCGCTTATGGAATAAGGCCTGCCAAGGTACACGGAAGCCTCTTTTACATTACCTTCCTTTATCAGGTTTCTTATAAGCGTACTGCTCACAGTTTTTTCTCCCACCCTAATAGGTTTGACAACTGTGACCTTAAATCCCAGACTTTCTCCTAATCCTTTTAAAACACTTGTATCTCCCTCTCTTCCTTTCCCAAAGGCAAAATCATATCCAATAAAAAGTTCTTTAGGTCCTATTTTATCAACTACGATTTTTTTAATAAAGTCACCCGCATCCAAACTTGAAAATTCCCTGGTAAATGGGATGGAGAAAAGTATGTCTATCTGAAAAGATTCCAATATCTCTGCCTTTTCTTTAAAGTTTGTTATCAGGGAAGGACATTTTTCCGGAGCAAGTATTTTCAATGGGTGAGGGTCAAAGGTAATGGCAATACTTGTACCTTCTATTTCTTTTGCTCTCTTGACTACTCTTTTGAAGATTTCCTGATGGCCTAAATGTACTCCATCAAAATTTCCTAAAGTCAAAATCGGGTTTTTATATTCCCTTTCTTTTTCAGGTAATCCCCGTATGATCTTCATTTCCAGGATCCTTTGTTATAAAGGACGGTTCTTTTCATTCACGTGGATCACCTTAGGCTGTAATTTTCTTGACTCCTCATCAGTAAAATAACCATAGGAAATTATTATCAGCAGATCCCCTTTGTGCACAAGCCTCGCTGCTGCGCCATTCAGGCATATTACCCCTGAACCACGTTCACCTTTAAAGACATAGGTATCAAACCTGTTGCCGTTATTAATATCAAGGACCTGAACCTGCTCATTAGGCAATAAGTCAGCAAGTTCCAAAAGCTCCTCATCAATAGTGATACTGCCTATATAATGGAGATTTGCCTCAGTTACTGTGGCCCGATGAATCTTTGACTTGCACATCTTGCGAAACATACTTTCTTACTCCTGCAGATTTTATTCCTTAAAAACCTTATACCAATAATACTATAAAGTTCAATTCCCAAAATTCAAATGTCAAATAAATATCAAAGAGAGCTCTGAAAATCCTTTTAAGCTCTCTAATCTATAATTCATCGCTGTAATCAAAGGTCTCTCCCATGTTTTTCAGAAACCTTATCAAAATCCAAATGACAAAACGAGTCCAGGAATTTAGCTTTCTAATTCCCAAACTCTTTAATTCTTCCACGCGAACTAAAAGCTTTAAATTGTTTTTTGTTAACAAATAACGCCTTGTATGTCAAGGTTTTCCCAGTAATTTTCGTTAAAAAAAATTTAATTTTTTAAAGCAAAACAAAATATTCGTGGTTTAAAGAAAAATCACGTATGAAAACTATGGGTTCTTTATCCTGAAAATTGAATAGTTATTATCATTGTAAAGCAAAGAAAGTTTTGTTCTAAAAAAGCTGTTTATAAGACGGAGTTTTTCGGTTTTAAAATTATCTTGCAGAAATCGTAAGAAAAGCGAGTTTTTTATAAAAAGGTGAGTTATCCCGAGGGCTTTAAATCTTTCCATTAATTCATCATCGTTCCGGGATTCTTCAACAAACATTGCCAGGAGCGATCCATCCCTGCTGCCAAAATAGGATTCCCTTTCCCAGTAATAACCTCTGTCCCCTGTAAAAATAAGCATTACCTTTGCAACCGCAGGAAGAGAATTATTTGCAAAATTTATTGCCGGGTAGTCGGGTAGTAACCTTAAAAGGTATTCTTTCCGTGTTTCTTTTCCGAGTAGATACGGCAATGGGTTATCCTTTTGGTAGAGGCCAATGGTATAAGCAATATTAAATGTAAAAAGCAGAATAGAAAATATGATCGTTATAGTTTTAAATTGCCTTGTTTCAAAACCGTTTTTTATACCCCAAATCATAATGATTATTAAGGCTGGAATTATAGGCAGCAAATAACGTGAAGCAAGATGAGCCGTAAAAAAGGTTATATAAAAAAAAATGATAGAGAAAATTGCCAGGTATTTTACTTCCATTTTTGGTCTCTTCAGAAAAGCAAATATCAGGAATAAGAGAAAGCAAGGGTTTAAAACTCCATCGAAATGCTGCGGGTTGTCATCCTCGCCTTCAATGAAAATTCTTAGAGGAATAAGGAGAATACTTATAGCGCCTTCGTTATAGAGTAAGTGCCTTTTTTGCAGAGGATAAATCCCTCCTGATATATACCCGGTATTGCTGCTTTCTATCCCCTCGTGCACCTTATACCACCCGTATAACGGATATAATGGATTTCCTGCCCAGAGATAGTTTCTGATTAACCACGGAGAGATGATTAGAAAGATTATAAGAAGAAATATTGCTCCATGCTTTAAAGCCTCAGCTTCTCTTTTTGTATCTTTGCTATAAAAGTATAAGACTGCAAAAAAGAAAAGTATTAATACGGGGATAGCAGATGGTTTGGAGCTTAAGGCAAAGCCGGTTGATATAGCCGAATAGAAAAGCCACTTTTTCTTAAAGCCTTCTTGCCGCCATTTAAGAACCCCTATTAAAGCTAAGGTTGAATAAAAATTCATTCCGAGATCTGTATAGGCAGACCTTGCAAGGTTTACTACAAGAGGGGTGGAAAAATAGAGAAGAAAACCCAAGAGGGCGTATTTTTTTCCTGTTAAGGGGAAAAGATACAAATAGAGTGCTGCTCCTGTAAGGACTGCAAAAATTAAATGGATAATCTTTGGCATAATGTCATTGCCGAGAGATAAAGGAATCAGGTAAAGGAGGTCTATATTCATTGGGAAATAGGAAAAACTCATAAAGGGGATTTCAAATATTTTTCCCTTCTCAAGGTAGAGCTTCGGGATGGCAAGGTGGTGAATGAGCTCATCTCTTGAGGTTGGAGGAGTTAGAACAAGAGGGAGAATGGCAAAAATAAAGGTTAATAATATCAAATATAGTCCAAGGCACTGCCAATTAGTATTGTGTAGGGGTGTGGAAGAAGTACTCTTAAAGGTTTCAGTCTTTGTGCATTTTTGCGACGACTTTCTTGAGAGAAATGGAGAGAGGGTAACATAAAATATGGCAACCAATCCGAGGATAGTTAAAAAAATTATATATGGAATAGAAAATGTCTTGAAACTGCCGAGCAGAAAAATGAGAACACTCAGACTTCCAAGGATAAAACTTATTTTATAAATAATATCCATTTTAAAGACCTTTTTTAAGGTCTTGCCTGTAAAGATTTAAAATTAATAGACCCGTGCCTATACAGATAGATGTATCTGCAAAGTTAAAAGCCGGCCAGTGAAGATCATACCAGTGAACATCTATAAAATCCCTTACAACACCAAGAGTCAGTCGGTCTACAAGGTTTCCCACTGCACCGCTTAAAATAAGAGTAAGGGCTATTTGATTGAGCCTGCTTTCCTTTGCAAAGGCTATGAAAAAGTAGAGAAGTCCTGAAATGGCTATAATTGATATAATAATAAAAAAAGGAGTTCGGAATGA
>MGDB01000035.1:10327-10631 GCA_001790645.1 Candidatus Schekmanbacteria bacterium GWA2_38_11
GTTAAGGATATAAGTGATATGAAAGAAATTCTCTGATATCGTGATTGACTGATGGAGTATCATTTTTGTCTGAATAATGTATTTGCTTATCTGGTCCAGTGTCAGGGATACTATAAAGATTAAAATGATTATTATCCTGTTTTTCATTTTTTAGCTTTCAAAATGATTTTATTCTTTCTTTTGAAGATATTTTTAGCGGAGTTAGAAACCCCCGCCTATCCCTGCCTGCGGCAAGCAGGGATTTGCGGGACATTCTTGTCCCGCAAATTAATATTTTATAGAACAGGCGTCTCGCCTGTCACCA
>MGDB01000035.1:10686-15854 GCA_001790645.1 Candidatus Schekmanbacteria bacterium GWA2_38_11
TTTCAATTAAAAAGTTTTCAATTCCTGTGACAATTTCTTCAAGAACTTTAGGGTTAATAAAATTCGCTGTCCCTACACTGACAGCAGTAGCTCCTGCAAGAAAGAATTCAATGGCATCCTGGAAATTTCTTATTCCCCCCATTCCTATCAGAGGGAGCTTAACCTTTTTATAGACAGAAAAGACCATATAAAGGGCAACAGGTTTTATAGCCGGTCCGGAGAGTCCTCCTGTTATATTTCCAAGCTTTGGCATTCTGGTTTTGATATCTATAGCCATCCCGTTTAAGGTATTAATAAGGGAGAGTGCATCAGCACCTCCCTGCTCAGCAGCCTGGGCGATTTCTGTTATGTCTGAAACATTGGGAGTAAGCTTTACTACCAGAGGGAGTGAGACAGATTCTTTCAATTTTTTTATAAGATTAAAGGTCAGTCTTGGATTTTTGCCAAAGGATACACCTCCTTTTTTTATGTTTGGACAGGAGATATTTACTTCAAGCCCGGCTATCCCTTTAACAGAGTCTAATTTTTCAGCTACTTCTATGTATTCCTCTTCTGTAAATCCAAAGATATTTACTAAAACCCTTGTCCTGTATTTTCTTAGAATTGGAAGTTTGTCCCTGATAAATGCATCTACCCCGATATTTTCAAGGCCTATTGAGTTTAGCATGCCGGCAGGAGTTTCACATATCCTCGGAGGTTTATTTCCGAGATTAGGTTTTGATGATAAACCTTTAACAGCAATTCCTCCTATCCGGTTCAAATCAAGATATTTTATATATTCCTCGCCATATCCAAAAGTGCCGGACGCCCCAATGACAGGGTTAGAAAATTTTATTCCAGCAATCTCTACTCTTAAATCAGGCTTCTTAGATTTGGTCATAATGTTTCTTAAATGTTTCTTAATAGGTGTTCGAGGGGTCAAGGATTCGAGTGGACATCAAATCCCCCCTTGCCCCCCTTTTCTAAAGGGGGGATGGGGGGATTTTTTAACGCTTGCCCCCTCGAATCCTTGAATCCTCGAACTCTTCTGCTTAAAAATAATAGCTTACCATATTATTTCCTGCGAATCAAAAACCGGGCCGTCAGAACATACCTTTTTGTATTTAAACCCGAGATGGTCGGCTTTAACCTTTACAGCACATCCCAGGCATACGCCAAAACCGCAGGCCATATTTGCCTCAAGAGATATCTGGCAAGAAACCTCAAAAACTTCTCCTATAAGTGATACTTCCCTGAGCAAAGGATTTGGACCACTGGCAAATATTGATACCTTATTTTTTTCTATTTTATCAAGTTTATCTTTTATAGTTTTTTCTAACAACCTATCAAGCTCTTCGTTTATCATTCCCTTTTTACCCAGGGAGCCGTCTTCAGTGGTTATAAATATCTGTACTCCCAATCTGTGAGCTGCTTGTGTGCATAAAATCTCATCTTTAGTTTTTGCCCCGGTAAGAAAATAAAGGTTTTTAGGTTTTAGTTTTCCCTTAACAAGAGACCTTAATAGAAAAAGCATAGGGGCCGCTCCAATCCCTCCTGAAACAAGTACTGCAAGCTCAAGGTCTGCATCAATTGTAAATCCATTCCCAAGTGGTCCCAGTATATCAAGGCTGTCCCCCTTTTTTAAGCCTGCCATAGCCTCTGTCCTTTTCCCAACAACTTTATAGAGGAGGTAAAAGGATGAAGGATCTTTAATATCATGGATGCTGAAAGGTCTTCTTAAGAAAGCATCCACATCGTTTTTTATTCTTGCCATTACAAACTGCCCCGGCTTTGCCTCTCTTGTAATTTCAGGGCAGGAGAGGTTCATCTCCCAGCATGTTGGGGACACTCTGCGGTTAGAAATTATTTTAGCATTCATAGAAAAAATTCACCTGAAAATGGCAGATCAGAAGCCCTGCCACTACCCCGGGTAGTATTGGGTCTCCTGACCCAATTTCTATTTTAATATTTTTTTTTATCATTGAAATGTATAATTTTTGGAAAGCCAGTAGGACAGGGCAATGTCTAATTAAGTTCACTAATAATTTTATTACCTAATCCCTCAGTTATAGAGGACAGAAGGGTAAAGGAGGTTTTAGCCGTTCTGCTGAGCTCACGACGAAGCCTCCCTGTTTTAGAAGCGACCAAAGTCGCCCCTACCCAATAGTTTAAATTCACTTTTTAAAATTTCTAATCAAGGCAATAAACGATTTTACCACCAACTATTGCAGCAACAGGCCTGCCTTTGAGATTCCATCCAATGAATGGGGAATTTTTGCTTAAGGATTTAAAGTTTTTGGCATCAACCTTATATTCTCTCTCAAGGTCTAAAATTGTAATATCAGCGTCTTTTCCAACTGAAAGTGACCCTTTATCAAGACTTAGAATTTTAGCAGGGTTTACAGTAAAAGAGGATATTACTGTCTTTAGGTCTAAAAGATTTTTATGCACCAGGCTTAGAGCTAAAGATACTTCTGTTTCAAGACCAATGATACCAAAGGGTGCATTGTTAAGCTCAACATCCTTTTCAGCTAAAAGGTGCGGGGCATGGTCTGAAACTATTGCATCAATGAGGCCGCTCTTTAATCCAGAAATAAGGGCATCAATGTCCTTCTGAGTTCTAAGGGGCGGTTTCATCTTTAAATTGGTATCATAAGTTCTTAAGGCTTCATCTGTAAGAATCAGATGGTGGATTGCCGCATCGGATGTTACTTTGTAGCCAAGGTTTTTGGCCCATTTAACAAGCTCCAGTGAACCGGCTGTGCTTAAGTGGGTCAAATGGAGATGAGCGCCTGCCATCCGGGAAATCAGGATATCCCTTGCCACAACAATTTCCTCAGCAATATTTGGTATTCCTTTAATTCCAAGCTCTGTTGAAACAAATCCTTCATTCATGGCTCCATTCGCAGCAAGGGTTTCATCCTCGCAATGAGAGATTATTGGCAGAGAAAACATCTTTGCATATTCCATTGCCCTTCGCAGAAGTTCGCTGTTCTGGACTGATTTTCCGTCATCTGAAAACCCAACACATCCGGTTTCAGCAAGATCGCCGATCTCGGATAACTGTTTCCCTTCAAGCCCCTTTGTTATAGACCCTACAGGAAAGACATTTACTGAACCTTCTCTTTTTGCTTTTGAAATAATAAAATCAGTAACTGCTTTGTTGTCGTTTACGGGCTCTGTGTTTGGCATACATGCAATTGAAGTGAACCCGCCATAGGCTGCTGCGAGGGTCCCGCTTCTGATTGTCTCTTCATCTTCTCTTCCAGGTTCCCGGAGATGAGTATGCATATCGATAAACCCCGGGCATACAATCTTCCCGGCAACATCTATTTCTTTTATTTCTTTGAGTGTTTCAGAAGGGATTCCTGTTTCGTTTTGGGGAACAATATTTTTGCTGACTTTAGAAATCTTCCCGTTTATCACCAGGATATCAAGGCGATCATCTATTTTATTCTGAGGGTCAATTACCCTACCATTCTTAATTAGTAAGTTCACTTTCTTCTTTTCCTCCTAACAGGAGATAGAGCACTGCCATTCTTACTGCTATTCCGTTTGTAACCTGTTCAAGGATGACTGAATGGGGTCCATCAGCAACCTCGGGATCAAGTTCAATACCGCGGTTTATTGGACCCGGGTGCATTACTATAAGATCTTTTTTTGCGTTTTTTAACTTCTCGCTGTTTAAGCCAAAAATCCTTGAATATTCTCTGATAGACGGAAAGAGGTTTTGTGTTATCCGCTCAAGCTGGATACGCAGCATTATTATTACATCACTCTCCGGTATTACATCTTCTAACCTGTAAGAGACTTTAACTCCCATCTTTTCTATCTCTACCGGTATCAGAGTTGCCGGTCCCACAAGTGTCACGGAAGCTCCGAGCTTTGAAAGGGCATAGATATCAGACCTTGCAACCCTGCTGTGGGTAATGTCCCCTACGATTGCAACTTTAAGCCCAGCTATCCTTTTTTTCTTCTCTCTGATTGTAAAAAGGTCAAGCAAAGCCTGTGAAGGATGTTCATGTGCCCCGTCACCGGCATTTACAATAGCTGGCCTGAGACTCCTTGCCAGAATTTCAGGTGCGCCTGAATGGGGATGTCTGATTATGATGATATCAGGATTCATAGCCTCTATGTTTTTTCCAGTATCCTTCAGGGTCTCACCTTTTGTAACGCTGCTTATGGAAGTTGCTATGCTTATAATATCTGCACTTAACCTTTTTGCAGCAAGTTCAAAAGATGTCCTTGTCCTGGTGCTTGCTTCGTAAAAAAGGGTTACAACTGTCCTGCCCCTTAAGGTTGGCACTTTTTTGATATCGCGGGTTGAAACTTCCTTTAAGGATTCAGCGGTATCAAGTATCAGGTTTATATCCTCAGCCGTCAGATCCTTTATCCCTAATAAATTTTTGTGGCGAAGCCTCATCTATTTCTTCTCCTCCCCTAAAACAACCCTGTCAATACCATCTGCTTCCATCAGCTGGACCTGTATCAGCTCTTCTCTTGTGGTTGGCAGTTCCCGGCCGACGAAATTAGCCTGTATAGGCAGTTCTCTGTTTCCCCGGTCGATCAGGACTGCAAGCCTCACAAACCTTGGCCTGCCTAAATCCATTATTGCATCAAGCGCTGCCCTTATAGTTCTTCCGGTAAAAAGCACGTCGTCAACAAGGACAATGGTTTTATCTGTAACAGAAAAAGGGATTTCAGTTTTTTGGAGCATTGGGTGGGCTTCAGTCCTTCCTATGTCATCACGGTAAAGGGTGATATCAACTATCCCTACAGGGACTTTTACTTTCTCTATATCTTCAATTTTCTGAGCAATTCTCTTGGTAAGAAATACACCCCTTGTTCTTATTCCAATGAGAGCGAGGTTAAGAGCTCCTTTGTTTTTTTCAAGAATTTCGTGAGTGATTCTGGTTATAGCTCTTTCAACGCTCTGGCTGTTTAGCAGCTCTCTTTTTTCGATAAAGGCCATGGTGGTTGTGTTCTTCTCCAAAAGAGTTAACGGATTCTATAATCTAATTAATCCCCCCTTTAGAAAAGGGGGGTGAGGGGGGATTTGACCCCGCTCGACTCCTTGAATCCTAAAACTCAATACGACTAATTCATAGATAGCTTCTTATTAAAATTAGTCTTTAAAAAATTTTGCCTAATTATCATAATGTTCCAAAAAAATGCAAGCCTTTTTCTGT
>MGDB01000036.1:0-1519 GCA_001790645.1 Candidatus Schekmanbacteria bacterium GWA2_38_11
CCCCATTTTTTATCTTTGATTTTAGTTCAACAGCTTTCTGAACAAATTCCTCCGGAGAAGAAATCTCAATTAATCCTAAACCTCTTGAAGCTATTGCCTTGAGATTTTTACTTCCAAATACCTTTCCAAATCCGAATTTATCCCCGGTGCCCCAGAAATTTAAAATTACCTGGGCTGAATTTCTCCCCTTTTCTCCTGCAGCGCCTATAGTGAGAACCTGGATTAGATCCTCACCCAAATCGTTTCTAATAGACTCTGTAGTCTCCCAGCTATTTTTACCCCACAACTCTGAAGCATCCTGAAGGTCGGCAAGTTCATCGTGTAGCCATAAATATGTTGGACTTGCTGATTTACCTTTTATTACTATAAAATCAAACCCTGTAAGTTTAATCTCCATTCCTCCCATTAGAACAAATGGAGCATGGGCTAACTTCCCTGTTATTGGACTTTTTGCTGTAATGATCCCAAGGGCTCCTGCCGGAAACAGCGTAGCGGTAAATAGCCCTGTTGAAAGAACCAACGGCTCCTGGCTCTCAAACTCCTCATATAATGTCTGAGCTACTAATGCACCACCCAAATTTTCTTCAATCAACGTTTCATCAAGTGGTCTTTCTTCAGTTTTTTTTGAACCAAGATCTACTATTAAAATCCTTCCGGAATATAAAAAAGGCATAACATCTCCATTTAACTAAAGATTTGACCTCACTCTTTAACCAAAGCTCCTGTTGGGCAAACCATGACACAATTATAATTTTCAGCATTTCCGCAAAGATCACATGTTGGCCTTATCAAAATCGGTTTCGCTGAAGCACTCCCTCCACCGCCGCCTCCTGAGAAATCTCCCGGTCTTTTTGCCTCTACTCCCTCAGGTCTGCCTATCAATATATCTTCCGGCCTCTTTACCATCAGACCGAAATAATTTTTCTTCTCCAGAGACCTATGGACAATTATACTCGAAGATAAAGTATTAAAGGCTTGATCATGATAATAGCCACACGCCATCTCACATGCACAACACGCAACACATTTCATAGGAAAAACTTTGAGTGCCATATTCTCACCTCGTTTAAAATGAATACTTTTTTTATCCTTAAATAAATAATACGTCAAGGAGAAAGAACTATGCTTTTTTGTATAAATTTCCACTCTATCCTATCCACAATAATTTTTAATTGATTCATTGCGTTGCATTTAAACTTGAAATGAGGAATAGTCTTTGATAGATTTTCTATTAATACAGGGACAGGATTTATCCCTGTCCAAAATATTTACTCCCGAATATTTTGCAAGGATGATGTTAAAATGAACTACCCCTCAGCAGAGCTGCGAGGTATCAACTTCCAAAACTGTTCGGGAACAGGTCTGTCATTCCGCAATTGATGCGGAATCCAGATTATTTTTTCTGGATTCCCGCTGGAGTTTATCCCTGCGAAAGCAGGGACGGGGAATGACGGCTGTTAAGGTGGGGGTGATACTATTTTTTCACCCTCCCCTTAGTCCCCTCTCACCTGCCTGCCGG
>MGDB01000036.1:1527-7910 GCA_001790645.1 Candidatus Schekmanbacteria bacterium GWA2_38_11
CATCTGAGAAAATTTAAAGGAAGCAATGTCGGTCTGGTCGTAAACCAGGCTTCTATTAACAGCAATTACAAACACGCAGTCGACCTATTTTCTGAAAACAAGACTATAAGACTAAAAGCTCTTTTCGGTCCTCAACACGGTATTTACGGAAACACACAGGACAACATGATTACCTGGAAAGGATTTGCCCATCCCAGGCTTAATATTCCCATTTTCAGCCTCTATGGAAAAACAAGAGTGCCAACAGAAGAAATGCTTTCAAAAGTAGATGTTATAATTCTTGACCTTCAGGATGTGGGAACCAGAATCTACACATTTATCTATACAATGGCAAATGTAATCAGTGCATGCAAGCGGTTTAATAAAAAGATCATCGTCCTTGATAGACCAAACCCGATCAACGGAATCCAGGTTGAAGGTAATGTCCTTGAACCAGAATATTCATCATTTGTAGGATTGTTCCCAATAGCTACCCGCCACGGGATGACTATTGGAGAACTTGCAAAACTATTTAATGAAGAATTCAAAATTAATGCTGAGTTAGAAGTAATCCCTATGAAGGGATGGAAAAGGGAGATGTGGTTTGATGACACAGGTCTTCCATGGGTTCTTCCTTCTCCAAATATGCCATCACTTGAAACTGCAATGGTCTTCTCTGGAACAGTTCACCTTGAAGGAACAAATATCTCTGAAGGCCGTGGAACAACACGCCCATTTGAAATCATAGGTGCTCCGTTTATTGATCCTTTGAAATTGCTTGAAGTATTATGGAGAGAAAACTTGAAAGGTGTATTTTTCCGGTCTCATTATTTCCAACCAACCTTTAACAAATGGGAAGGTAAGTTATGCGGCGGCTTACAAATCCATGTTTTGAATAGAAATATTTTTAAGCCTGTAATCACGGGCATTGCAATAATTAAGGCAATCTACAACATTTATTCTGAATTATTCAGATGGGGAAGCCCTCCTTATGAATATGTTTACGACAAACTGCCCTTTGATGTAATTGCCGGAACAGACAAGCTTCGCATCCAGATAATGGATAACCTGCCAGCTATGGAAATTGAAAATTCCTGGAACAAAGACCTTTCCACTTTTTCAAAAATCAGGAAAAAATATTTAATTTATTAAAATAGTATTTGATTTCTTAAGCAAAAACCATATCAACTAATTCCTTTATAATTTATTTTCCGAAAAACTCTCTGAGTAAAAAAATAGCCAAAGAAAGTAGAATCAGCCAATTACATATATCTTAAACCTGCATAATTTAATGTTTAAAGTTCAATTAGTTAAGCCATAAGGTATATGAATTTTTCAATACAAAAGTCACTTGCTTAACTATAGATGTTTACGAACTTATTAAATTAAAAGCGTTAAAGTTTACACATCTTAACAACAACAAAAGAGAAAAATTTGACTTAGCCATTTTTGTTATGTTAAAATAAACCGAAAAAAGGCAGTGAAATTGCAAAAATATAATTTCCTAAAATTTTAACCTAAACTATTAATAGGAGGGAAGCATTATGAAAGGGAAGTTTTTATTTGTCTTAGTATCTTTTTTCCTGATTGCAGCATGGACAGTGTCTTATGCTGAGATTTCTGTATCTGCTCTCAAAAAAGCTTCTAAAGGACAGCAACTTTATGCTGACAATTGCATAGGGTGTCATGGGGACAAAGGCCTGGGTACAGGAAGTGCTCCAAATATCTGCAATGTTAAGCAAAATGAATTCATGAAAGCAGTAAGGGATGGTAAAGGCAGTATGCCTTCTTTTAAGCCTGACTTATCAAAATCTGATATAAAGAAAATAGTGTCATACATTAAAGCTATTAATAAAGTTAAAAAAATGATTTCTGAAAAAGCAAATTATTCAGCTACTTTAGATGGTATTTTCGATACCTCTTGTGCTTCATGTCATCCGGAATCATTTAGAAAGCAGGCAAAGGCTACATTAGATGCCAAGATAAAAAAATCATTAGCTAAATAAGAATCTATAGAATCCATCTTTAATGATATAGAAATTTGAGAGTTTTTTGGGCTTAAAGGAATTTTCTGTAGATAGCAATCTTTGCGGCATCCTCTAAAACATCTGCTATATTGAAAGCCTCAGTGAGGTTTTTACCTGTAGCTATTGCACCATGATTTTGCATTAGTAAAACTTTTAATCCTTGATTCTCCTTCTCTGCAAAGGTTCCAAGCACATATTTAGCCAGTTCCTCAGATCCAGGGTCTGCAGAAGGGATTATTTTCTGATTTCCCAGAGTTTTTGCAATTGGAGTAGTTAACAGAGGGATCAATTTATTAGCAACAGTAAATGCCATGCAGGCAGGAGAATGGCTATGAACTATTGCTCCAACATCACTTCGTAATTTGTAGATTCCACAGTGCCATTTTATTTCTTTTGAGGGTTTCAAATTCCCTTCTATCACATTTGCCTCAAGATCAACTGTTATAATATTTTCTAAACTTGTATCAATAAAAGATACTCCTGTCCCTGTAACCAGGACCTTATCTTCTCCATGAATTCTAACAGAAATGTTTCCTCCTGAACCTGAAGTCAAACCCCGGCAAAAGCATCTTTTGGAAACATTTATCAATTCATTTTTAAGATTACTTATATCTTCCATAATTTATCACCCAAATATTCTAAAAAAAGTTAATCAGTGAAAATAGAAAAAAATATAAAAAATATTTCTTAATTTTGACTTTTTATTTTTGATATTTAATTTCAGAATTATTCCCTATCTTTCCATCTCTATTATCTGTTTTATTCCCTTCTGCTCTTTTTTTAAGTTTATTCCACTTGTTATTTCATCAAGAGCAAACCTTTGTGTAATAAGAGGCATTAAATTCAACTTTTTATTTTTCATTAAATCAACCGCCTCTTTTAAATCCCTTGCAGAATGTCCGGATGAACCAATGATTGAAATCTCTCTGTAATGGATTAAATTTAAATCCATTGTAACCTTTGAATCTGGTGAAAAACCTGCAAATAAAATTAATAAACCACCTTTTTTTAATAATGGAAGTGCCTGGATGACCACTTTGATGTTATTTACCGCAATAATTATCTGGTCAACCCCATTCCCATCAGTAAGCTCTAAAAGAGACTTTTCTACATTTTCCTTTCTGATATTAATTACAAATCTTGCTCCAAACTCTTTTCCCAGAAAAAGCTTTGCTTCATTCTCACCGCTTAAAATTATTTTTTTAAACCCAATATTTTTAGCCAGTTGTACATGTATTAACCCTATTGGCCCATCTCCGATAATCCATAATATCTCGTCAGTTTGCTTCCTGAGTTTTCTGTTACCATTTATGCATGCTGCTGCAGGCTCTGCCAAAGCTCCTTCTTCGAAAGAGACTTCTGCGGACAGCTTGATAACATTGCCTGCTTTAATTGCAGAGGAAGGTATCCGCACATAATCAGCAAAACCCCCATCGTATTCATAACCTATTGTCGGTCTTGAAAGGCAGAGGTTAAATCTGTCAGACTTACATGAGTAACATGAACCACATGGGATTATAGGTTCAACTGCAACTCTGTCACCTGAAACAAAATCTTTAACTCTGTTACCAACCTCAAAAACCTCACCAGAAAATTCATGGCCAATTATTTTCGGGACTTCAATTTTTTTCTCACCATTAAATATCTTAACATCAGTCCCACAAATCCCTGCAGCCTTAACCTTTACAAGAAGTTCATCATCTTTTATATATGGTTTCTCTCTTTCCTGGATCTCTATAACCTTTGGTCCCAAAAATACAGCAGCTCTCATGGTAGTTATTCTTCTAAAAAATTGAAAAAGGGTTCAAGGAGTCAAGGATTCGAGGGGTCAAGATAATTCAATGCAAAATTATAATTTAGAAGTTATAAGTTTTGGTTTTTTGCTTTGCACTTTACGTTTTCAGTTTTTACACCTGAATCCTTGAACCCTCGAATCCTTGTACCCTTCTTTTTCATAGTATTTCATATAATATTCTAAAGTTACCCTTTAAGTCATCATATAATTTATTAAACATCATAAATAGGTTATGATATTTTTTGATATTCTCTTTGCTCGGTTTATGCACTTTCCCTTCTCTCACTTCTTTAGTAACAAAATCTTTGAGGTTTTTAATCTCCCCTATACCAAATGCTGCCAATGCACTAACACCTAAAGTCTCAGGCGACTCAATCTTGCATGGCAGGATCTCTCTCTCGAGTATATCAGAAATAATCTGGCGCAAGAGTTTACTACTTCCACCGCCGCTTTCACATATCCTTATGGGTTTTTTCTCTTTTGTAACATCCCTCTCAATCAACTCAAGGTTTCCCTTTAGACTATAGGCTATCCCTTCCATTATTGCTCTGTAAAAATCTCCTCGTTTGTGGGAAGGGTCTATCCCAAAGAACACCCCCTTTGCATAAGGATCCCAGATAGGAGATCTCTCGCCAAGAAGATACGGTAAGTATATCAAACCTCCTGAACCTGGAGAAGATTTCATTGCCTCTTCTTCTAAATTCTCGAATGAATCTTTATTTTTATATTCTGAACCAAACACTCTCCTGAACCAGTCTATGGACAAGCCTGCACTGTCAGTACATGCTATTGAGATGAATTTTTTCTCATCATCATAAATTGTATTTAAAAATTCTTTTTTCAAAAGGGACTGCGTTCCCAAAACCTTACAAAGCCTTCCAACTGTTCCAAGTATTAAAAAACTCTCTCCGGTTTTCCTCGTGTCAAGAGCAACACCTGCAGCCACAGTGTCCATAGCTCCGGCAATCACTGGTATACCTTTTTCTAATCCTGTTATTTTTGCAGCCCTGTCATCTACTTCAGCAACTACTTCCCAGGATCTATGCAGGTCTGGCAGTTTATTAACCGGAATCTCAAATTTGGAGATTATCTCTTCTGACCACTTCTTCTCTTTTAAATCGTATAACAGTGTCGTGCAGGCTCTTGTCCAATCGATACAAAACTTTCCGGTCAGTTTTCCCACAATAAACCCTGAGGGTGAAAGAAACTTGTGGGTTTCCTTGAAAATGTCTTTTCTGTTTTCCTTAAGCCATAAAATGGACGGCAGAAAAAATGTACCGGGTGCAATCCTGTTACCTGTAATTGCGAATATTTCATCTTCCCCAAATTTTTCATTGATATATTTTACCTCATGAAGGCTCCTTTTATCTATTTGCATGATTGACGGCCCTAAGGCTTTCCCGGTTTTATCAACATAGACCAGCGCATTTGCGCATGAAACTCCTATGGCTAAGATTTTTTTCCCTTTAAATTCCTTCCCCTTTATAACTTTTTTTATATTCTCAACTGTTGCCTTCCACCATTGTCCTTCCGGATCCTCTTCTACATATCCCTTTTTGGGAACACTAAAGTTATGGTCTTTCGACCTCTCACTCAGAAGTTTCCCACTAATAGAATAAAGACCTACTTTTGACTTTGATGTCCCAATATCAATCCCTAAAATGCACCCGACTTTTTTTGGCATCTTAACCTCCTATAACTAACTTGTAACCTATGACAAATAACTTATGACTCGTGAATTTAAATATTGAAACTAACTATATGCTGTAAACTATAAGTAAATAGAAAACTCTCTCCCATAACAACCAATTATTATTCCAGCTTAAAGCTTATAACTTACAGCCTCATATTATTTCTTCAAGATATCCTTCAATGCATTTACCAAAAGATTAATGTTATCTTTGTTGGAAGAATAGCCCATTAAACCTATTCTCCATATTTTACCTCCTAAAACCCCTAACCCACCACCGATTTCGATGTCATATTGGTCAAGAAGCCTTTTTCTTACATCCTTATCATTTACACCCGCAGGGATTAATACGGAATTTAATGACGGAAGCCTGTATTTCTCTTCAACCAGATAATTAATCCCGATCTCTCCTAATTTTTCAGAAAGGAATTTATAATTTTCAAAATGACGTTTAAACCTTGCTTCAAGTCCTTCCTCAATGATTAATCTTAATGCTTCTCTTAAGGCATAGATCATTGATATAGGTGCTGTATGATGGTACACTCTCTCGGAACCCCAGTATTTTTCAATCATTGTCAGATCAAAATACCAGCTTGGAATCTTCGTCTTTCTCCCTTTCATTACTTCAATAGCTCTCTCATTGACAGTAAAAGGTGAAATACCAGGAGGGCAGCTCAAGCACTTCTGTGTCCCACTGTAGGATACATCAATCATCCACTCATCAACCTTAACAGGTACACCTCCTAATGAGGTAACCGTATCGACAATAAACAGGGCACCATTTTCTTTTGCGAGTTTTCCCAATCCTTCAATTGGCTGCAAAACCCCTGTAGATGTTTCTGCATGCACTATTGCTACAGCCTTAAAGCGGTCTTTTTTTAACTCCTCCTCG
>MGDB01000036.1:8023-9309 GCA_001790645.1 Candidatus Schekmanbacteria bacterium GWA2_38_11
AATGACCTTGTCGCCTTCCTCTATAAAATTTACAAAGGCAGCTTCCATACCTGCGCTGCCTGTCCCTGAAACAGGGATTGTCAGGCGGTTTTTTGTCTGGAAGACTGTTCTTAAAAGCTCCATTGTCTGGTCCATTATTTTTAAAAACTCAGGGTCAAGATGGCCTATCAACGGCATTGACATGGCTTTTAAAACCCTCGGGTGGACATTGCTTGGTCCCGGCCCTAACAGTATTCTTTTAGGTACTTCCATTTCTTTAGCAACCTCTGGCATTAAATTCTCCCCTTGATGATAAATTCCCTTTTTTATTAAATTTAAATTTATAATATTTCCCAACCGGAATTATATCCTTTCTCGTTCTGACCTCTTCAAAGAGGCTCCCTGATATTGCCATATCTTCAAGTCTCAATGTGTTTTTTATCTTTACTACTCTTGCCTTCCTGCTCTCTCCTATCCAAGCTGAATATAAAGCCACTTTTATGGCAGCTTCATCTGAAGGCAGAACAACCGGTATTTTCCCTCTCTCAATAAATGTAGAAGTTATAGTGTTGAAATAGAATGAATTAAAATCTATCTTCCTGTAAAGCTTCTCTGTAACCACATCTACAAGACCGACTCCTGCCGCATTGCCGTGAGATTCATCTGTTAGGTCAAGGGCTGCTATCCTTGTGATCTTCGGATATAAAGGATCCTTTTCTCCAAAGATCATTCTCCTTCCAATCAGATTAGTATCAAGTCCTGTCCCGCTTATTTCTTTGCCAATCTCATCCACAATTAAAAGATCTATTTTTTTAAATGGTAAACTGGAAGAGATCTTTTTTGCAGTTTTTAAAAGTCTCTTTTCTCTCTCTTCGATCTCACGAGCTTCAATTGCTTCTATAATTGCAGTTTCTCCAAGAGAGTTTTCAACAATGGCTATACCGAGAATTACAGGAGCCTTTTTTAAAATTGACCTTCCAATTTTACGAATCCTTTCCTTCATCCCCTTTACACCGAATGTATGGACCTCCTTTGCACCCCTGTCCTTGCCTAAACCTACAACAAGCATTTTTATAAGGCCGCTTTCAGTCTCGTCTTCAAAATCTGTGTGAGGTTTAACTCTATTTACAACAATTATCCCCTCACTCTTAAAGGCTTCCTTATCCAGGTAAACAGCACAGCCATCAGGCGTCTCATCTATCTTTACAGCCTCTCTTGAAATAATGAGAGGAGCTTTAACTTTTTTTTCAGTTATCCCGAGAGATTTCAAAATCTCTCTTTCCCCTTTTACTGTCCCTCCCCCGTGG
>MGDB01000036.1:9386-9787 GCA_001790645.1 Candidatus Schekmanbacteria bacterium GWA2_38_11
AATATCTTTTATTCCTCTGCTGCCGGCAGTTATTGCAATTCTTGATCCAGCCTTGATTTTCTTATTAAGCGCAGACTTTCTTATCTCTTCTTTCATAGTCGCTTCTATATCATTAATTTTTAAGACGGCAAGCCTGTAACTGACATCAATCATCTCAGGAAGGTTTATCCCTTTAACTGCATCTGGTAATTTAGGAAATGAAATTTTTGTATTCATAAAATATTTATCAGCTATTTATACATGAGGTCCCCCGCGAAAGTCAAAAGTAAAGATAGGGTAAGTCATTTATTGGGATGTAGGGGATGTCACCCCTTCGGGGTTAAACAAAACAGGAAGAAATGCCATAAACCCTAAATGGGTGAAATAATAATAAACTGCCCCTTTATTAAAACGTCCTTTTT
>MGDB01000036.1:9809-10110 GCA_001790645.1 Candidatus Schekmanbacteria bacterium GWA2_38_11
CTTATCACAACCCCACCCCCCAATTGTAAAGTGTTATTTTTCAACAACGTCCCCCTTTTCCTTCCCCTTTTCCTTTTATTGTTCCTCCATTTCGTTTTATTTTTACATCTAACGGAAACAATGAGGCGCAGGGGCAACCAGCCTTTGCAAGAAACCGCAGAGGCTTATTCACCGTCGCTTCGATTTCGTTGTTATGGTTTCAGTTTATCTTTGATTGCGATAATACACCTTTTAACAATAATATCTCTAAGTTCCAGAAAAGTTAAATACACGTTAACATATGGATCGACGTTCACGATTG
>MGDB01000036.1:10204-11516 GCA_001790645.1 Candidatus Schekmanbacteria bacterium GWA2_38_11
ATCGTCTGCAATGGAAACCAAGCGCTGCGTCTGATGCATCATGATTTTTGCTTTATGATTTGCATCGGCAGGAGTCAACGATTCACAGCGACTAACGAAATCCTCAGCGGTATGCGGATCAGGGAAATATGACGTAAAGAAGCTGAGCCAATTGTTCATTCTATACCTTTATATTCTTTGCCATAACGCTAAGATAAGCTGCAAGTTGACTGCCAGGGAAACTTGTCAACTTGATTGACGGGTTATGCCTCAATCGTTGTCATATCCTATAGCCACCTGAGGGGTATCCCAGATTTTTTGATAAGTGGGTAATGATCAGGATTTATTTTTGTTAGTAAGCTTGCTACTGATTGACTATTAAAATCGGGATTCAACGTTGGCCCTATTACCAATTCTTGTACTGGAAAAGATAGGCCATAATCGTCTTGTCTTGAAGCTTTGACGGCGTTATTAAAACTTACTTCGCAGTAAGGAATTACATTCCCTCCAAACGTTCTGAATTTTAAATCATTAAAGTTGGATTCACGGTTGAGTATAGGGTTGCAGTCCCAGACGTAAACAAGACGCCATTCTTGCTCTTCACTGAATTCAGGATGCTTAAAAGAGAAAATATATTCTCCGAGGATGTGATTTAGAAACATGCAAAATTGAGGAAGTGTATTGTCTGAGTCGGCTTTTTTGATATCCTGGCCCGATGTCATCTCACGGAGCAATCCACATACTTTTTCTATGACACTAACTATTATTTCTTTCTGCTTGGCTGGTTCGTATATAATTTTTCGCAAGAAACACTTTTTCGAAAGAAATCTCAATAAGTGGAAAAAATCAATACCTATCGCGTAGCCACCCCCTCTGCCTCCATATGCTCTCCATTGGCTTAGGAGATTCCCTTGTTCACAAAAACATACAGCAAATACTTCGGCATCACCGCCAAAAGGACTAAAAGTGTTCCTGATCCTGTTAAAGAACTCCTTAAGTATAACATTAGACGCGAATTCAGAAATCTTCGCTTCAATTATGTTTTCAATAAGATCTACAGAATACTGCAATTCTGAAAGGTCATTCATATATCGAAGATTTGTCATCCAGAAGGATGTTGAATTGAGAATCCCTATAAGACCCTCTGCAGTTGTGTAATGATATAATTTTTGAGGTGTGGGTCTGTGAAATCGCCACCATTCTTCTAGGATTGAATTCTCCAGACTATTTAGTTTCGCTGCTTTTGTCTCTGGAAATCCCTTTAAATTTTCCATGTAAATTCTCTCAAACCAACTTACTGTAAACCTTTAGAGCTTATTGCTATTGCTATTTC
>MGDB01000037.1 GCA_001790645.1 Candidatus Schekmanbacteria bacterium GWA2_38_11
GAAGAAAAGAGGATATTAAAATCTCTTGAAACAATAGAAGAGTATTTAAGTTCAAAAAATCTCTCCTATGAAATAATAGTAGTAGATGACGGAAGCAGCGATAATACCCTGCTATTGGTTAAGGATTTTTCAAAATCCAACAATAGAACATCCTGTATCACTTATAAAAATAATATGGGGAAAGGCTTTGCCGTAAGGGAGGGGGTAAAGAAATCGGAAGGGAATCTCGTTCTTTTTTCTGATGCAGACCTTTCAACGCCTATCAAAGAAATGGAAAAATTAATTGATGCCATTAAAAGCGGCTTTGATATATCAATTGGCTCACGGGCTTTGTCTAATTCAGAAATAATTGTTTCACAACCTTTTTACCGGAAAATAATGGGAAAAATTTTTAATATTTTGGTGAGGTTCCTTATATTTAACGGGATAAAAGATACTCAGTGTGGTTTCAAATGTTTTACAAGAAAAGCAGCTCAAGAGATTTTCAGGAGATGCAGAATAAATGGTTTCAGCTTTGATGTGGAAGCGCTTTTAATTGGCAAAAAACTTGGATTTAAGATAAAGGACATACCCGTCCAGTGGCTTAACTCACCGGAAAGCAGGGTACATCCTATAAAACACTCTCTATCAATGATTAAGGAGCTACTGCTTATCCGATTGAATGTTATGAGAGGCCTTTACAGATAAATTTTCTGCGATTAAGAAAGTCTTATTAATTCTGCTTTTTACAAAATTTATACATTTATCCGGATAATTAAAGAAAGATATAGAGCTCAATAGATATAATATTCACTCTCCCTTATTGTAAGCTTAATTTTTTTAATCTCGTCAAAAGAGGTATAATGAAGGCAACAATATAACATGAAAAACCAGTCCAGAATGTTTTTGATATACCGAAGCTTAAAGATATTACAACTGCAAGCACTGAAGCACAGACTGATGTTGCACCATTTATCCCCCAAAGCCAAGGAGTTAAAGAGGCTGATCTTGTTGATGCCATCTTCATTCCTATAGGAAACGCCATTCCCATAAACAATCCTATTGGAAAGAGTGTTCCTATTGCTACTGAGATTCGAACAGTAGTTATTGATCCCTGAAATGCATTGATGGCATAGGGGGTAAGTATTCCAAAAATAAGAAGTGAACATAGAAGGAGAAATAAAAGTAAATTCGCTGAATTTGTTGAAATAGGATTGCCTACCTTTTGGGTCAAATAGCTTCCAAAGCCACTGGATAAAAGCAGACTGAAAAGCACAACTGATAAGCTATAAGTAGGATGACCTAAAAAAATGATTAACCTTTGCATTTGTGAAATCTCAACCAACATAAATCCAAATCCAATAGCTGCGAAGAATATAAATAGAGGCAAAGCTCCTCTTAAAGTCCCTTTATTAGTTGTCAGAATAAGAGGGACAATGATACAGAGAAAGATTAATAATATAACAGTTATGAGTAAAGCAACCAAAACGAAAACTGCTTGCATGTTAATATTTATTAGCTGATTTTTTAGTATTTCTCGTTTGAATAGGGTTTTAATGCGAAGCATATTAAAGAAGAAAGGGCTGTCATCAGTAGGTGCAGTGATATTTATAGGAAATTTTTTTAAGAACATATTAAGGTTTTCCCCTGAAGCAATAGTTGCAAAAGTAGAATCGAGAGAGAATCTTGGACTAAGAACCATTTCAAATTGCATTTTAAAAGCTATTTTTTCAATGATATCAAGATTCCTATCTGAAAATGGTTCTTTACTAATTAGTATTGTTCCAATACCAGCAGGTGCATCCTGTTTTGTGTGCTTTAAAATGATAATATGCTTTCTTGGATTCTTAACACCCAACTGTATTAAAGAAGAGCTGGCCAGCGAAGTTAGCCTATATATTTGGCCAGGTGTATCTCGATGGAACCAACGAGAGAATGTTAATATTCCACTTGGAGTGAGGTGTTTTAAGAAAATTTCCCATGCTTCGACTGTATAAAGTGAGTTCTCTGTAAGGACAAATGCACCAGCTGCTGTTGCTGCCCATGTATCAATGAGAGAGACCTGAATAATATCAAATTTATCCTTTAATCTTGCAATGTAACTTCGAGCTTCGTCATTAACAAAAGTAACTTTGGGATTTTTATCCAGATGACCAGTAAAGTCACCAAATTTTTGATTAACTGCATCAATTATATCCTTATTAATTTCAATTCCTAAAACTGACTTTTGTTCAAATACTAATGCTGAGAGAATATCCCTTCCACCACCAGTGCCAATGACTAAGACATTTGCATCTGACCTTGAATAATGGACTAAATTTACAATGTCATATTTTAGAAATTCTAAATCATTCAGATTACCATCAAATCCGGTAATATATGTTGCTGCATTTGCATCTATATTCATATAAAGCCTTCTAACTTTTCGGTCAGAAGTATAAGCAGAGCTAAGCCCCCATCCAAATGGCTTTAATGGTATATTTAGATCACCTTCAACTTTAATACGGGAGAATGAATTCCATTTTTCATAGATAGGGCGTGATTCAATTCCGCCCTTTACATATTTCAATCGAATCAAGGGGAATTGTTTCCAAACCATTACTGTGTGAAAGGCTGCAACGAAAAAGAATAAGATACTAAATATGATGGCAATTCGTTTTAGCTTACTAAAATCTCCGTCCATGGTAAAAAAGACTGAGCCGATACTTGAAAGAAAGGCTATTACAATTACCGCTGTTGGACCGTCGGTAATGTTAAGAGTATATATTAGCAGTATACATCCAACAGCTGCACCAGCAAGATCAGCAGCATATAGTTTATTTACCTTGCTCGGAAATTTAGTTAATGCAATGCTTACACATATGCCACTAAATACAAACGGGACTGATATCACAGCATATATTAAAACAAAAGGACAAAGCCTTAAGATAGATCCATGCAAAACAAATGGTTTAAAGGGAATAATTAGATATATTAAGAAACTGAGAACAATGGTTATTCCAAATAATAAAGAGCTTAAAGCAAGATGATACTTCACTTGTTCTTGTGTGAAATAGTGTGGGAATAGATATACTAATATTGCACCCACAGTCATTCCAAACATAGCTATTGATATAGCTACAAATGCAAAGTGATACCACATGGTTACACTGAAAATCCGTGTAAGAAGGATTTCGTACATTAAAGTTGCAAGTGTAACCGTGAACAGACCTAAATAGGTCTGTTTTTTTAGTAGAATTCCTTTATTCATAATCATGATATTTTTTCATGATAATTGAATGGAGTGTGTAAGTAAATAAAATAATCTAAGGTCAGCTTGTCTAATGATTTCAGAAGTATTGTTCTGTTTATGAAACTATTATAATTTATTTAATTCCAGAATTCTATCAAAAATTTTTTTAGCGATTTCTTCTTATCTATCTATCTCCTTCTGCTCAAGAAAAAACCCAAGATATAAAATAGAAAGAATATACCCGATATAGTTATCATGAAAAAACCTTGCGAAGTAGAACAACACAAAAGTCAGTATCCCATAATTTATCAGCATGGAATCAGTGGTATTATTTTTGACCTGTTTTTTTAACAGGTAATAAAGTACCGGAAGCCCTATTACTAACTGCAAGTATTTAAATGGGAAGTAGTCTGCTCTTGAATATCCAATAAATAACAAAAAATTGGCAAAACCAAAGCCAGGAGTTCCCCCTAATGGATAGGTTTTATCCCAATTGAAAACGTCTTCTATAAAAGAGGAAAAATCCCAGATTAAAAATGGAAGTAAAAACATCAATAAAATAAGAATGAAAGGATAAATATTTTTCAAAAGTGAAATGATTTTGTGTTTTAAACTTTCTGAATTGTTATTTTTACCAAAGATATATACCATAAAGAACGGAACTAAGAACCACGCAGTCAGCTTACTAACACAGGCAAATGCAAGAAATACTGAGGCAGTCCTAAAACTTTTATTTATCAGAAAAAATAAAGTTAGAATAATCCAGAATAATAAAAAAACCTCATTCCTCCCATCTGCTATGAAATAAGTAAAAAACGGGTTAAGTGAGAAAGTAATAAGAAGAAGAATCTTGTTCTCAGTAGATTGATTTAACCGGGTAACTATATAAAGTGATAGAACAAACATTAGAATATAGATAAACCTCATATCAAACCATCCTATTGCTGCTTTTGATATGATATAAAATGGCAATGGGAATATAAATGTAAGGGGCAAATAAGTGTAGTGGTGAATAAGGGAGTTTTTTATTTCATCAAGCTTGTAAACAGTATAATGCTCGTCAAGTACGGTATTATAGTAGTCTTCATGATAAGGGTTTTTCCCTTTTATAAAATACTTTATGGCTTCCTCTGTCTGAATAACTCCGCCGTCATGGGCAAATTCATAAGGCTTCCCATTATGCCTTTCACCGATTCGATGGATACAGGGAAGAACAGCAACAAAAAATATTATTAGAAGGGCTATAATAAATTTATAATAGGGAAAATATTCATTCCCTTTATCTGATGTATTCTTGCTCAGATCTATTAATATATATAATCCCACCAAAAGCAGAACGATTGAGTATATAAATAGTCTAAGCTTGGCCGGAACAAACCTGATGGTTGAAAGGGTTGCCAAAAAAAGAATTATTGTATCTATCGATATTATTTTTTTATTCACTGGATATATCCCAAAGCCCTTATCTGATCTTTGGTCTTTTCATCTACCCGCGTTTTAACAGAAGGGAGTGAAGTTTCTTTCATATGTTTTATAAGAAGGTCCATTTTTTCCTTCATTCTTTTAACTATTTCACTTCTTTGATTAGCTATATTCCGTAACTCTTCAGGATCTTTTTGTAAATCAAACAATTGGTCTATCTTTGATTTAACTACTATATTATCTTTAAAAACTTTTGTAAAAATATATTTATATTCCCCTTCTCTTAATGAAAGAAGTATAGGCTTTCCCATTAAATAGCGTTCTTCAAAAAATATAAAATCTCTCTCCCCGCTTGATTTTGGATTTTTTATCACCGGAACAAGAGATTTTCCTTCTGTCATCCCTTTGTACCGGATATTCAGGATATCAATAATTGTAGGCATAACATCAATAGTACAAACTTGATAATCTGCGGATTCGCCGGCAGTAATAACACCGGGTAATCTCATAATCAGAGGAACACTAATCTCCTCCTGATAAAGAGTAAAACCATGTTCCTTGTTCTCATGCTCGAGAAAAGCTTCACCATGGTCAGAAAGCAATATGACCAATGTATTTTTTTCAAGTTTCAGATTATCTACTTCTTTCAGAAGTTCACCTATTTGAAAATCAGTAAATTCTATTTCCCCGTCATAAAGAGATGCCTCTGTCACGTTGACATCAAACCTGTCATTCCCCTTGTAAACATCCGGCATGAGTCTGTTCACATATTTTCTGTAATAAAAGGATGGAGGGCTGTATGGCGAATGAGGGTCTCTATAATGAAGGTACAGGAAAAACTTATTATCTTTGTGGTTCTTTAACCACGGCAGAATCAAAGCGTTAAGGGTATCGGCATTTGCACCATCCTGAGGAAAGAACCTGTTCCTTGATATACTTTTTGTTATTTCTCCTAAGAATGAATTTCTCAAAACAGAATAATATATCTTATCTTTTATAAAATCATCACAGTAAAGATCAAATCCCTGATTAAAGTTAAATGCCTTCCCAACATTTGGGTTAGCTACAAAAGCAGCCGTAATGTATCCTGCACCCTTCAATATCTCAGCTATTGTATTGGCTTTATCGGGAAGGGTGTCTTCGAATATATTTGCATTGTGCTGGGCAGGATAAAGGGAGGTAAAAAGACAAGCTACGCTGGATTTTGTCCAGGATGTCTGGGAAAAACTGTTTGTAAACAGAACCCCCTCTTTTGCTAATTCATCAATATTAGGGCTTGTCTCTTGTTTGTACCCGTAACAAGATAAGCGGTCCGACCTGAGCGTATCAATCAAAATTAAAATAACATTAATGTCACCTTTTTTAAGGATGGTGCCCGGAGAATCTTTTTCAGAATAGACTTCGGATCCCGTCTCAAGGTTTTCCTTATAGTATCCTGAACATGCCAAAACGGTTAAAAATATCAAAGCAAATAAAGAAATCATTCCAAGCTTAGAAATAAATAAAAATTTTGAGTTTAGCTTAGTCCCTCCAGGAGAATTTTTTCCAAATAGACTAACAACACGTTCATAGTATAGAGGAATGATGCTTAACCCTAAGAAAAGCAGAATCAAACTTAAAAAAAGTCCAGTACTTCTAAAAGTTGCAGGTACATATTCTTCAAAATATTTCATAAAGAAAAATCTTAAAGTAGCAGCCAATCCAACAAAAAAAATAAAATTGATTAAAATTAAAACCCAATAGCCTTTAGAAATAGCATTATAGATCCTGAAAGCGAGATGAAACGATAAGAGACTGAGAATTAAAATGGTACAAAATAAAAGAAGGTTATTAAAAAATATTTCCCGGTGACTCATATAGTGACGTATCTTATCCAAAAAAGGTAAACCCCAGTTTATGAATATTATCTCTGAATATAACCCCCAGCAGATCATCATTGCAGGCCATAATTTCTCAGAGTTGTTTTGTTCCTTTCTGTAAAGACTCCAAAACAAACAGACAGGTATAACCGGCAGAAGCATTATAATTGTGAAACCAAAAGTATTTATTGCCAGAAAATATATCCCCAACAAAATCTTCTCAAAAGAAGAGAGTTCATTAAATTTTATCTTATTGCGCTCGATATCTTTTTCCTGAAAACCAGTAAATTTAACCAGTTCAAAAGAACCAAATACTACCCCTATGACAAAACCCAATAAGATAAAAAGAAATATTAATTGTTTTCTGTTCATCTGCTTAAATCCTCTATCTCTTTTTTTAGAACACTATTTTCCGGTTCAACTTTTGAATATTTTTTAAAAACCTCTAATGCATTAACCTTATCACCTTTAGCTTTATATGCTAAACCAAGATTCCAATAAGCTTTATAAAACTTTGGATCAGTTTTAACAACCTCTTTGAATTCCTTTATAGCCTCATCAAATTCTCCTTTTAAATAATATACATTACCTAAATTTAGTTTTGCCATTATATTATTGCTATTATAGCCCAGGGCCTTCTCAAAAGAATCCTCTGCCTTATTATACACGTCATCCATCAACTGAATTGCTCCAAGGTTATAATAGCTGTCAGAGAGCTTCTTTTTTATTTCTTTGGCTTTTACCAGGTCTTTCATTTCCTCATTCATTTCTTCTCTCTGTTTTATGACCTTAATCAGTACTCCCCTCATAAGTTCATCATCAGGCTTCAGGCTCAGCGCTTTTTCATATTCAATAACTGCTTCATCAAGCAGTCCCATTTTTTTATATGTTGTCCCGAGGTTAAAATATGCTGCATCAAGTTTGGGGTTAATTTTTATAGCAATCTCTAATTCTCTGATGCCGTCCCTGAAGTTGTTAAACCTTGAAAATACTGTTCCGAGATTGGCATGAGCCTTAATATGAAAAGGATCTATCTCTATAGCTCTCCTGTAAGCAGCAATGGCTTCATTAAACATCTCCTTTTTTTCATAACCTACTCCTAAGTTCAAAAATGCCCTTGCATTTAAAGGAGATTTTTTCACAGTATCTTCCCAAAGACTTAACCAATCACTCCACACCAGATTTCGTTGATATGTGGCGATTGAGAAAAATAAAATGATTAATGCCGAACAAAATGCAGCCCAAAAACTGTAGAAACGGGTCTTTACCTGCCTGCCGGCAGGCAGGGACCCTGTTAATAAATCCCCCCATCCCCCCCCTTTATTAAAGGGGGGTAAGGGGGGATTAGGTCTGTTTCTACGAGTACCTCTTATATGTAATTTAACCTCAGTCAAGGTTTTTCCATTAGGCTTCCAATAATTGAAAAAGGACAGAACTTGTCCCCTACTGAGGATTTGATAAAGAGACATGGAAAGGAAAATTGAAAACCCTATTGACGGAAGATAAAGCCACCGTTCACTCATCACATCCTCAAGAGGGATAACTGATGTTGGAGAAAGGGTGATAAAAAACCAGAGAACAGAGAAAGAAATCTCCCTGCGGTTTTTAAAATATATAAAGGCTAAGCAGAGAATAAACAAAATTATGCCTGAGGAGAAAAGGGTATTAAAATCAAAACTCTTCGTTAAAGAAAAATAACGGTCAACGTTAAGATTAACAGGAAGGAAAAGGAGCTTTATATAAGATACTGTTACATTAATCTGGGTTAAAAGATTTATGTAATAATCCCGTGTAAATGCGGGGTGAAGGAAAGAACCAACAGTGAAATATCTTACAATAAAAGCCATAAGAATTATTACAAGAAAAGGGAGATAAAAGATTTTATTTTTAAATAGATAAGAGAAGAAAAAAGATGAAGCTATCCTAAATCTGTAGAAACG
>MGDB01000038.1:0-8010 GCA_001790645.1 Candidatus Schekmanbacteria bacterium GWA2_38_11
ACAAATCAGGGCTTACAGAAGAAGGAGCAAGCTTCAAAATTCAGGGTCTAAAAAAAGAGCAGTATGAGAAGTTGGGTGACTATGTTATTTTTGATACAAAAACAAAAGAGCTCAAAGCCATCACCCGCGATGATGTTGGAGGTAAGATGACAGCAAAGGGGATTGACCCTGCACTTGAGTACAAGGCAAAGATGAAACTTACAGATAGCAAAGAGGTGGAGGTTATGACCCTCTGGGAGATGTATAAGATTCATCTCAGAGACTATGACATGGATACAGTTGCTGAAATTACCCGCGCACCAAAGCATCTGATTGAGCAGCTTGCAAAGGATATTGCCACAATCAAGCCAGTGGCAATCCATTATGGTGAAGGAATCAACCACTGGTTCCATGCAACGCTCCATAACAGGGCAACATACCTTCCGCTCATGCTCACAGGAAATATCGGGGTCCGTGGATCTGGCTCACACACATGGGCAGGTAATTACAAGTCAGCGCTGTTTCAGGGTTCTCCGTGGAGCGGGCCCGGGTTTAAGGGATGGGTTGCTGAGGATCCATTTGAGGCAAATTTAGACCCCAGTGTTGACGGAAAGGATATAAAAGCCCATGCCTATACAAAGGATGAGGAGCCTGCATACTGGAATCATGGCGACAAACCCCTTGTAGTCAATACTCCGAAATATGGCAGGAAGGTCTTTACAGGTCTGACGCATATGCCAACGCCTACAAAGGTGATGTTTTTCACAAATGTAAACCTCATCAACAACGCAAAACATGTCTATGAAATGTTAAAGAACGTTAACCCTAAAGTAGAACTCATAATTTCTACTGATATTGAGATGACAGCTTCAATTGAATACGCTGACTTTGGGCTTCCTGCAAATTCATGGATGGAGTTTGAGGGGAATGAAGTCACGGCTTCATGCTCTAACCCATTCCTCCAGATATGGAAGGGAGGAATCAAGCCCCTCTATGACACAAAGGATGATGTTGTTATCTGGTCGCTAGTTGCCAAAAGGCTTGGCGAACTCCTCAATGACAAACGCTTTGCAGAGTACTGGAAGTTTGTTCTTGAGGGAAACTACGACATATATATCCAGCGCCTCCTTGACGCCTCATCAACCACCCGCGGTTACAAGCTTGCGGATATCATGGCAGGTAAATACGGAGAGCCGGGCGCAGCCCTGATGCTTTTCCGCACATATCCCCGCAATCCGTTCTATGAGCAGGTAACTGACAGCATCCCGTTTTATACTGATACAGGCAGGCTACATGCCTACTGTGATATTCCTGAGGCTATTGAATATGGTGAAAACTTTGTAGTTCACCGTGAGGGTCCTGAAGGAACTCCTTATCTTCCAAATGTCATTGTAAGTTCCAATCCATACATCAAACCTGATGACTACGGCATTTCACCTGATGCAATGCACTGGGACGAAAGGACAGTGCGGAATATAAAAATGCCATGGAGCGAAGTGAAAAAAACAAAGAATCCTCTCTGGGAAAAGGGATATAAATTTTACTGCCTGACACCAAAAACCCGGCATACAGTTCACTCTCAATGGGCTGTCACTGACTGGAACCTTATCTGGGATTCAAACTTTGGAGACCCTTACAGGATGGACAAGAGGACACCAGGTGTTGGTGAAAGGCAGATGCACATTAACCCTGAAGCAGCAAAGGATATGGGAATCAATGACGGAGACTATGTCTATGTGGATGCCAATCCAATGGACAGGCCTTATATTGGATGGAAGCCTGATGACCCCTTCTATAAGGTTTCAAGGTTGATGCTCAGGGTAAAATATAACCCGGCATACCCGTATAATGTTGTGATGATGAAGCATTCTGCATTTATCGCCACTGAAAAAACAGTTAAGGCGCATGAAACACGAGAGGACGGAAGGGCGCTTTCCAAAGACACAGGTTATCAGTCTAACTTCCGTTACGGGTCGCATCAGGCATTAACCCGTAACTGGCATATGCCAATGCACCAGACTGACACCCTTTTCCACAAAGCAAAGGGGTTTATGAGTTTCATCTTTGGCGGTGAGGCTGATAACCACGCAATAAATACAGTTCCAAAGGAGACACTGGTCAAAATAAGCAAGGCTGAAGACGGCGGGCTTGGCGGAAAAGGGGTCTGGATGCCTGCGACAACAGGGTTCAGTCCCGGCAATGAAAGCGAGCATATGAAGCATTACCTCAATGGTGAAATCGTTAAGGTAAAAAAATCTTAGTTTAGTTAAATGGGTAGGGGCGACTTTAGTCGCCCTGACGATAGGGAGGCTAAAGCCTCCCCTACCCCTGGGTCTATAATAAGTGAAGAGTTACAAAAAACATTAGTAAGGAGAAGATAAATGGCTCAAGTATATAACTGGCAATTAGGAAGAGAGATGGAGTATCCTTACGAGGGTGCTTATCCCCAGGAGCAGTTTGCATTTGTGTTTAACATTAACCGATGCATTGCATGTCAGACCTGCACAATGGCATGCAAATCCACATGGACCTTTTCCAAAGGGCAGGAGTTCATGTGGTGGAACAATGTAGAGTCAAAACCCTATGGTGGGTACCCCCAGTTCTGGGACATGAAGCTTCTGCAGATGATTGAGCAGGTAAATCCCGGAGGTCAGGAATGGGATGCTTCAAAAGGAAACGGAACCGGGAAACCTTACGGTGTTTACGGAGGAATGACCATATTTGAGGCAGCTCTCAAGAAATATGGACCTGAGGGAGCGCAGAGAGCCTTGGGATATCTTCCTCCTGATGAAGAATGGTCTGCCCCTAATATCTATGAGGATACTCCTAAGGGAGTCAAAGGTGAACCTAATCTCCTTAACAGAGAGGGTGCAAGTCTTCCAGAGCATGGAACATGGTTTTTCTACCTTCAGAGACTCTGCAACCACTGTACATATCCGGGTTGTGTAGCTGCCTGTCCGAGAAAGGCAATCTATAAGAGGCCTGAGGACGGAATAGTCCTCATAGACCAGTCAAGATGCCGCGGATACAGAAAATGCGTTGAGGGATGTCCTTACAAAAAGCCTATGTTCAGAGCCACAACAAGGGTTTCTGAAAAGTGCATTGCCTGCTATCCAAGAATAGAAGGGAAAGACCCATTAACAGGAAATGTTCCAACAGAGACAAGATGCATGGCTGCATGTGTTGGGAAGATAAGACTTCAGGGACTTGTGAAGCTTAACCCTGATGGAAGCTGGAAAGAGGATAGATACAATCCCCTATATTACCTTGTTAAGGTTGAAAAGGTTGCCCTTCCTCTCTATTCTGTCTTTGGGACCCAGCCAAATGGCTATTATATTCCTCCAAGATGGGTGCCAAGGGCTTATTTAATGCAGATGTTTGGACCTGGTGTTGATGAGGCAATCGAGAAATACACAGCTCCGTCAAGAGAGCTTTTAGCTGTGCTCCAGCTCTTCAGAACGACCCAGAAGATGATCTACAGCTACAAGATTGAAGAGGGCAAGAAAGTCTATGAGACCACCATTAACGGCAGGAAGTGGGAAATGTATAATGACACAGTAATAGGCCTTGGAAAGAATGGTAAAGAGGTTATAAGGACAACAGTAGAAGAGCCATTTTATGACAGGCCTAATAAACACGCTAACTCGATCTGAGGTTTCTGAAAAACAAAGTTTTTCAGAAACACTTATAGCCAATAACTTATAGCTATTAGCTTAACTGAGGGCAAGGGAGGCTTTAGCCTCCCCTTTGGGCGACTAAAGTCGCCCCTACCCTGCAGGCACAATAAAAAATAGGATGTAAAAAATTATGGGAAAAACAGAAGAGTCAATAAACCTTGCAAGGATGGATATCTGTCAATTCCTTTCACAGGCTTTTCTTTATCCTGAGGAGGATTTGTATTTATCCCTGAAAGAAGACGGTTTTGAAGAGGAGCTGAAATCCTGCTTCAATTCCCTTTCCAGTGAGTCAGAGAATGCTATTGCAGAGAGGGTAAATTCCCTTATTTCTTCAGTCAGGAACTTTTCTCTTGAGGATATGCAGGCAAAATTTTCGCGGATATTTGGCCACACAGTTTCTACTGAATGCTCTCCTTATGAGACCGAGTACGGGAAAGCACATGTATTCCAGCAGAGCCAGTCTCTTGGGGATATTGCAGGGTTCTACAGGGCTTTTGGCCTTGAAACATCTGATACAGCAAAGGAAAGGCTTGACCATATCAGCATGGAGCTTGAGTTCATGTATTTTCTTATCTTCAAGGAAAATTATGCAAGAGAGCATAACAGGGGAGAAGACGGAAAGGTATGCCATGAAGCGCAGAAGAAATTCTTAAAGGAGCATTTAGGAACATGGGTACCGCTTTTTACCCGCCTCCTGAGCGAAAAGGCAGGAAAGGGATTTTATAAGTCTCTTGCACTGCTCACCGGAGATTTTCTCCGCTCAGAGGTTGATTTTTTTAAAATCGAGCCAGAGGAGATTAAGGAATTAGGTTCCTTTAAGGAAGATGAAGAAGATGTTTGCTCTCTCTGTGGCAATGGAGAGATAGAGGTATGATATCAAGATTTTTAAAGGAGGTAGAAATGATAAAAGTATCCAAAAAATTTTTCACCACTATTGCAACCTTGGTTATGGCGCTGGGCTGGAATATATGTTCAGCTCAGATTAAGGAGACGCCCGAGCTTGTGGAAAAGGGTGAGGAGGTTTTCAAAAGGGAATGTGTTGTTTGTCATGGTGAGAAGGCTCAGGGTGACGGGACAGCAGCATATCTGCTTTTCCCAAAGCCGCGTAATCTTACAAGAAGCGTATTTAAAGTCCGTTCGACTCCAACAGGTGAGCCTCCCACAGATGAAGACCTCTTCAGAACTCTTACTGAAGGACTGCCAGGTTCGGCAATGCCGAGTTTCCGCTCCCTTACTGACGAGGAAAGACGGGGTCTTGTGTCCTATGTAAAGAAGCTTGCCAATATTTCAGAGGCGCCTGAAAGGGTTATTAATGTTTCTCAGGAGCCAGCTTTTACTTCGAGTATGCTCACACAGGGTAAGGAAGTATACACAAAGCTCAAATGCTGGGAATGTCATGGGAATGAAGGTAAAGGTGATGGTCCTTCCTCGTTGACCACAAAGGATGAACTCGGCTATCCTGCTCCGCCAAATAATTTTACCAGAGGTATCTATAAGGGGGGTGGAAGTAACTCTGACATATATCTGCGATTCACAACAGGGATGGACGGGACACCAATGCCCTCTTATGAAGACTCGGTAAATGAAGAGGAGAGATGGGCACTGGTGCAATATGTCAGGTCACTTGCAGGTTCAAAAGTAGCAGTTCAGCCAGGGGGAGGTGATGTTGTAGTAAAAAGGGTGTCAGGCAAGGTTAGCCTCAACCCTCTTTCTCCTGTATGGGGAAAAGTTGAAGCTATAAAAGTCCAGGTCATGCTTTTATGGCAGAGGCAGGAGAGTGTTGACAGCGTATCAGTCAAAGCAGTTCACAACGGGAAAGATATAGCATTTCTTCTTGAGTGGGAGGATTTGTCCCCACAGGCGAGGTTTACAAGGCATCAGGATTTTACAGATGGCGCTGCTGTTCAATTCCCGGTTGTGCCAGCAGGTACAACACTCTTTTCAATGGGCGCAAAAGAGAAGACTGTAAATATCTGGTTCTGGAGGGCAGACATGCAACTTGATATTGAAAAGAAGAAGTTTCATGACATTGAGGATTCCTATGCAGGAATGGTTTCTGATGATTACCAGCTTGCAAGAGACTTATATCCAAAGAGCATAGAGAAACCTTTAATTCAACCAATTGGAGCTGTAATTGAACAGGATCCAGTGTACATTACGGGTTGGGGAGCAGGAAATTTTGTTTCTATTCCCAAAAGAAAATCTCCTGTGGAAAATCTCAACTCAGAAGGCTTTAGCACACTAACGGCAAGAGGCATTGATGAGCAGAATGTTAATGGTCAGGGCATATGGGATTCGGGTAAATGGAAGGTTGTTTTTGCAAGAAGCCTTTCTTCAGAGAATAAATTTGATGCTAACTTTACACCAGGGCAGCAAATCCCAATTGCCTTTGCTCTATGGGATGGTACTCAGGGAGACAGAAACGGACAGAAATCCGTTACCCCGTGGTATAATTTGAAGATTGAGAAATAGAACTTCCTGCAGCAAACTATGGATTATCTATGAAAATCGTTACACCACATTGCCCGTCATTCCTGCCTGCCGGCAGGCGTAAGCAGGAATCCAGGTTTACTACTTTTATAGTGAAAACATCTGGATTCCCACTTTCGTGGGAATGACAAAAAAATCATGCACAAATCTTTAGGAAATTATTAAGTAAATAAATAAAGGAGGAGAAAAAATATGAACAAAGTAAAAGTTTTTAGTATCATTAATATTATTATAGCTTTTCTGTTTTTTGGTGTTTTAATTTCCCGTAGCTATCAGGAAATTGATGTAGCAAACGGAGGAGCAATTACTGGAGATGTCAAATTCATTGGAAAGCCTGAGGCTTTGCCTCCACTGAAAGTTACAAAGGATAACAATGTTTGCGGAAGCCAGAAGCCTTCAGAGGAGCTGATTGTATCCAAAAGCGGTGGGGTTAAGAATACTGTTATAACAATTGAGAAGATTGAGAAGGGGAAAAAGATTCCCAAAGAAGAAGCATCCATCACCAACCAGAACTGCCAGTATATTCCTCATGTTCAAGCAATGGTAGCAGGGAATTTCCTCAATATAATAAATAGCGACCCAATCCTTCACAACACCCATGGTTATTTAAACCAGACTGAGACAACATTCAATCTTGCCCTTCCAATTAAGGATCAGAAGATAAAGAAAAAGATTAAAAAGATAGGCATCATGAATATAACGTGTGATGCTGGGCATACATGGATGAGCGCATATATTGCGGTGACAGAGAACCCTTACTATGCAGTAACAGGCGATAACGGAACTTTTGAGATTGCAGATATTCCTGCCGGCAAATATCAGTTAAAGGCATGGCATGAAAAGCTTGGGACACAGGTTGCAGAGGTTACTGTAACAGAAAAAGGGAAGGCAAAAGTAGTCTTTGACAAGCTGAAAAAGTAATATTTTGAAGGGGTCAAGGACCGCTTGAATCCTTGACCCCTTCAACTTTTTTTTATGATGATTTTTGTAATTAGCTTTGGAGCGATTTTAATAGGGTTTTTGCTAATCTTTCTTTTAATAAACAAGAAGTCCTTTCAGGAAACCCCGGAAAACGAATTTTACTCTGAGGCTAACAGTCCTGAGCTTAAAATGCTGATAGCGATGCAGGGACAGGAGTTTAGAGGATTAATGAGGAGATTATTGTCAAAGCTTGGGTTTGAAATTGAAGAGATGACAATATTAGACTCTGGGGGGGTAGATTTCTTGGTTTTTGAACACCATCCTGTTAAAGGGGGAAGATTTGTCATTCACTGTATCTCTGCCAAAGAGAATAAAGTTATTGATTCAACAGATATCATAAATCTGCTGGACAATGTGAAGGGAGAATCAGCTTTGAAGGGTATTCTGATAACACCCCATTTTTTTACGAGAGAGTCTTTAAATGCTGCTGCTGCGGCAGGGACTCAGCTTGAGTTAATAAACGGAAAAAGGCTTACAAAGCTTTTAAAAGAATTTGGTTTGTTTGAGTTGAAGTCCGGTAATTCAGGTAATTCCAGCAATTAAGATATAATTCTATTCCTCCCTGTCATCAATTATCTCTTCTTCCCTGCCATCTCTGATAAGCTTGTCATTTTTAAATGCCTTTTTAAAAGCTAACCAGCCAAAAAAGATTGAAGCTAAAAGCATACCAACTATAGGTATATTATCCGGCATGGTTACAATTTTTAAAAAATTTTCCATTACTCTTCTACCTCCTGAAGATTTTTGTAATGTATTTTTAATCACTACTGTCCAAATGTTATTTGAAAAATATCAAATAATTATTTGAAATACAAGGATTAAATGAGCAAAAAAACATTTTTCGATTTGAGATTCAATAGCTACCATAATTCATCATATAATT
>MGDB01000038.1:8040-9785 GCA_001790645.1 Candidatus Schekmanbacteria bacterium GWA2_38_11
ATGAATTCTGGAAAGACTGTATTTACTCAACTACTTCAGTTTCTACCAAGCTACGAGTTGGACAAATATGTTATTCGATATCAAGGGAATTACAAGGTTCAAACCTTTTCGTGTTGGGATCAGGTTTGAGGTATCTTGATTGTTAAACTCAAACAACCTAATAGGATGAAAATTCATCAGAAGGTGATGCATGCTATGAGTCTTTTTAAAGAAAAGGAATGGCCTGGCACAACTGTTGTAATGCAGGACATGTTCCACAGCGTCTGGAAAGCCAAAAAGAAAAAGTAAAAAAATGATAAACGAAAAAACATATATGGCATTACCCTGGTTTCTCTTTCAGAAAAATTTAAGAGCAGATTTGAACCGTTTGCAGCTCCTATTGAGGAACGGATCAAGTCTCTTAAAAGCCTCCACGATTATGGCTTGAAAACGTGGGTCAGCATAGAACCATATCCCACACCTAATCTTATAAAACAGGATATTGAGGAAATTTTAGAAGAAGTGTTTTTCGTAGATAAAATTGTCTTTGGTAGATGGAATTACAACTACAGGAAGCCTGTGGCTAACGGGTCTTTGGTCTAGTGTCTTCTGTTAATAGTTTTTAGTTTATATTTTAGTAGGAAAAAAATGGAAGAGATTAATTCATTACCACAAACCTCATACTTCAAAATTCAAAACTCTAAAGTTAGATCTACTTGACATTTTTATACTTAGGTATTACATTGTCTTACATCAATTGGAGGTGAAATATGTCTGGCACAATCACCATAAGGCTACCCAAAAAGTTGCAGAAGGAATTAAATATTCTGACAAAAAATGGAAAGACCTCAAAGAGTGAGATTATAAGAGAAGCTATTGTCCGTTATCTTGCTATTAAAAGGTTCCAGCAATTAAGGAAACAGGTCCTGCCTTTTGCCGAAGCTGAAGGACTATTGACGGATGAGGATATCTTTAAGATTATTTCATGAGAATAGTATTAGATACCAATGTCATTATTGCTGCCTTTGCTGGAAGGGGACTTTGTGCAGAAATATTTGAAGTATGTCTTTCAGAGCACACCATTGTAATTAGTGGACACATCCTTTCAGAAGTTAGAGAAAAACTAACTGACAAGATTTATATCCCGCAAAAAACTGTTCAAAATATAATTGGCTATCTTAGCGATATTGCGGAAATAGTCGAGCCTGAGCCAATTGATAAATCCATCTGCAGAGACAAAGACGATAACGAAATAATTGGAACAACTACGTCTGGAAATGCAAAATTTATAATAACAGGTGATTATGACCTGCTGATTCGGAAAAACTATAAAAATATAGGAATAATAACTCCCAGGGAGTTCTGGCTTCTTTTGAGGCAGAACATAAATAAATAACAGAAATTAGAAGGGTTTACAACTTTTTCATAGCTGACAGCAGTCTGAAATTTTCAATAGATAGATAGATTTTCCCATACAGGAGAGATATGCATGATAGAAACCATTAAGTTTAAGCTCAACGGCGAGTCTGTAAGCCTTGAGGTTGACAGCGACAGGGTGCTATTATGGATTCTTCGCACTGACCTTGGCCTTACAGGAACAAAATATGGCTGCGGGCAGAGCCTTTGCGGTGCATGTACTGTCCTTGTAAATAATGAGGCTGTCCGGTCGTGTAACCTACCTGTAAAATATGTCAGGGGGAAGGAAGTTGTCACTATTGAGGGATTAGGAAAAAAAGGTAACCTCCACCCTATCCAGAAAGCATTTA
>MGDB01000039.1 GCA_001790645.1 Candidatus Schekmanbacteria bacterium GWA2_38_11
AAAGATTAACAAAAGTGATGTGACAATAGTTCTGGGAGATGGGAAACTCGGTCTCCTGATGGCTCAGGTAATAAGAAACACTGGCTGCAATCTCCATCTCATTGGCAAGCATCAGGAAAAACTTTCAGTGGCAAAAAGACTGGGAATAAAAACAATCTCAATAAAAGAAACTTTAAAACTTGAAAAGTTTAAGTTCAATAAAGCTGATATTTTAATAGACTGCACAGGTTCTCCAAGGGGACTGGATTTAGCAATGAAGCTTGCAAAGCCTAAAGGAAAAATTATTTTAAAATCTACTTTTGCCTCAAAATCATATCTTAATTTGTCCCCGGTAGTAATTAACGAATTTTCAATTATAGGTTCCCGCTGCGGACCTTTCAAAAAAGCAATAGATGCTCTGAAAAATCGCGAGATAAAAATTTCTCCCTTGATTTATAAAATTTTCCCTCTGAATGAAGGATTAAAAGCCTTGAAGGCATCAGGTGAAAAGAAAGCTTTAAAGGTTTTGATTAAAACAGGGTCTTAATGGAAAAACCTCATATTCTTCTTATTAATCCCTGGATCTATGACTTTGCAGCCCATGACCTGTGGATGAAACCTCTTGGGCTTTTATATATTGCATCTGTCCTCCGGGAAGAGGGGTATAAAATAAGTTTTATAGATTGTCTTGACCGGTACAATACTGAACTCCTTAAATTACAGAATCTGGAAAGACCTAAGAACAAAAAATACGGCTCCGGACATTTTCTCCGTACCGAGGTCAGGAAGCCTGACATCTTAAAGGACATACCAAGGAGATACTGCCGCTATGGAATCACAGAAGAAATATTTATTGAGGAGCTAAAAAAGATTTCTCATCCTGACGCAATCCTTGTCACATCAATGATGACATATTGGTACCCCGGGGTTTTTAGAGCAATTGAACTCCTAAAGGATAAATTTCCAAACACCCCCGTAATCCTTGGCGGAATTTATGCGACTCTCTGCCATGATCATGCTTTAAATAATTCTGGTGCTGATTTTGTATTTAATGGAAATGATATCAATGGAACACTTGCCCTTATAAATAAACTGACCGGTATAGAGAATCAATTCCGTTATTCAATAAGTGAACTCCCTTCACCTGCCTTTGATCTATATCAAAACATAGATTATGCCTGTATATCCACTTCTTTCGGATGTCCCTATCAGTGCACATACTGTGCATCTAAACTGCTCTATCCTGATTTCATCCAGAGAAAACCTGAGTCAGTCGTTTCTGAGATAGAGTATTTTTATCAAAAATTAGGTATAAAAAACTTTGCATTTTATGATGATGCACTACTTGTAAATTCTGATAAGCACATTGAAATAATTTTAGATGAAGTTATTAAACTAAACTTATATCCTTACTTCCATACGCCAAACGGAATACATCCACGACTTATAACTGCCTCTTTAGCACAGAAACTGTTTTTGTCAGGATTTAAAACCTTGCGTTTGAGCCTTGAGACAACAAATAAAAAACTACAGATAGAAACAGGTAACAAAGTCACAAGCGAGGAGTTTGAAGAAGCTTTAAAAATATTAAAAACTGCTGGATTCGGAAAGGACGGGCTTGGAGCATATATCTTCATGGGCTATCCTGGCAAGGAGAAGGAAGAAGTAAATGACAGCATAAATTACGTCACCCAAAAAGGAATCAGGCCATTCTTAGTTGAATACTCTCCCATTCCAGGGACTTTCGAGTGGAATAGAATGATTGAGAAGGGCATTATAGAAGGAAATATTGATCCTCTTTTCCATAACAACTCTGTCTTTTTAAGAAAATTTCTCAGTTGGGAAGAGTCTGATTTACAAAAAATCAAAGCTATGGTAAGAAAAGGACAGCATAGTGCATAGAGTTTAGGGAATAGGTATGTAGCCCGGTTTGGCATAAGAGAGGATAAGAAACATATGAAAGAAAGAATTTTAGATTTCAGTGCGATTGTAAAAGAAACTTTAATGGATAAATTTCCTCTGCAGGAGATTACGCTTCCAGAGGATTTAAGATTTTTTAATTCAAAGAGGCTTCTTGGTTTTGTCTGTGCTGAAAACCACATATTTACTTCAAATAGTAAAATAAAAAAACTTGCCTGTTCTTATGTCAACATTGGCGGGATTGCCGGTATCTCTATGGGGATTGTCTACCCCGGAAATGAATCTGACATACCCATACTGATTTTTGAAAAAATGGAATTAAACAGAATCATCACTTTTGCATTTATTGATTTTGTTCCTTTGAGCAGAAGAGCTGATTACCAAAAAAAATATATCGAGCCGTTAAAGCTAATCAATGAAGACCTCGACTTTCTTCCTGGTAAAATAAATTCAACTCCAAGCCCGTTTAATTCCCCTTATCCCTTTTCTGGTTACTTTAAGCGGCATCATAAATTCTCGGTTGGAGTGGCACTGGAAAGATATCTTGAGCTGTGGGCAAGTTTTTTAGGAAAAGAACCTTTGACCTTTTCTCCTGAATACAGAGAGGAAATAAACTCAAACAAAGAAAAATTCAAAGAAGAATATCCATCTGCAAGCAGAAGCACTAAAATTCTCAGATTCTTGTTGGGCAAGAATTTCGCTAAAAGGCTTTGGCAAGAAGTTCTTTTCTGATTACCTCTTAAATGGGACCTCTGAAAAACTATTTTATACAAAAAAGTCAACTTTTCAAAAAATCTCTTCAGTGAGTTTCTATACCGCCGCAGACATTTATTACCTGGCCTGTCATATAATCAGCATCATCTGAAACAAGAAACGCAACCACATTTGCAATGTCCTCCGGCTGCCCTATTCTTCTTTTAGGTAATCTTCCTGACATTATCATAATTTCTGTGAGATTCCTTGCTGACATACCGCTGCTTGTTTCCATATGCTTGTCAAGCCTTTCAAACATTGGCGTCTCAATAAATCCGGGGCATATGGCATTTACATTTATCCCGTATTCCCCTAAATCATAAGAAGAACATATTGTAAAGGTATTCAATGCTGCCTTTGAAGAGGCATAGGCAGAGCACCTGATTGGAGGGGTTTTTGATACTATTGATGAGATATTTACTATTTTCCCCTTTATGGTTTTTTCAATCATTGCTTTTGCAACTGCTTTGGTCATTAAAAATACACTTCTCACATTGACATTATAAATCTCGTCCCAGTATTCCTCTTTTATATCAAGAAGGGGTCCACCAGCACCCTCAGTACCGGCATTATTTATTAGCATATCAATTTTCCCAAACTTTTCTAAAGTCTTCTTCACAACATTTTCAATATCACTTTTTTTACTTACATCACCTTTTATTGCTATCCCTCTTCCACCAAAGCTTTTTATCTCATTGATTGTCTCTTCAACCTTCTCAATCCTCCTTCCAACGGCAGCAATGTATGCACCTTCTCTTGCAAGTCCTATAGCAATACCCCTGCCTATTCCTGTCCCTGCACCTGTTACGATAGCTATTTTCCCTTCAAATCGCTTAAGATTTATCATCTAACCAAACCTCCTATCTAAAAAGAATTTTCAGTATAACAAAATCAAAGCAAATTTATTTTGCGACCTTATAAAAAAAACATCTGCTTGGCAAGGTAAAATCAGAATAAAAATAATAAAAGCTGTTGACGATTAGGCAAAAATAAAATATTTTTAAATTTACCTGTTAATCTCTGTAACATTATGACCAAAATAGCTTTTATCGATCTGGTCTTCCGCTGGCCTCCAACTGGCGGCTCATCAGTTGATATAAAAAATATTGCATCCGGTCTTCAGAAAAGAGGATTTGATGTAAAATTATTCGTCCCTCTTTTTCAGGAGTACTATCCAAGAGGCGTTATTAATGAAGAACTGCCTTTCCCGATAATAAAAATCCCTTTTAACAGGTTCTCTTTTAATTTCTCAACAGCGACTAAAAGGATTGCAAAAGCTGTTGAAGATTATAAACCTGATTATGTATTTTTCGGAGATGGTTATTATCTTAAGCCTTATATAGTTTCACGCCTCGCTAAAAACTTTCCTGTTATCTGGAGGTTTTATGCTTATGAAATATTGTGTATCATGTACAGGCTTTATAAGGAAAATGAACTCTGCAGGAATAATTTCCTTTTAGACCAGAAGGAATGCCTCCAATGTCAATTCCCTGATTTGGGAATGTACAAAGAAATATTTAAAATCATTCTTAATTATAAATTAGATGATTCTGATTTCCATCACAAGCACGAGTTCTTATTCTCATTAGCTTTTAAATCATCATATGCAGAAATAGTTAAACAGGCACTGAAGGACTCAAAAACCATTGTCGTTTACAATGAATTTATAAAAGGAATAATAAACAACTATAATCCTGATATCAGGATCATTCTATCAGGGGTTGATACCAAAACCTTCCACCCTAATCCCAATGGGAATTATAAAAAATCTGATAGAACCACTGTATTCGCCCCTGGAAGAATGGTAGACTTGGTTAAAGGGTTTCCCTTTTTTGAAACAGCTATTAAATTACTATCCCTGAAGAGGGATGACTTTAAAGTACTGCTAACCTCCAATGATTCTTTCATTAAATTTCATGGACTCCGTTTAAGAACTGATGATTTTGTCCTTTTCGACTGGAAGGATCAGGCTTCGCTGCCAGAGATCTATTCCAAATCTGATATCTGTGTGGTACCATCGGTATGGCAGGAACCTTTAGGAATTATGGCTATTGAAGCAATGTCATCAGGGATACCTGTAATCGCAACAAGGGTTGGAGGACTGCAAAGTGCAATAGAAGACGGGATCACAGGTTTTTTGGTTGACCCTGGAAATATTACTCAATTAATAGACAGGTTGGAGACCTTAATGGATGACACCAACTTGAGGAAGAAAATGGGAGAAGCTGGCAGAGAAAGAGCTTTAAAGGAATATGACTGGGACCTTATCATTGAGAATAACTATTTGCCTCTCTTTGTATGAATAAAATTGCTGCTATAGATCTTACTTTCTGCTGGCCTACCTGGGTTCCTTCGTCATTTGAGATAAAAGAAATCCTTTGCCGTTTGCAGACCCGGGGATTTAAAGTAAATCTGTTCTTTCCATATTTTACTGAATATTTCCCAAGGGGTTTAGTAACCTCCAAACTCCCTTTCCCCGCAACCCCTGTCCCCTTTAACAGGTTCACATTCAACATTCATTTTTTAAAAAAAAGAATGAGAAAAGCTGTTGAGGGTTTTCAACCTGACAGTGTTTTCATTTGGGATGGATATTCGCTAAAGCCTCATCTTGCACTTGATTTGAGTAAAGATTTCCCTGTAATTTTGAAATTATGTTCCTATGAAATCCTCTGTCTTAAAACAACTCTGCTTGCTGATGATTTAACAATATGCGATAATACATTTTTAAAAAACCCTCAAAAATGTATTCAGTGTTATTTTAAGGGAGGATTGTTTAAGGATTTCATGAAAACCTTTTTTAGCCGCAAAGCAGGAAGCCGTTTCCACCAGTTAGCACATGAATTTTTCTCTTCATTAGCTTTTAAACCATACTATACTGATATAATAAAGAAAAGCTTAAAGAATGTTAAAGCAGTAATAGTCTCAAACAATTTTGCGAAAGGGCTGCTGGAAGGATATTGCTCTGACATAAAAGTTATTCCCCACGGAGTTGATTCAAAACTATTTAAACCCGGCATGGAAATCAAAAAAAAATACAAAGGAGTTTTTATGCCCGAAAGGCTCGATGGACTAAATCAAGGTTTTTTTACTTTTGTCGAAGCAGTCGAATCATTATTATCTTTCAATAATAACGCAAATAATATTAAAATACTTTTATTTTCTGATGAATATTTTTCACCGATTCACTCTGAAAGGTTCAGGGGAAATAATTATCTTTTCTTTTTTCCTGCAAGGGATGGCATAGCCCCTGAACTTTACCAGATGTCAGATATCACTGTCCACCCTCATGTAAGGCCTGAAAGCCAGGGCTTAAGGGCTATCGAGGCAATGGCATGCGGTAAACCGGTGATTGCTTCAAAGGTCGGTGTTTTTAAAGACATTGTGGAAGAAGGAAAAACCGGGTTTTTGGTAGAACCAGCCAGTAAGGACAGGTTATTAGAAAAAATGGATTTCCTTTTAAAGAATGATGAAATGCGTATGGAAATGGGGAAAAAAGCAAGGATAAAGGTTGAGGCTCAACACGATTGGGATAAAATAATTGAAAGGGATTATATCCCCCTTTTACAGAATAACAATTAAAGATGTTTAACTCAATTAGGCCCAGATCAAAAATTCACTATATCGAATTAGCTTATACTTTAGCAAAAAAAGACCTTAAGGTAAGATACAAAACCGCAAGTCTTGGTTTTGTGTGGGCAATTCTTAATCCCCTTTTGATGATGGTAGTGCTGACAGCCATATTTTCAATGTTTATCCGGATTAAGACAGACGTTCCATATTCTATCTTTGTCCTGACAGGCTTAATTCCCTGGACATTCTTTAATCTATCCCTTTCTTCTTGCACAAACTCAATAATTGATAACTCAAATCTGATTAAAAAAGTTTATTTCCCCAGAGAAATAATCCCGATCTCAATTGTCTTTGCAAATTTCATAAACTTTTCTCTATCAATTATAATTTTATTTTTATTCCTGTTCCTCTTCAGCATAAAAATAACTTACTTACTTCTATTTCTTCCTGCTATCATAGCTGTCCAGTTAATATTCACTATTGGAATTTCCCTGCTTACTTCAAGTCTGAATGTATATTACCGGGATATAAGATATATCGTAGAAGCAACGCTTTTAATGTGGTTTTATATTACACCTGTCTTTTATCCAGTAACTATGGTCCCGGAAAGGTTCAAGGCTTATTATTTTCTCAATCCTATGGCAGGCATTATATCCTCTTACAGGGATACACTCCTGAGTGGCAAAGTCCCGGATATCTACATATTAGCTGAAACCGCTTCTTTATCTTTAATCATATTATTCATAGGATATTGTGTTTTTAAAAAGATTGAACCCGTTTTTGCTGATCTCATTTGAATGAAACATTATGATAGCAATTGAAATAAATAATATAAAAAAAAGCTACTTCATCCACCACGAAAGGAAGATGCTGGTAAAGGATATAATATTTGGCTTTTTAAAGAAAAAAAAGCTTGAGGAGTTTGTTGCATTAAAGGACATAAGCTTCGAGGTAAAACAGGGAGAATCAGTCGGAGTCATTGGTGATAACGGGGCAGGAAAAACTACAATACTTAAACTGCTCAGTGGTGTCACTGTCCCTACCCGGGGAACCGTAAAGGTAAATGGCAGGGTAGCCGGGCTCTTAGAGCTTGGAGCCGGTTTTCATCCGGACCTTACAGGCAGGGAAAATATCTACCTGAATGGCTCTATACTTGGCCTGTCAAAAAAAGAAATTGATGAGAAGTTTGATGCCATAGTAGATTATTCAGGCATTGAAGAGTTCATTGATATACCTCTAAAAAATTATTCTTCAGGAATGTTTGTGAGGCTCGGATTTGCTGTAGCTGTTCATGTAGACCCTGATATCCTGCTTATTGATGAGGTATTGGCTGTAGGAGACCAATCTTTCCAGGGCAAATGCCTGAGGACAATTGAAAAATTCCAGAACCAGGGGAAAACCCTTATCTTCGTATCCCATGATTTGAACATTGTCCGCCATATCTGCGACAGGGTCATCTTGCTTGACAGAGGAGAAATCGTTGCTGAAGGTGAAGCAGAGAAAATCATATCCAGGTACTGGCTGTTTGTTGGCGAAAAAAAGGGAATTGCAAAAATAGAATCAGGACATTTAACTTTCATGTTTAATAATGGCAAGATTATTTTCTTATGGAAGGAAATGGAGATCACAAAAAATTTATCAGGATACACCTCATTGCGCTCGTTTGTTAAGTGGTTTGATTCAACCCAGGTTGACTGGAGGGTGCTTGAAAAGAATGAAAAGAAAATCGTAGCCAGAGGAAATTGGAGAGGTCTTCCCATATCCCAGACCTGGGAGATGGAGGTTTTAAGTCCTGAAGAAATTTTCTGGAATATAGATATGGAGGTCTTTGAACCTGTCAGCATTGCAAAAGAACAGGCAAATATTATGCTCTCTGATAAATATATGGAGTGGGAAACCCAGAGCAGTCAAAAGGGGCTGCTGCCTGAAAAGTTCCGCGAAGATGTAAATGATGACTGGGATATAATATGCTCTGCAAAAGCCAAAGATTCTTTTATAAAAATAATTGGTTTTAATAACGACGGGATGGATTTCCCTTCAGTAACTTTTGATTGCGGGTCACAAGGCGAAGAATATAAAGTAAATATTATAAACTCAAACCCTTTTTATAAGGGAAGAGTCCTTCAATGTTTAAAGGAAAACAATGAAAAACGCTCTGACTATTTGCCAGGTAAATATCATTATTTTTCAGGGAAAATATCAATTAAATCTTCTTAAAAGCTCAGTCTGATCTAAAATAGCTTCCAGCTATATTTCTTTAACAAAGAGTATAAACTGGATCGGATTAGGTGTAAACTTACAAAAAATTTTGATAGGATAAAAAATTGTGAAAACTGTTTTCATCGGTATTAACGGCTATGATTTTCCATATACAAGGGTAAGGTGTTTTCACTTCGCTGAAGAACTTCAAAAGCTCGGGATGGAAACCGAAGTCCTCTCGTACAGGGATCATCTGGCGCCACAATATTCCGGGATTGAAATGCTAAACCTGGGTGACAGGGAGAAACTAAGGCTCAACTTTAAGGCCTTCTTAAAACTCTTTAAATCCAGGAAATCAGTTTTTTATGTTCAGAAAATACACTATCATTCAGCAGCTCCCTTTCTGATGAGCCGCATTGCCGGAACAAAATTTATCCTCGACTACGATGACTGGGATATTGACCGTTCACCCTTGTTCAGAAGGAATTTTTTGAACCAGATTTTTTTCAAAGGAAAAGATGCAGAGGAGATAACTAAAACTATCGCTAAAAGTGCCGCTGCCTGCATTGCTTCGAGCAGGTATCTTGAGAAATTTCTTTTGCAGTGCAATGAAAAAACTTTTTATATTCCTACCGGCGTCAAGCTTGAGAAATTCAGAAGAAGTTCTCCAAGGTCTTCAGACTCAATAAACTTTGTCTGGACCGGACTTGTCTGGGGAGAGGTTATCTATAACAATGTAATCTTTTTAATTGAATGCTTTTCAGTCCTTAACCAAAAGTATAAAAATATCTGCTTAAAGATTATTGGACAGGGAAACTGGTTCCCTAAAATAAAGGATACTGTAGAAAGGCTATACAAAAATTGCCGGATTGAATTTATAAATTGGGTTGACCCTGACAAAATACCAGAAGTACTGTCAGGATGCCATATTGGCCTTTTACCTCTCATACCTGATAAGGCTAACGAAATTTGGATGATCTCAAAAAGCCCTACCAAGCTTTTTGAATATATGGCAATGGAACTTGCAACAGTATCAAGCCACTTTGGAGAAGCTTCAAACATTATACAGGAAGGTGTAGATGGGTTTCTGGGCAGAAACAAAGAAGATTTTATAAAAGAAATGGAGATCCTTGTAAAAGATAATATTCTCCGGGAACAGATGGGTAAAAATGCCAGAAAAAAAATAGAAGAGCAGTTTTCAATACCGGTACTTGCAAAAAAACTATATTCCATAATAAAGGATATAGGAGATTTCAATTAATGAAAGTCGTCTTCATTGGTCATAGCGGATACAACTATCCCCACGTACGGGTGAGATGTTACAATTTTTGTGAAGCCATAAAGAAACTTGGCATGGATGCTGAAGTTCTTTCATTCAAGGACCAGTTAGCACCTCAAAGGTATACAGAAGAAATAATGTATGATTTAAAAGATATTAGTAAATTATATTTAACATTAAAGGCTATTCGCAAATTGTGGAATAAAAAAGACCATATCTTTTACATTCAGAAAATCCTCTTTCACGCTTCAGCCCCTTTGTTGCTTTCAAAACTTGGAAGAAACAGATACATTTTTGACTGCGACGACTGGGACGCCAAATATTGTTCTCTTTATAAAAATAAATTTCTTAACAAATTTTTCTTTGGCCATTCAACAAATACTGACAAATTTGGGAATATAATTGAATCAGATTATGAAATTATTTTAAAAGACATAGCCTCAAAAGCCGTTGCTTGCGTCGTTTCAAGTCATGCTTTAAAAGAATCCTTGTCAAAATTCTCTGAAAAAGTATATTACGTGCCAACAGGAGTAGACGAAAATAAATTCAGAAAAAAGGAAACTAAGAAAAACACTAAAGTCAGGTTCTGCTGGCTCGGTATTGTCTGGGGAGATGTAATATTTGATAATATTGTTTTCCTCCTCCACTGCTTTTCACAGGTTAAAAGATCGAATAAGGACATAGAGCTTAAAATAGTTGGAAGCGGTCAATATATGCACAGGGTCAAGGAACTAATCAATTTGATTTACAAAAATGATGATATCGAAGTTACAGAGTGGATAAATCCTGCAAAAATTCCGGACTTCCTGTCATCGGTGGATGTTGGTCTGCTGCCGTTAATACAGCAGGAAAACATCTGGATAAATTCAAAAAGCCCTACTAAACTTTTTGAATATATGGCAATGGAAATCCCGACTGTTTCAAGCAGGGTTGGAGAAATAAAACATGTAATTGAAGACGGTGTAGACGGGTTCCTGGCAAGTGATAAGGAGGAATTCATATCGAAAATGGAAAACCTGGCAGGAAATCAATCATTAAGAAAAGAAATGGGAGTTAAAGCACGAGAGAAGATAGAACAAAAATACTGCTTAACTGTCCTCGGAAAAGAAATTTTTAATATACTAAAAGAGCTGAAAAAAATTAAATTATGAAAATTTTATTAGTTCATCCACCGCTGCCATGCAATGAAAGGCATAAAAGAATTTTGCCATTGAGTCTTGGGTATTTAGCATCCTATCTCTTAAAAAACCTTCCCGAGGTAGAGGTAAAAATACTGGACGCCCATGTCTTAAACTTCAATTATTCCCAGACCATGAAGGAAATTAATAAGGG
>MGDB01000040.1:0-3283 GCA_001790645.1 Candidatus Schekmanbacteria bacterium GWA2_38_11
CTTCTCATTGTAAGTAGGGAGAATTACTGATATTTTTTTATTTTTCCACACTTCGAAATTCTTCTTTTAGTGATTTTGAAGATTAATAATGATGATAATCTTAAATTTAAAAGTCCTTTTTTTTCGTCAGTTAAATTAAATTCTTAAAACCTCTGCTCAGTCTTTAGTATAAAAGATCTAATTTTTTCAACCAAAGATTTGCAGGGTGATTACAATTCTTAATCCCGGTAGTTACTTAATTATATCTCAATAGCCATTATAAATAACAACATCCCTTGAGGGATTAATTATTCTGATAAAGCCAACAGGGTCTTTTAAAAGGTATATCTTTTCTAACTTCACTTCTGGAAGCGTTTTCAGATACTTCATCCAGTGATAAGAAATTATTATTTCACCGTTACCAGGCTGGACATTCTTTAAACTGATTTTATTTGTATCAACCGAGATTTCTCCTTCCCCTTTAAGAAAAAAAGAGGGTTTTCTTTTTACCTCGAATATATAAAATTTATCAACCTTCTTTACCAGGGTAATATAGTCTGGGAATTTTTCAAATAGCTTAACCGCCTTTTCAGACCAACATACTATCCATTTAATATTATAAAGCCTAAAATAGGAATCTAAATCGTTTAATGTGTATTCTGAGAGGGGCCGGTGAAAAAGCTCACCGCCGTAAAAGCTCACAAATGCGTCATTAAATGGATCTGATGAATACTCAGCACCAATAAAATCTCTACCAGTAAAGGGATGAAAAAGAAAGGTAAGATGAGTGCCATAGTATTGGTGGTTACTTTCCCAGCCTGAATTTTCAACTAATATCCTTCCTTCATTAGTAGTATTTTTTGTTATAAATTGTAATAGTTCTCGAATTTGATTTGGCATTTCAGTGGATAACCTGAAGTCTTTCTTAATATAAAGATGATATAATGGCTGGGATAAAAGAAGGAAGAGAAAATAAAAAGATATTATATAAGAAGCCATTTTTGTGCTAAACGGTTTCTGGCGCAGGAAAGAATCATAGAGTTTAACAAGCCCAGCAGTAGCAGGAATTAATAGAAAGACATTCATTGCAATTACATAGCGCAGCGGGGTTAAATCGATAAATGCTTTAAAAAAAGAGCTATAGTATGCAAATGAAAACAGAATGACAAAGGTTCCTGAAAGAGTAATTAGCTTTTGTTTCTCCCCTTTTTCCCACCAATAGTAAAATCCTAAAAGGCTAAGCAGCAAAAGCCCTATATCTACCATTGCAGATTTCTGGAACGGAATATTTTTGTACTTATTAAATGGTATTAACTGGAAAAAATAAACCTTAACTGCTACTAAAGGGTCATCAGTAAAGTATGGCCTCCAGGGATAGTACGGGACTTTAGTGTCTAAGAATTTTATCAGAGGAAGCACCATTGGGCTTGCAATGACAAACATTACAATGACAAGACAAATAACCAGGAATATGGTTTTTAATTTTAGTTTCCTTATAAAAGCCAACAAGCAAACAGAAAATGCAAAAACCAGGTGAAAGCCTGATAAAAAATGCGCCCACAAAGATAGTGAAGACACCAATATTGTTAAGAGCAAATATTTTATTTTGTCAGACTTCAAAAAATTATAAAACAGAGAAGTCGCAAGAACAGACAGGTAGCAGGAGGTAATATAAGTTCCTGTACCCCAATAAATAAAATCTATGCAGATTGAAACATGGAGAAAACATACTCCTAAGAAAGAACATAAAAGGCTTTCATTGACATCAAACTCAAAGTACCTTGCTGCTAAATAGCAGACAAAGGGTACTGTAAGAATAATCAAAATATAATATAGCTTAAATGAAATTGCCGTGGGTAAAAAGGGAAACAGGGTTACGAATACCCCCCAGCCTTTGCTATCCACAGTTATTATTGATTGGGTTATAGAACCTGCACGAAAGAATGGGTTGTAGCTCCACAAGCTACCAAAGTGGTTCAACATTTCTTTCTCTTCTAAGACACATCCGTAATGAATGCTGAAATCATCACTATATATCGGGGAATTAGTAAACCACTCTTTGAATGGAAGATAGCATTGGATAAAACCAAGCTGGAAGAGGAAAAGAAGAAACAGAAAAAAATATTTTTTTTTATTCATTATTTTCAACAATGTCACCTTTTTCTTCTTGCCCTGTGCATTATATTGTTCAGAGTTTATCCTTCAACCCGAGAACAATAAAAGAATTCCAGTCTGCTCTTCGATAACGTAATTCCACAAATCCCTGGGAAGCAAGCATATCTACTGCTTCTGCTGGAGAGTAGAAATGGTAATCGCCGTTAGGTGACACGAAGCGAAGACCTAAATTAAAGAGTTGTCGCAATGGTGGAAGAAACCATGGATCAATAATGATCAAACGACCCCTGTGGCAAAGCACACGGTGAACCTCAGTGAGAGCATCAATGGGGCGGTAGAAATGGTGAAGTGCTCCAGTCATGATGACTACATCAAAAGATTCATTAGCCCAGAGTAGAGTATCCTCAGCATCTGCCGCTTTCAAATCAGCTTTAATTCCTCTCTCGGCAAGCCGTCGCTGTGCAATATCGAGGATTTTGGGAGCTAGGTCTATACCAGCCAAGTGTCGTGCGCCTGCTTCAGCAAGAGTTTCAAGAAGCCGACCGGTAGCACACCCAATATCTAAGATGCGCAAAGAACTTATGTCAGTGGGTAACTCCGTGAGGATTCCACGATCCCACTGACTAGTCCATAAGCGCATTCGCAGTGATGAGTCGTAACGATTCGGCCACTTCGTATTGAAGGCTTGCAGATTCTTTGCTTTGTAACGATCCATCTTCTTAAAAACGGGTATCCTGCTCATAACCCTTCTCACCCCTTAATCACCAGGTTTTGTTTAATTCCTATATGGATTATCCTTCCATCATCATTTCAGTAATCCAAAAGGCTTTTTATTTTCCTCGATGATTGCACAATATTTTACATTATAAACATATGAGAGAATTTTTTGCAATCTCTTCATGGCTTAACTATTTCGTTTGCATTTCTTCTAAAATTAAGTTTATATATTAAACTACATGCAAAAAAGCAAATTAAGATATTATTATAATTTAGACTTAAAATCCGTATAGTAAGAAAAATATTATTTTTTATAAATATCCTCAATTTACAATATTTTATTTTAAATGAAAGTTTTGTTTCTCCAGAAATATCCGTTTATCCAGATTGGAACGATGAGCCTTTCCGCTTTTTTAAAAAGGAACGACCATCAGTGTGAGCTGCTATTTCTCAGAAAAAAAAACGAGGTAAA
>MGDB01000040.1:3547-3857 GCA_001790645.1 Candidatus Schekmanbacteria bacterium GWA2_38_11
CTGGATAAAGAAAAATGGTGAAATCATAAAAAACCCGATAGGCCCTTTAATCGAAGACCTGGATACCCTTCCTTTTGCAGACAGAACCTTATATGATAAGTATGGTTTCCTGCAGGGTTTTTATAAAGATATGAGTCCCATTGCCATGGGCCGCGGTTGCCCTTTCAATTGTTCCCACTGCTTTAACAGAGATTATAAGAATCTCTATGCCAATAAAAATAAGTATATCAGGCTGCGAGCAGCAGAAAACGTTATTGAAGAAATCCTGGAGGTGAAAAAAAAATATAAGATAAGAAGCATTGAATTTCTG
>MGDB01000040.1:3891-6764 GCA_001790645.1 Candidatus Schekmanbacteria bacterium GWA2_38_11
CACAGTTTATAAATCTTTACCAGGAAAAAATCAGACTTCCCTTCACCTGTAATGCAAGGGCAGATTTAATTGACGAAGAAATGGCAAAAGAAATAAAGCAAGCCGGATGCCGCCTGGTTAGAATCGGGTTAGAAACAGGAAGTGAATGGCTGAGAAAAAATATTTTAAAGAAAAATATCGGCAATGACAAATACAAAAAAGCTGCTGAATTAATAAAAAAACATGGCATGAGCCTTCAGACTTTTAATATCTATGGACTCCCGGAGGAAACCCTTGAGAATGCTCTTGAAACCTATAAATTTAATAAGGAATTAAAAGTAGATTTTGCCTGGTGTTCTCTGCTGCAGCCTTATCCGGGAACAGATATTTATAAATACGCAATAGAAAAAAATTTAATCGAGGAACAGACTGTACATGATTTAATGGGCAGGTTAAATTTTGAAGAATCCTATTTTTACAACAGCCCAATCAAATTAGAAAAGAAAAAAGAGATCATTAATCTTCAAAAGCTAACCCAGCTATCTATCCTGTTGCACCTTCCATTTTTCCTTTTGAAATTTTTAATAAGACTCCCCAAAAACAGATTCTTTCATACTATATTCAAGTTGTCTTACTCTTACTCAGTTCTGAAGTATAACAAAATTAAACTGCTCCCCTTTTTGAGAATGAGTTGGTACAGCCAATCCTATACATCCTCAAAGAAATAACACTCAGGGATAACCTATTTGGAAGCATTTCATCCTCCATTATTAAAGCGGAAAATGCGGGTAAGAGAGGCTTCCTGCCTGTCGGCACCTGCCTACCGCAGGCAGGGACAGGTAGTCTCCCTCTGCAGAAAGGATGACATTTGAATAAACCTCCCTCCAGCAAGGCGGGTATTCAACAGACAGTTTTTATAAACCAACGTTACCAGATGAAATAAAAACAGATATCCCAACCACTCATCAAAAACTTTAGAAAATGGGCGACTAAAGTCGCCCCTACCCACACCTACATACTACTTATTCTTCTTGCCGCGTGGCACAATAAACACAGGTGGACCCCACCACGGGCCCCATGGACCATACCTATCCCACATGTAAGGATAGTATGGATACCCGTAGGCTGACATCCCATAATAAGTCACCACCTCAGTTTTCTCTTCCCATAAATAAATTTCCTTTATGTCAAAAACCGTATAGGTATAACTCATTTTCTCTATATCTTCCGTCTTAGTTCCGGTAAATTCTCCTGCAATTGTTATCTCTCTCCCGCGTTTGTAAAGCACAGGGTCTAAAATCCCTTTTCCTCTGAAAAGGTTTGCAAGAAATCTTAGATTTGAAGGTTTAGACTTTTCCAAATTACCCCTGTTATTTACCGGAAAATAGGCTGCTTCAATAACAGAGCCCTCTTCAGTAAATTTTGTGCTAACAATTAACCCGCCAAGGAGATAAAGTTTTCCTTTATAAGGATCAGCATTCTTCTGCATTTCCGAAAAAGGTACATTAATAGAAGCTGATTTAATTAACTCCTTATTAATTACCGTACTGCATCCAAAAAATATAATTGGTAAGAGGATTAGAAATATACTCTTTTTCATTTTATAATCCCTCCTTGGTAATATCCAAAATTTACAATAAATTATTAATTTTTTTCTATAAACAATATACAAAAATTTAAGAAATATGCAAATAATATTATGTTGTTTTTCCTGACTTTTTTCCACCAAAGGGCAGTTTAAGGGCACTTTATTTTCTCTTGACTCTATGTATTTTTTTTAAGATAAGCATTAATATTTTTTGATTGCTGGCTATAAATCAGAAAAATTAAAATGCAAAGCAAGAAAGGAGAAAAACAAGTGTCAATTAAAAGGGACACAAGTGCGCAAAAAAGAAGAATTACTGCTAATGCAGTTGTTATAATTTCTGCCTTGATAACCTTTTTCACAGCCTGTTCAGGCGGTGGATCGAAACAACCTCCCAAAAAGGAGGCAATACCGGTAACCGTCGGGTCTGTGATTAAAAAAACACTCCCTGTTGAAATTTTTGCAACAGGAAATATTGAAGCAGACAATACTGTAATGGTCAAAGCTCAAATTGGAGGGGAATTATCAAAAGTTTATTTTAAAGAAGGCCAGGATGTAAATAAAGGTGACCTTATTTTCCTCATTGATCCAAGGTCCTATGAAGAACTGATAAAGCAGACTGAAGCTAATCTCGCAAAAGATACTGCCCAGATGGAAAATGCACAGACAGAAGTACGCCGCTACGCAGAGCTTTGGGGAAAGGGTTTTGTCTCAAAAGAACAATATGACCTTGTTCGTACAAATGCCAATGCCCTGGAAGCTTCTGTCCGGGCCAATAAGGCACTGCTTGAGAATGCACGCCTCCAGCTCAGCTACTGCTACATCCACTCACCCATCACAGGCCGCACAGGCAGCCTTTTAGTTGATCAGGGAAACCTCATAAAGGCCAATGCAGATAACCCAATGGTAATCATCAATCAGATCCAGCCAATCAATGTAACTTTCTCTGTACCTGAACAATACCTTCCAAAGATAAAAAAATATATTGCAACAAAAAAATTAAAAGTTGAGGCATTCACGCCCCAGGAGGAAAAAAGCCTGGTAGAAGGAGTGCTAATCTTTATAGATAATACAGTAGATATCTCAACAGGAACAATCAAGCTTAAAGGTACCTTTGCCAACAAAGAGAAACGTCTCTGGCCAGGACAGTTTGTAAATGTAGTCCTCACATTGTCTATACAGCCCGACGCAGTAGTAGTTCCTTCCAGAGCAATCCAGACCGGACAGGCAGGAGAGTATGTCTTTGTGGTTAAGAATGACCTTACAGTGGAATCGCGTCCTGTAACAGTAGATAGAACTATGAACGGAG
>MGDB01000040.1:6797-9220 GCA_001790645.1 Candidatus Schekmanbacteria bacterium GWA2_38_11
AGAAAATAGTAACTGACGGCCAACTGCGGCTTATCCCCGGAGTTAAGGTGGTAATAAAAAACAACAATGGAAAAACTCAGGGAAAATAATTATGAACATTTCAGAGATCTTCATACACCGGCCTGTCATGACAACTCTTGTTATGCTGGCAATACTTGTGTTTGGCATCCTCGGGTACACACTGCTCCCTGTAAGCGATCTGCCTAATGTGGATTTCCCCACAATTCTTGTAAGTGCATCCCTTCCGGGTGCAAGCCCTGAGACCATGGCTTCTGCAGTGGCTACGCCGCTTGAGAAGCAGTTTTCCACCATTGCAGGCATTGACTCAATGTCATCTACAAACGCCCAGGGCAATACGCAGATTACACTCCAGTTTAATCTGAGCCGCAATATTGACGCTGCCGCCCAGGATGCGCAGGCTATGATCGCTAAAGCCGCGACACAGCTTCCGCGGGACATGCCAAGTCCGCCTTCCTACCAAAAGGTAAACCCTGCAGACCAGCCCATTCTCTATATGGCTCTGAGTTCTCCTACTCTTCCGCTTTCTGCTGTAAACGAATATGCAGAAACTTTTATTGGACAGCGGGTTTCCATGGTAAATGGTGTAGCGCAGGTCCAGGTCTTTGGCTCACAAAAGTATGCTGTCCGTGCGCAGCTTGACCCTAAGGCTCTTTCTTCGCGCGGAATCGGAATTGATGAGGTTGCAAATGCTTTAGCAAAGGGAAATGTAAACCTGCCAACAGGGACGCTCTACGGAACAGACAAGGCATTTACAGTCCAGGCTACAGGCCAGCTCACAAGCGCTAATGCCTTCAAACCCCTCATTGTTGCATACCGAAACGGCAATCCGGTGCGCCTTAATGAAATAGGTAACGTCATTGACAGCGTGGAAAACAATAAGGTTGCAAGCTGGTATAACAACAAGCGTGCCGTTATCCTTGCCATCCAGCGCCAGCCAGGAACAAATACGGTTGAGGTTGTGGACTCAATCAAAAAGCTTCTGCCAACCTTCCGGGCACAGATGCCGGCTTCAGTTAACCTTAATATACTTTATGACCGTTCTGTTTCAATAAAAGAATCTGTTGACGATGTAAAGTTCACACTTTTTTTGGCAGTATGCTTAGTTGTACTTGTGATCTTTCTATTCCTCAGAAACCTTTCTGCCACAGTTATCCCAAGCATGGCTCTGCCCATGTCAATTGTAGGGACATTTGCTATGATGTATCTGCTTGGGTACAGCCTCGACAATCTCTCTTTAATGGCATTAATCCTTGCTGTGGGGTTTGTTGTAGATGACGCAATTGTAATGCTTGAAAATATCGTGAGACACATGGAAAAGGGCGAGTCTGTGCTCGAGGCTGCTCTTAACGGGTCAAAAGAGATAGCCTTCACTATTCTCTCTATGACTCTTTCCCTTGTTGCAGTCTTTGTCCCTGTACTTTTTATGGGCGGAATCCTGGGGCGCCTCCTGCACGAATTTGCAGTCACTATCAGCATAGCAATTCTTGTCTCAGGATTTGTTTCCCTGAGCCTCACACCAATGCTCTGCAGCCGTTTTCTTCGCCCTCGCGGCGCTGAGAAACACGGGCAGTTGTATGCAGTTTCAGAAAGTATCTTTAACAGCATGCTTAACGCTTATGAAAAGAGTTTAAAGGTCGTCTTAAGGTATCGCCGCCTCACAATGCTGATAACTGTCATTATTTTATTTGCCACAATATATCTTTTCCTGAAAATCCCTGCGGGTTTTCTTCCAAGCGAGGACATGGGACAGATATTTGCATATACCGAAGCGCAACAGGGAATTTCATTCGACGCTATGGTAAAACACCAGAAGGTATTGGCATCAATAGTCAGCAAAAACCCTAATGTTGAGTCATTCATGTCAAGCGTTGGTGCAGGCGGACCGAGTATTGCGACTAACTCAGGCCGTATCTTTATCCGTTTAAAACCCCGCTCAGAGCGCAAGAATATAGATGAAATTATGCAGGAACTCAGGGGAAAAACTGCCGGCGTCACAGGCATCCAGATCTACATGCAAAACCTGCCAACAATCCGCATCGGCGGGCAGCTTACAAAGAGCCTGTATCAGCTCACTCTGCAGAGCCCTGATACAAACGACCTTTATAAATACTCCACCATACTTGAACAGAAAATGCGCGAGCTTCCTGAAATCCAGGATGTAAACAGCGATTTACAAATAAAAAACCCCCAGGTAAATGTTGAGATAGACCGCGACAGGGCATCATCACTTGGAATTACGGCTTTTCAGATTGAAGATGCGCTTGAGACTGCATACGGTACAAGGCAGGTATCGACCATATACGCACCCAATAACCAGTACAGGGTTATTACGGAACTTTTACCCCAGTACCAGATGGACCCTTCTTATCTTTCATTGCTCTATATCAGGTCCTCAACCGGAA
>MGDB01000041.1:0-2932 GCA_001790645.1 Candidatus Schekmanbacteria bacterium GWA2_38_11
AAGAGTCATTTTCTTCTGCTCCTCCATTTTTGTCTGCATGGCTTCAAGTACCTTTTTGTTACTTTCCTCTTTCTCCTTTGTAGCCTTTTTAATCTCTTCGATCTCTTTCTGCTGTGAAGCCTTCTGCTCTTCTGAACTCTTCTTTGTCTCCTCAATTAGGTTTTTTAACTCCTGGAACTTTTTTTGATACTCCTCCTGCAGCTCAATGAGCTTTTTTTCAAGCTCCTCTGTAGTTCCGGCAAAAAGCGGTGGCGATGATATTGCTAAAAAAAACATTGCAGCAATAAACACTGCAAAGTGTTTCAACATCTTTTCCTCCTTTAAAAAACTTTTAAAAAAATAGAAATTTTACATACGCTTTTAAGACAAGGACTGATTTGAAAGTTATTTATTTATTTTTCCCCTTCACCTCCTTTCACCTTCTCTAAAAAAGAAGATAGGCGGGACATTCCTGTCCCGCATTTTTCTATGAGGCGGGGTTAGAAAACCCCGCCTATCTTGGTTACATAAGCCTTATAATAATAAAAAAGCCTTTGCTCGTATCTGGACAATGGCTTTATAGAAATCGTCTCCTTTCCAAATACGGGCGGTATACCGATTTCTCAGCATGCCTTACGGCCTATCCCTCATATCCCCATTTCAAGGACTTAGACAAGATAGTTTGGAGAACTTAAAATTTACTCCCTTACTTCCCCTTTTGTTTCTCCTTTTTAAAAAATCTGAATTGTTGAACTCTTAAAGGTTAAATAAATTTCTGAGCCAACAGTTAAAGCCATTTCATTAAAGGATTTTTTTGTTAATTTAACCTTTAGCTTCTCACCTATATCAACGACTAAATTTACAAACCTATCCTCCTCGCTTATCTGAATCACCCTTCCCTTAAAAGAATTCCTTGCACTTGACGAAATTTTCTCCCTTGATACTAAAATTTCCTCCGGGTTAATTGAGATACGCGTTGCTTCTGGACTCTCAGCCACTACATCGAGCTTTACTCTCCCTGTATCAAATACACTGACTTCATTAAATTTTATAATCTTCCCCTGCATAATATTCTCTACAGGAGAAGCAACAATCCTTCCTTCAAATAAAGGAATCACCTCGTGTGAGACCCTGTAAGCCAGGGAAAGGTTATGGGTGGAAAAGATAACAGTAGTTTCATATTTTTTATTTACCTCTGCGATCACTTTCTCAAGAATCCCTTTGCTCGCTTCATCTATATTGGCAGTTGGTTCATCAAGGAGGAGCACCTTGGGTTTAAGAGCTAACCCCCTTGCAATAGCAACCCTTTGAACCTCGCCTCCTGAGAGTTCCTTTGCCTTTCTTTTCTCAAATCCCGCAAGCCCAACCATGCTTAAAGCCTCTCCGACCCTCTTCCTCATCCCTTCCTTTGCCATACCTCTTATTCTAAGTCCGTAACTAATATTTTTTTCAACTGTCGTATTAAAGAGATAGGGATTTTGCTGGACAAGGGTAATCTCCTTAATTAAATTTCTTTTATCCTCTACGGAATTTCTAAATTCAGCCCCTGTAAATAAAACCCCTCCGGAAGTCGGCTCAATCAGGAAAGCAAGAATATTAAGTAAAGTTGTCTTCCCGGCACCATTCGGTCCGTAAAGGGAATAGACCTTTTTCCCTTCAAATCTATAAGAAGGTATATCAAGGACCTTTTTACTGTTAAAAATTTTTACTAACTCTTTAATTTCAAGTTTTAATTCTTCCATCTATTTTCTTTTCTGCTGGATGTACTGGAGGGAAATGTTAATTGAAAAAGCAACTATCAGGAGAATAAAACCAAGGGCAAGGGCAAACCCGAATTCCCCTTTGCTTGTCTCAAGGCCTATGGCAGTTGCCATTGTTCGTGTATAGCCCTTGATGTTTCCTCCCAGCATTAAAGCTGATCCAAGTTCAGCTATTACCCTGCCGTAGCCTGCAATTAGTGCTGCAAATATTGCGAAGCGCGCTTCTGAAACAATAACCAATGCTACCTGAAGCGTGTTAGCTCCAAGTGTCATTGCAGTAGTTCTCACTCTGGGATCCATTCCCTGGATAGCTGATATTGATAAAGCAATAATAATAGGAGTTGCTAATATAAATTCCCCTATGATTATAGCTTTGGGGGTAAAGAGAAGACCTAAGACACCTAAAGGACCTTTTCTTGATATAAGAGAATATACAAAAAGCCCAACAACGACTGTTGGAAGCGCCATCAGGGTATTAAAAACCGTAATTGTAATCTTTTTCCCTTTAAATTCCTTTGTGGCAATCAAAAAGCCGAGTGGTATGCCAACCAGTGATGACAGGATTGTAGCTATGATTGATACCTTCAATGATAAAAACACCACCTCATACACATCCCTGTCAAAGGAAATGATAAGCTTAATCGCCGTGATAAAGCCTTCTTGAATGTAATTCATACTTTTAGTGGTTAATGAGTATTTTTAAATCAAAAATAAAATATCAAATATCAAAATTAATGATAGGCGAGACATTCGTGTCCCGCTCATTTTCTATTGATTACACAGATATTTTTTTAGCCTTTGTAGGGTGCGTTCCCCGAACTCACCGACTCGGCGTGGTCAGGGACCACGCCCTACATCCTTTATTTTCCCGGAATCGCAGTTGGTATAAACAATGGCCCCCCGAATTTATCCTTGCCAAATTCCCTGATTATTTTTTGTCCCTCCTGTGATGTAACCCATCCTATAAGGGCCATAGCCTTCAGGTAATTCGCATGGGGATACTTTGCCGGGTTTACAGCAATGATCCCATAAGGATTAAAAAGAAGAGGATCTCCTTCGAATAATATCACAAGATCAGTCTTGCCTTTATACGCTAAATAAGTTCCTCTATCAGAAAGAGTATAGGCTTTTTTTTCATCAGCCATATTTATTACTTCTCCCATACCTTTCCCTGACTCAACATACCAGTTACC
>MGDB01000041.1:2982-3736 GCA_001790645.1 Candidatus Schekmanbacteria bacterium GWA2_38_11
TTCCGGAATTATCTCCCCTTGAGATAAAAACTGCCTTTGTGTCTGCAATTTTTTTGAATACTTCAGAAGCTTCCTTTGCCTGTTTAATTCCTGCCGGGTCATTCTTTGGACCCAGGATTACAAAGTCATTATACATCACATCCCTTCGGTTTACACCAAACCCCTTTGCCATAAACTCATCCTCAAGTTTTCTTGCATGGACTATTGTTACATCAACATCACCATTCTCAGCAAGCTTTAATGCCTGGCCTGTCCCAACCGGGATAACATCCACCTTTATATTAAACATTTTTTCAAAAGGAGGTAAAAGTACTTTTAAAAGGCCGGTATTTTCGGTACTTGTAGTTGTTGAAAGCTTCAGCCTTTCTTCTGCTGACGGCGCCGAACATAATAATGTAATAAACAAAAAACAGATTCCCAAAAGAAAAATTATAATTTTATTCCACATCATATCTTCTCCTCTTTTACTTCTGTCATTCCTGCCGGCAGGCAGGCGAAAGCAGGAATCCAGATTCAATCTCTTTGCAGGAACCGTGCCTGGATTCCCACTTCCGTGGAAATGACAAAATCTCTGTAATCCTTCTTTTAATCTGTGTAATCATAAAATGAAAAAGCCAATACCCGATGCCGGATATTGGCTCTGTTTAAAGCTTATATTCTTTCTCCTTTCCAAATACGGGAGGCAACTCCGTTTCCGGAATTACCCTTACGGCCATTTCCCCTGTCCCCTTTCATTGGGATTTAGGGATTGCGG
>MGDB01000041.1:3801-8179 GCA_001790645.1 Candidatus Schekmanbacteria bacterium GWA2_38_11
GGCTTTCTTATTATATATAAAGCTTTAATCTCGCCTTTCCGAGCATGGGGGGTATTTCGATTTCTCAAAATACCTAACGACCATTCTCCATGTCCCATCATTACAAGATTTAGGAGCAATGGTTCGGGAGATTAAAAACGGTGTTCTATTAAGCAAATCCAGAATTTTTTGTCAAGAAAAATCTTTGATTGTATATTTAAGGATCATTTTTGATCTTATTAAATAACAGGCAATAAAAACTAAAGGGATAATAGAGAGAGTCAGGATATCGCTTAATATCTTCCTACTGATTAGTAACCGTATAATTACTATTGAAGCAGGGGTAAAAACAAATAAACAACAAAGAGTGAGAAGCCTGAGGGTGCTGAGTTGCTTCCGATTTAATTTCTCTTTTTGGGCTCTCCTTTCCACCTCCTTTATCAGCAAGACAGATGCTGTCCCGCATATTATGATTCCCATGTAAATTGTTATCATATACTCAAGAAGGTTTTTACCATTAAAGTAAGATATTAAAACCAAAATCAGCGTAAACAGTACAAATGTCCCTAAATATAATAGCGCTACTGTTCTTGGGTTTATACCGGTTTTCATAAAGGTGTTAAAAAAGGATAATCCAACCAAATATTGTAGGGGCAGGCTCTGTCCCTCCCCCAATTTTAATGTTATATATCGGAGGGCTCGCACGGAGGCGGTCCCTACAGTAAAAATTTTTTATGTTTTTCAACAGCCTGTTATAATCTGGTTACATGAATGTCTGTCACACCTTGAAGATAAATCCTGATTTCAGGCAAATATCCATGGCATTTATTTAGACATTACCTTGAGTGTCTTTGTTAACTGAAATAATCTTTAATCCTGAAGCCTATCCGGTCTGTACTCTTTTATGTCTCTCCGTGAAATCCAAAACAAAAATGTAATGGCTCTGCTATCACCTGAATATTTTTTATTGACTAAAAAAATCTGTTAACTTAGCTTAATTGAAATTCTTCATATTTTTATTTTTAATCTTTGGTTTAATATTTAAGAGAGTATTTTTATCCATAACAATTCCCTATAATGAGAGGGTTTTATGAAAACCATAAACAAAAATATAGGATTTATCGGCTCAGGAAATATGGCTCAGGCTATTATAGGTGGTTTATTAAGCCAGAAAATAATAAAGAGCAAGAATATTTTTTCAAGTGACCCATCCCCTCAGAGGCGTAATCAATTTTCAAAAGAATTTTCCATAAAGACTTTTTCAGGCAATGTTGAGGTGGTAAAAAAATCTGATGTGATAATTCTTGCTGTCAAGCCGCAGATAATGGAAAAGGTTTTAAAGGAACTAAAGGGTAACATCACTTCGAGGCACCTGATAATATCTATTGCCGCAGGAATTCCTATAGAATTTATATCTAAATGGCTTGGTGATGATTTAAAAATCATCCGCGTTATGCCGAATGCTCCAGCCCTTGTAAAGGAAGGCATATCTGCCATATCACCAGGAAAAAATGCAGGCCCGGAAGATTTAGAGTTAGCAAAGGAGATTCTCAATGCTATTGGTAAGACCGTTTTCTTAGAAGAGTCTTATCTCAATGCCGTTACCGGGCTTTCAGGGTCAGGGCCTGCTTATATCTTTCTGATAATAGAATCTTTGATAGAAGGTGGTGTAGCTGCCGGGCTTCCCTGGGAAATATCAAAGGAACTTGTCCTGCAAACAGTTGCAGGTTCAGTCTCGATGGTAACGCTGACCGGAAAGCACCCAGGAGAACTTAAGGATATGGTAACCTCACCCGGAGGAACAACAATCGCAGGATTAAAGGTTTTAGAAAATAAAAAGCTAAGGTATGCCCTGATTGAAGCTGTTGAAGCTGCAGCCAAGAAGGCGACATACCTTGGGAAAACCTATTCTAAAAAAAATAAAACAAAATAATATACGAAATGCGGTATTTAGCCAAATGCAAGATTTGAGTGTTAGACAAGGAAGTTGTCAGTGAACAAAACGGAGCATACTTAAAATGTATGTGAGTATTTGTGAACTGCAACTGACGCAGTATAAGCCAAATATTGCATTTGGCTTATAAAAAGGTCATGCACCTACCTCCGATAACCATGCCAAAGCGCTATTAAAGAGGATAAAGCTCAAGTTAGGTTGCCCCATAACACATAGGAAATTTCGCTTATGGCTGCTACGTTCCCGTTCTGACCAGGTTCGCAAGCTCCTATTGCATGGGACCCAACTCTCAACACTTCCCCCTTCATGCTGACCCTTAACTTGAATTACCTCGGGTAGGAATTCAACCCCGCTATAGCGAATTGCGGGTTACAGGGAATCGCTATCTCCCCGTCTAGCATGACCACAAAACTAACTTATAACTAATGACTTATGACAAATAACCTATAAATCATAACTTGGAAGTAAAAACTTTTTCATAAGTTAAAATAACTAACTCTTTTGTTATAAGTTATCAGTCATAAGTTATTAGTTAATCGTAACGGAGAGAGGGGGATTCGAACCCCCGGTCCCGTTTCCAGGACACACGCTTTCCAGGCGTGCTCCTTCAGCCTCTCGGACATCTCTCCTTGATTTGCCTTCGGCGAATACTTATAGCTCATGGCTTATAGCTTTAAGCTGAATCTACCTTTTCAATTTTTGATTTAGTCGCCTTCGACAAATACTTTTAACTTACATTTAATAAAGCCATAAACTATGAGTTATTAGCTATAAGTAAAAATTGCGTAGCAATTTTTCTAACGGAGAGAGAGGGATTTGAACCCCCGTTCCCGATTTTTTCGGGAAATCCCGTTTCGAGCGGGACGCCTTCAGCCTCTCGGCCATCTCTCCTGGATTTGCCTTCGGCAAATACTTTTCGCTTATAGTTTATGGCTGATAGCTAATAGCTGTCGAATTTACTTTTCTCAACTTCTCTGGCTAAATTGCCTTCAGCGAATATTTACAATTAATATAGTTTATAGCAAATAAAGAAAAAAGTAAAAATATATCAGAAGAAATTGTCAACCAATTTTTCTTTGAATTCTCTGGGAAATAAAGCTTTTTGAAAAACTCAAAAAATTTTTAGGAGAATAAAAGGAATAAGAAATTTAAGTGAATGTTTTGCCTTCAGCAAATACCTAAAGTTTTTGATAGTTAAAGGTATTAGCTATCAGGAAAAACTGATTTGCAATTTCTTGGGAATTATTCATTAAACTTGTCCTCTTCCCTTTCTTTCAAATGACCACCTTCATATCCAACATATTTAATTTTTATATCATACCTAAAAATATTTTTAAAACCCCCTCTGATTGAATCAGAATTTGTAAAGCTCCGCTTGTTTTTAGCAAATATTATTTTTATAGGAAATGAATGGCCCCCTATCAAAGCTCCTTCGTAGTCAAAGAACTCGATTATAAGGCTTAAGTTATCAATATTTTTATCCCCTTTATTAATTATATCCCCAAAGTACTCAATTGTATTACCTTCACCCATTCGATAAGTAAAATTTTGAATCTCAATCTTATAGTCAGCAAAATAGAAGAAATCAGGCTTATTCTTCTTTGCATCCTTTGTAACTTCTGATATTTTTTCTTTACCTTTTTCAGTATTTTTAACTTTCTCAATATTGTTAGCTTTTCCTTCTTCGCTTTGTACAGCAGGTGAACTATTTAGTTTACTTATCCCCTTTTCAAGAACTGTGACCCTCTCTTCCAAAATCTTTAGTCTATCCTCAAGGGCTTTTTGATTTTTTTGTGGGCCCTGCCTCCCGCAGGCTGTAAAAAAAAGGAGGAACAGCAATAAAAACGCTGTAAAATATTTCATGCCTTTTTTACCCTTACTCATTGATTTCTCTTTTCTAAAAAAAAATTTTCTATTATAGTTCGACATTCTTTTCCCATAACACCATCAAAAATCAAAATCCTATGATTGAGCCTCTCATCTGATGGTATATTATATAAAGAGCCCGCAGCGCCTTTCTTCCCATCTCTTGCGCCGAATATCAACTTCTCTATCCGGGCAAGGTGCATTGCACCAGCACACATCGGGCATGGCTCGATTGTGACATAAAGAGATGTTTCTTGAAGCCTCCAACTCCTTAAAACCTCAGCAGCTCTTTTTAAAACCAGCATCTCCGCATGGGCTGTTGGATCCTGACGCTGCTCCATCCGGTTGTGGTCTTTTGCAATTATCCTGTTCTGATAAACAACTGCTGCACCTACAGGTACCTCATTTTCTCTATAAGCAGCTTGTGCTTCTTCAAGAGCTATTTCCATGAACTTCAGGTGCAAAAAAGAATCCATTCCACATATTTTATTTACCCAAACAATGCTTTTTAATCAAAATTGTCTGGATTAACCTACTAAAATTTAGGAAAAATTTAAAGACCCTATATGTCAAGGTTTT
>MGDB01000042.1:0-2960 GCA_001790645.1 Candidatus Schekmanbacteria bacterium GWA2_38_11
ATGACAAAATCCCTACTTGCCGGCAGGGATTTTGTCATTTGTTATTTGGGATTTATCCTGAATACTCACTTTACACTATTACCGTTTCTTCCCTTTTAGCTCCGGTAGAGATTATTGAAATCTTGCATTCAAGAGAGTCGCTGATAAATTTCAGATAATCTTTTGCCGCCTTGGGCAAGGCTTTATATTCTTTGATTCCCAGCGTACTTGAATGCCATCCCTTGATCTCTTTGTAAACAGGTTTAATCTTATTCAGGATATGATGTTCTATAGTGAAGCTCTTAAGCCTCTTGCCATCAAGTTCGTAACCGACACAGACCTTTATTTTGGGGAAGGTATCGAGCACATCGAGCTTCGTGATAGCAAGCTTGTTGATACCGTTTATCCATGTTGAATATTTTAAAACCATTAAATCAAGCCATCCGCACCTTCTTCTGCGTCCGGTTGTTGCTCCAAACTCAGCCCCTCTTGAACTTAGCATTTCTCCTTCGTTGCCAAATACCTCTGTAGGGAAAACGCCTGAGCCGACACGGGTGGTGTAAGCCTTGCTGACGCCTATGATGTCATCTATTTTTAAAGGGATTCCAAGACCTGTCAAAACTCCTCCGATAGTGGTATTCGATGAGGTTACAAAAGGATATGTTCCGTGGTCAACATCTAACATTGACCCCTGAGCTCCTTCAAAAAGAAGTTTCTTTTTTGACATAATTGCTTTCTTTAATATTTCTCCAATATCAGCAAAGAAGGGTTTTATTATTTTTCTGTAGCCCATATATTCATCAAATATTTGTGATACAGATAATGGTTTAGCCTTAAAATAATTTTTAATTAAAAAGTTTTTTTCCAAAAGGTTTTCCTCCAACTTTTCCCTGAAAACCTTCTCATCAATTAAGTCGCAAATCCGTATCCCTACTCTTCCTATTTTATCAATATAAGCCGGGCCAACGCCTCTCATTGTGGTCCCGATTTTCCCCTTCCCTAATTTATTCTCTCTTTCCCTGTCTAAAACTTTGTGGTACGGCATAATCAGATGGGCATTCTTGCTAACTTTAAGATTGTTTCCTATTTTGACACCACCTTTTTTAAGCTCTTCCATTTCTAAAACCATTGCCTGAGGGTCAATAACAACACCATTACCTATTACGCAGAGTTTTTTTGGATGAAGAATTCCTGAAGGGATTAGGTGAAAGATAAACTTTTTGTCCTTCAGGACTACTGTATGACCTGCATTCGGTCCACCCTGATAGCGACATATTATATCTGAGTTTTCAGTCAATATATCTACTATTTTCCCTTTTCCTTCATCTCCCCACTGTGCGCCGACTACAAGAGTGTTTGCCATAATAATTTCCTTTTTTTTAAAAAATGCCCAAGAGTCAAACTATTCTCCCAACCATATAGGTCAGGCATCTTGCCTGACTCCTGACCGAGGCAAGATGCCTCGGCTATTTTGTTTTAAATTATTCTAACTGTTTATAAGTAGTAAAAAATAAGGGTAGAGCGAGGTCTCCAGACCTCGCTGAAAGTTAGGGTCAGGAGACCCTAACCTACCCACCTAAAAAATAAAAACATTAAAGCCTTACCAGTTTTGCAGACAGAATATTTGGAAGGGTTCCAATTTTATCAAGAATTTCTTTTGGGATTTCACTGTCCACATTAACAATTGATATAGCCATTCCCTGTGGTTCTGCTCTTCCAAGAATCATTCCTGCAATGTTTATTTTATTTTCTCCAAGAAGCGTTCCAATCCTGCCAATTACTCCCGGAGTGTCTTTGTTGGAAAATACCAACATGAACTTGCTTGGCGGTGCTTCAAGGTTATATCCGTCAATGTGGACTATCCTTGGAGATTTTTTATCAAAGAGAGTCCCGGCAACCAGATAAGATTTTTTGTCAGTCTTAAGCCTGACCTGAATGAGGTTTGCAAAATTTTGCAAATCATGGCTTATGGTCTCAGAGACCTTAATACCCCTTCCCCTGGCTAAAATTGGCGCATTTACCAGGTTTACATCCTTCATAATCGGGGTGAGCAATCCCTTGATTATGGAAACAGTTAAGGGCTTTGTTCCCAAATCAGCAATTTCTCCCCTGTACTCTATGGAGAGTTCTTCAAGGCTTCCCTCGGATATCTGGGTTATGAAACTGCCGATTTTTTCTCCTAAGTCCATATATTTCTTGGTTTCAGTAAGCACTGTCTGGTCAACAGATGGAATGTTTACCGCATTCTTTATAACACCATTTAGAAAATAATCCTTCAACTGTTCAGCTATATCAATCGCAACATTGGCCTGTGCTTCTACGGTCGAAGCTCCGAGGTGCGGGGTGCATACCACATTCTCATGATTAACCAGTTTTAAATTCTTTGTAGGTTCTTCCTCAAATACATCCAGCGCAGCACCCGAAACTTTGCCTTCTTCAAGTGCCCTGTATAAGGCCTCTTCATCTATTATACCTCCCCTTGAACAGTTGATTATTTTTATTCCTTTTTTCATCTGGGAGAAGGCTTTGTCATTCAACAGATGACGGGTTTGTTCAGTCTGTGTGGCGTGGATAGTAATAAAGTCTGACCCTTTGAACAATTCCTCAAGGGTGACCAGCGGAACATTTAATTTCTGGGCGGATTCTTTTGACAGGAATGGGTCATAGGCTATGACTTTCATTTCTAACCCTTTTGCCCTTTGAGCCACGAGGCTCCCAATCCTTCCCATTCCAATGATTCCGAGGGTCTTGTTATAAAGTTCATTCCCGACAAATTTGCTCTTTTCCCATTTTCCTTCTTTCATTGTCCTGCAAGCGGCAGGTATTTTTCGCGCAAGAGCCATCATCAAAGAGATGGTGTGTTCTGCAGTTGTTACAGCATTTCCCCCTGGAGTATTCATGACAATGATTCCCTGCAGAGATGCTGCCCCTACATCAACATTGTCAACTCCTATTCCGGCCCTGCCAATAATTTTTAAGTT
>MGDB01000042.1:2987-11431 GCA_001790645.1 Candidatus Schekmanbacteria bacterium GWA2_38_11
TACTTTTGTGCTGCTGCGGACAACGAGGGCGTCATATTCTCCGATTATACTCTTCAGCTCATCCGGCTTAAGGTCAGTCTTAACATCTACCTCTAACGTCGGTGTATTGCTTAAAATGTCAACCGCTTCTTTTGACAGTTTATCGCTAATTAATATCTTCATAAATTCCTCTGTAAATCATATCTTTTTTGGTTTCAGAAAATGGTAGCCGCAGGCTTTAGCCTGCGTAATATATACGCAACCTAAAGGTTGCGGCTACGAATAGTAAAGGAATACCAAAATCATCCTCCCAAAATCTCCTCTGCTACTCTAACCCCTTTCCCAAGCTCTATTTTTGCCCCAAGCTCTTTTAAGACTATTTCAACTCCTGCAACAGCTATTATTATATCAAATTTATCAAAGTATCCAAGATGGGCGATTCTGAAGATCTTTCCCTTTAAATGGTCCTGGCCCCCAGCTATAGTCATCCCGTGTTTTTCCCTTAAAATTTTAACTACCTGCTGCCCGTCAATTCCTGCAGGTGCAAGTATGGCTGTGCAGGCGTCGCTCGGAAAATCCTTTGCAAGAAGTTCAAGACCCAGTGCCTTCATAGCAGTTCTTGTGGCTTCTGCAAGCTTATGGTGGCGCTGGAAAACCTTTTCAATCCCTTCTTTCTGGATAGAGTTTAAGACCTTGCTTAAACCCACAATCAGTGAAACAGCAGGAGTATAAGCGGTTTGGTTTTTTTCCTGGTTCTTCTTCTCTTTTTTGAAATCAAAATAAAATTTTGGAAGATTTGATTTTTCAGCAAATTTCCAGGCCTTCTCGCTCATACTGACAAAGGCAAGCCCCGGAGGAAGCATGAATGCTTTCTGAGAACCGGCAACCACAACATCCAGTCCCCACTCATCAGTCTTAATATCATAAACTCCAAGTGCAGTAATGGCATCCACAATGGTTATTGTGTTATCCAATTTTTTTACATATTCCCCGATACGTTTAACGTCATGGGATACCCCTGTTGATGTCTCGCTTGCCTGAATGCATACGGCTTTTATGCCGGGGTCTTTTTTCAGAATGTCAAAAATAGTTTCAGGATTTACAGACCTTCCCCATTCAACATCAATAAAAACCGGTTCAACGCCATATGCCTGGCAGAGCTGTCCCCATCTTTCACCGAACTTTCCGCCTCTTACAACAATTGCCTTGTCTCCTTTTGAGAGGGTGTTTACTATTGCTCCCTCCATACCTCCTGTTCCTGAAGAGGCAAATATCAGGACACCATTTTTAGTCTGGAAAACATATTTTAGACCCTTCTTTACTTCATCAAATAAGGTGCTGAAAACAGGTGCCCTGTGGTGGATTATTGGTTCTGCCATTGAAAGCAGAACTTCCGGCGGAATCGGTGTGGGTCCGGGCGCTAACAAATATTTTTTATCCATAAAAAGGATCTCCTAAGAATATTTTATTTTATCTTTTAAAATTTAGGTTTTTCAAGTTGTTAGGGGTCTCCTTTTAACAAAGGGTGTAAAGCCTGTCAAGGGAAATCAGGGAGGTCTCTGGGAATATATAGAGAGACCTCTTTAATCTGTGTAATCATAAAAAAAAGAGGGGTAGGGGCGACTTTAGTCGCCCTGAAAATGGGGAGGCTACCTGTCTGCCGACAGGCAGAAAGCCTCCCCCTACCCGTTATTACTTTACAAGAGATTGTTCATAGGAGGGGGGAGATTGAAGTTGACTTTTTATAAAATTCCATGATAAAAATAAAGACTGCAAATAAGATATTTGGTTCTTTAGCAAGCATTTAAAGAGGTCTCTGAAAAAATCCACTTCTTGGTCATTGCGAGGAGCGATAGCGACGTGGCAATCCAAGGAAGTTGTTGCGAGCGTTAGCGACGCAAATTCGACGAGATCGCCACGAGCCGATAAATCGGCTCTCACGACGATCATTGGGATCGGATTGTTTCGCCATTTGGCAAGCTCATGGCTCGCAATGGCGTTCCTAAAAGAGACTTTTTCAGAGTTCTCCTTGCAATTTTAGACTTTTTCAGTATGGACAAGGACAAAAAATATTTTCCTAAATCTCTGAAGCGCTTTTTGGTATTCACTGCCTATGGCTTAGGGGTTTTACTTCTGCTTATGTCAGTAGCGGCTTACTGGCTGGTAGCTCCTTATACAGAACCGGAGCCAACAAGCCGTTTTGTATCCAAAGATACGGATGGATTTATTTCCGTAAAATTTGATCCTGCTGAACCAGGACTATCTGAGTTTGCCTCTTCAATTTCACTGGAACTTTTAAAATCTCAAAAAAGCCCACTAAAAGATGCAAACCTTCCTCCATCATTTGTCCGCTCCCTTGAGAGCGATGAAGAAAAAGAGAATATTAAGCTGTTTTTACCTTATGAGATTGGTTATTTGTTTTCTTTCAAAAAAAACGATGAAAAGCCTTCTCAAATCACAGTCATAAACTTAAGATATTTTAAAAATTTCTTTAAGATTTTTATCAAATCCTTTATTCAAGCCAAACCGGAGCTTGTGAATTTAAGTGGAGAAAATCCTGAAAAAACTTTGTTTCTTTTTCCTGTCTTCCAGAATGAGAAAAACGGGAAAAGCGAAAATTCTCTCACATTCTACGGGAATGATATAATTTATTTAACAACTAAGAAATTCTTTGAGACCGCAGTTGAGGCTTACATGGAAAATAAGACCCCTTTTTATGAAAAACCTGAACTAAGGGATATGTACAACAGGCTGATACTGGCTGAGGATATCACTTTTTTGGCTGATAACCGGGAATATTCCCTGTCCCGTTTTATAGACTTGAAGACAAAGGGTAGCATACCGAGGGATTTTTTCGATGAGATAGATATTCTGGCCGGGAACGCAGATGTAAGGCGGGGCGACCTTATTACAGGGATTGTCTATCTGAATTTGAAAAAAGATTATGATGAGAAAAAATTCCGTGAAGAAATGTATCAGCTAAAGGCAAGGTTAGAGGAAGTTTTTAATTTGAGAATAGAATTTCAGTTAGAAAAACCCGCTGTGCAGGATTACTACATCCTTAAATTTGAATGCCGTGGACTGACAAAGCTTGTAGTGCAAGGGATAAACGGAGGTTATTTTCTCAGTTAATTTCTCATAGGTTTTTGGTTCACCCTCCCCTTTATCCCCTCCCATCAAGGGAGGGGATATTCAAGTGGGGTCATGAGTGAGAAAAAATACCCTCTTCCCTTGCGGGAGAGGGCAAGGGTGAGGGGGTTTTGAATTAAAATAAAAAATTGTGAATAGCCCATTGAACCAGCGGGACGAGAATGTCCCGCCTATTAATAGGCAGGGGTTTCTAACCCTGTTAATAAAATTTTAAAATGAAAAAGAAAGCTAAGGAAAAAAAGAAAAAATTATTAAAGGAAATTTATGGGATACTGATTGGAGGATTGGCAGCTTTTCTGGGAATCAGCCTTTACTCCTATAGCGGATATGACCCTACATGGTTTAGCTTTAAATTAATCCCGGGTCAGGAGACAGGTATCTACAGAAACCTCGCAGGATATGCCGGAGCGCAGATAGCAAGTTTGGTTTATGAAATTCTCGGATACAGCGGGATATTTCTCCCCATTCTTCTCGCAATATTCAGCATAACTTTCTTCATTGAGATTACAAAGGAAGGAAGGATTTTTCGTTTTCTTGGCGCCATTTTGTTTCTCATAAGCGCCTCTTCCCTATTTGAACTGATTTTCTCCCATCTCTACCCCAAAGAAGATTTTGCCAGCACTATATCTCCAGGAGGGCTTATAGCTTTACCGGTTGTAAATCTTGCCAAAAGTTTTCTGGGGATGTGGGGAAGCTATATTATCTTTATAGCTCTTTTCCTTTCATCATTTCTCCTTATTACTAATATGACCATAATATCAGCTTTTGTAAAATCCATGCATTACTTCTCTCTGGCTTATGCAAAATTTAAATCTTACTTCATGGTTTTGAAAGAAATTTGCATGAAATGGAATACAAAAAGAAAACATTCTACACAGATAAAACAGCAGATAGAAAAGGAAAAGCAGAAAGCAGAACCTAAAATAGAAAAGATTCAAGAGGAAGTTAAACAGCCACCAGAGCCTGCGCAGGAGTCTTTTGAGTTTGTTGAGGAGTATACGCTTCCTCCTTTAGACCTTCTGGACGAACCCTTAAAAACTTCTTCAAAAACTACCAAGCAGGATCTGGTCATGAACTCAAGGATTTTAGAGAAGAAGCTGCTCGATTTCGGGATTGCAGGCAAGGTGACTGAGGTACAGCCGGGTCCTGTCATAACAATGTATGAGTTTGAACCTGCGCCCGGAGTAAAGGTAAGCCGCATAATGAACCTCTCTGATGACCTGGCACTGGCCATGAGATCAATTAGCGTCAGAATAGTTGCACCAATACCCGGCAAGGGGACTGTGGGTATAGAAATTCCCAATGCCTACCGTGAGGACGTTTATTTAAAAGAGATTCTCCAGTCAGAGAGCTTCATTAAAAGTCCCTCAAAATTGTGTCTTGCCCTTGGAAAGGATATTTCAGGTAACCCCTTTGTATGTGATCTTGCTACAATGCCCCATCTGTTAGTAGCAGGAACGACCGGTTCAGGAAAGAGTGTTTCAGTAAATGCAATGATACTGAGCCTGCTCTTAAGAGCTACTCCGGATGAAGTAAAAATGATAATGGTAGACCCAAAGATGTTAGAGCTTTCTATTTATGAGGATATCCCTCACCTGCTGGCCCCTGTTGTCACCAACCCGAAGCAGGCGTCCAGGGCATTGTTCTGGGCTGTCCAGGAGATGGACAGGAGATACAACTTAATGACTGAAAAGGCAGTGAGGAACATAACTTCATACAACCGCTTAATTGAAAAAGAGAATAAAACCCTTAAAAAAATTTCAGACCCGTCAGAAAAGGAAGAAAGCCCGAGGAGGGATAAGCTTCCGTATATAGTTGTTTTTATCGATGAATTGGCAGACCTCATGATGGTTGCTTCGAAAAACGTGGAAGACTCGATACAGCGCCTGGCACAGATGGCAAGAGCGGCCGGCATTCACCTTATAATTGCTACTCAGAGGCCGTCAGTTGACGTTATAACAGGAGTGATTAAATCCAATTTTTCCTGGAGAATTTCCCTTCAGGTCTCCTCAAAAACTGACTCAAGGACTATCCTTGACCAGAATGGGGCAGAGCTGCTCCTTGGCAAGGGTGATATGCTTTTTATGTCGCCCGGGGCTTCAAAGCTCACAAGAGTTCACGGCGCTTTTGTCGGAGACCATGAGGTACAGAGGATAGTTGATTTCCTGAAAAAGCAGAAGAAAAAGCCTGAGTTTAACGATTTAATACTTTCCGCAGAGGATGAGACTGAAGAAAATGGGCCTGAAGAGGAATACGATGAGAAATATGATGAAGCGGTCCAGCTTGTGGCAAAGACCGGCCATGCCTCTATATCCATGATTCAGAGAAGGCTCAGAGTTGGATATAACAGAGCAGCCCGGATGATAGAAACTATGGAAAGGGAAGGGATTATCGGCCCGTCAGACGGAGTAAAGCCACGGGAGGTAAAAATAAAAGAAATTGATCTTGACTAATCTTCTTAAGGGGCTTCGTTTTCTTCTTTTTCTTTTTCGCCTTTGATGGTATCAGTATAATATTCTTCGATAGATAAGTCTTCATCTTTTCTTCCGTACTTCGCTTTTGTCGCATACTTCTTATAAAATTCTGAACTCTTTTTAATTCCATCTGCCTCAGAAAAAACCCCCTTTAGGACCCACTCAGCATAAACCTGTAAGATTCCTGTGCGCTTCATAAGATCTTTGATTGCTTTCTCGTCTCCATCAAAAACTCTCATATTTTCTCCCTCCTTTCTCTTGGGTGCTGTGTTCTTTATTAAATTCTAAACAATATCAAAATCCAAAATCACAATGTTTAAAACTGTTTTGAATTTAGATTATTTGAGTTTTGGATTTGTTTAGTATTTAGCATTTAGATATTAGAATTTTTTGTATTATTTATTATAATGTTTTGGATAACTATATTTCTAATCCAAAATTGTTGTCAAGAAATTAATGAGAGAGGCATGATTGATAACAAAAAATGAAATTAAATATTGATATTCAGCACCGGCATTCTGTAAGATTTAAGAATGATAAAATAATTTGGATTATAAATGATGCAGGGGTAACCTGTCAGGTCGTCCCTAAAGACTCTATAGGAGGCTGCTTTGAAAATAACCTGCTTAGGTGGTGTCAGAACAGTTACAGGTTCATCATATCTGATTTCTGCAGGTGAAAACAATGTATTGGTTGACTGTGGAATGTTTCAGGGGCGTTCTGAAACTGAGGTTTTAAATGAAGAACCTTTCCAGTTTGACCCGCGAAAATTAGATGCAGTGCTGATTACCCACTCACACATTGATCATATTGGACTTCTCCCAAAGTTAGTAAAAGAAGGATTCAGAGGGACTATTTTTGCAACAGAAGCAGCAGCAGAACTTACAGGGATTATGCTGCTTGATTCAGCTCACATTCAGGAAAGGGATGCAGAGCTTGAGACAAGGAAAAAATTAAGAAAGGGGAAAAAGGCTGTTTCCCCTTTATATACAACAGAGGATGCTTTAAAGTCTCTTGGTTTTGTCCGGGGGATTCCTTACAGACAGCAGCATAATATAGGAAAAAATTTTAGTTTTTTATTTAAAGATGCAGGTCACATACTTGGATCAGCTTTTATTGAAATAGAGGTTAGAGAAAAGGGGGAAATTAAAAGAATCACATTTTCGGGGGATGTGGGCAGAAGAAATACTCCCATAATAAAGGATCCAGAACAAGGAGATTCCAGTGATGTTTTGTTTATCGAATCAACTTATGGGAACAGGTTACACAAGAATTTAAATGAGACAATTGCTGAATTCGAGGATATACTTTTAAGATGCAACCAGGAATGCGGCAATATAATAATACCCTCTTTTGCTGTTGGAAGAACCCAGGAGATTATATACATTCTTTCTTCAATGTGGAGTAATGATCATCCTTTAAAAAATATGAGGACCTTTATTGACAGTCCAATGGCAGTTAAAGCAACTGATGTTTTTAAAAAACATTCGGAATGTTTTGATAAAGAAGCCATGGATATTTTAAGAAATGGGAATAGTTTTTTAAACTTCCAGGGCCTTACTTTAGTTGAGACTCCCGAAGAATCAATGGAGATTAATAAAATTAAGAGCGGGGCCATAATAATTTCAGCAAGCGGTATGTGTAATGCCGGAAGAATAAGGCACCATTTAAAGCACAATTTATGGAACAAAAAGTGCCACATTATTTTTGTTGGGTTTCAGGCAGCAGGTACATTGGGAAGGGCAATAGTAGATGGAGCAAAAAAAGTAAAGATAATGGGGGAGGATATTGTGGTAAAGGCAAAAGTACATACACTGGGAGGCTTTTCCGCTCATGCTGACAGGGACGAACTTTACAGTTGGCTGAAGGGGTTTAGCAGATTGCCCGGAAAAATTTTTATTGTTCATGGTGAGGAGTCTTTATCATTAGAATTTGCTGCATTTTTAAAAGAAAAGTCAATTACTGAGGTTTATGTTCCGCGAAGACTTGAGAGTTTTGAGATATGACTACGATTTTCTAATTGCAATATTTTAAATTAAAATATAATTCTTAGAAGGAATAAAGGGAAAAGTAAATATTCGAAATATGAAGTCAAGAAGTAATTTGGTTAAATTGGTTAAAGGAATAAAAGATGCAGTCAATAGCGGTAAGATTGAATGGCAAAGGCACGCTCTTGAAAAAATGATGGAAAGAGATATTTCACGAAAAATTGTAAAGAATGTTTTATTGGCAGGTGAAGTTATTGAAGATTATCCAGATGATAAGCCCTTTTCAAGCGCATTGTTCTTAGGATGGGTTAAGGAAGAGCCGTTTCATGTTGTATCTGCATTTGATTCAAATACTGGATACTGCTTTATTGTTACAGCATATAAACCTGATTTAGAACATTTTGAACCAGGATTTAAAGAAAGGAAAAAATATGGCAATTAAAAAGTTACCAGATAAATGCTCTCTGTGTGGCGGAAGTAAAAAAAGTGGGGAAACTACTTTTACCGCAGACTTAGGGTTTGGTGTTGTAGTGGTGAGAAATGTACCTGCAACTGTTTGTTCCCAGTGTGGTGCAGATTGGATTGAAGACAATATTGCAGCAAAGTTAGAAAAAATTGTAAATGAAGCCCGCAAGAAGCATCACATTGTAGAAGTTATGTCGTTATCTGCATAATTTCACGTTAGAACGCAAAAGAAACTTGCCTGCGTTGTCTTCTTTACTTCCATGACAATACCACAAAAAAATCCAATTAAATATAGTCAAAATAGAATTAAAATATCTTTCTGCAAATTGGAAATTAGTTTAGAAGTCATAGAGAAGAAATAATGGCTCACTTCTTGCACAGACAGACA
>MGDB01000042.1:11495-12550 GCA_001790645.1 Candidatus Schekmanbacteria bacterium GWA2_38_11
TGTGTTTCTACAAAAGTTGTAGAGGTATGCAGGATTGTGAAAAAACATGTAGGAACTGACTCCTGTCAGCGATCGCCATCAGAGATGGCTCCTACAAAAAACGGTAAGGGTAACCGGTAGCGGTAAAGGATGAGGGAATTACAATACATTTCCTCTCCACTTTGGGGAGAGGATTAAGGTGAGGGGGTAAACAACGGACAGCCACAAGGTCTGTTTCTACAAAAAGACATAAAAGTTTAGAGGGAATTTATAAAGTAACAAATTTTTAAGGAGTATCAGCATGCCTAAACGAATTTCATTTTTTATCTCAACATTAATTATTTTTTCATTATTTCCGGTGTTGCCTTCTCAGCCGCCACAATCCAGCTTCCCCAGACAGGACAGACCTCGTGCTATGACACAGGCGCTGAGATTGCCTGTGCTGGAACAGGGCAGGATGGGGAGATTCAGGCAGGCGTTGCATGGCCCAATCCTCGTTTTCTTGATAATGGTGATGGAACGATTACAGATAAACTGACAGGGCTTATCTGGACTAAGGATGCAAATTTAATGAAAACCCGTGATTCATCTTTTGATAAGGATAAGAATATTGGTGCTGTAGATGGAGCAGTTTCCAGGCAACACGCATTTGATTATGTAAAAAAATTAAATAGTGAAAATTACCTCGGGCATGCAGACTGGAGGCTTCCAAATGTGAATGAACTTGAAAGCCTTGTAAATTTTGATACTCCAACCACAGACTCATGGCTTAATTCTCAGGGCTTTACTAATGTGCAGTCGCGCTTCTACTGGTCGTCGACCTACCCATGGGTCCTCTATATGTTCGGTAGCGACATAAAGAACTTTCACGATGGGAGCTACTACGACAATAGCTACGTGTGGCCCGTGCGTGCCGGACAGTCTGGGTCATTTGGGGTTATTTCTCTTCCCAAGACAGGGCAGACAAAGTGTTACGACAACACATCTAGTGCTGAAATTCCCTGCGCCGGTACAGGACAGGATGGGGAGATTCAGGCAGGCGTTGCATGGCCCAATCCAAGGTTTAGTGAGAATGG
>MGDB01000043.1 GCA_001790645.1 Candidatus Schekmanbacteria bacterium GWA2_38_11
ATCAAGGATTCGAGAATTTGTAGAGCCTGCCCAAAAAAATCCTCGTTTGTTTTTTGATAAAATATATTCGCAGAAATTAGTTACATTTTTTTTCGTTCCACCCAATATAACTTCATCGTGAAAATATATAAAATTACAATTATAATCTTTCTGAAGTAACGATATTTCTTCCAAGATATTTTCAGGGCTTCTAACTCTAACACCCCTTCCAAACACTGGATTACAAAAAAGACAATTAAAAGGGCATCCCCTGCTTGATATTACATGTGCGGTATAAAGTAAAGGATGTCCCAACGCAAAATATCTCTTATAACGATTAAAGTTTAAAATATCTCTAGCAGGAAAAGGAATATCGTCTATATTTAATATTGGTACAGCAGTTTTACTTAACCAAACATCATTATCGCTATGATATGCAATTCCGTCGACATCCGTTATGGATCTGTTTTCAACGATATGTTTAAGCAAATTCAAAACAATTTCTTCACCTTCTCCTAAAACGTAGTAATCAGCTTTCAAGTAATTAGCAAGTACTTTAATAGAAGACTTTAAATATGAACCTCCAATAATAATTTTAGCCTTAGAAATTTTTTTTGACACTTCAATTATCTGTTTTAGATACTTAAATCTAGGAAATACTCCACCTATTAATAAAAAGTCATAATCATATTGTTTTAATATGTTTTCTACATAATTTGAACTATTAAAATATCCTAAACAAAAATCATAATTAAAATCATGCACTTTTACTTTGAAATACTTTCTGAGAACTGAAGCAATATAACCAATTCCAAGTGGATAATAAATACCTTTAATTCCTTGGCGTGCACCAGAATTCGGCGGATATATTAATAATAAATTGAGACGGCTAGAGATCAATTTTTAACCTTTGATACTGTCATAGTTCCTTTTTGGCAAAAATATTATAGTGATGTCTTAATTCTTTATTGTTATGAGGCTTTGTGGGAGGTTTTCCCAATGCCAGACTTTTGACAATATTCCGATTGCGAATTGTTCTGCAGGGGGACTGTTACGGATAAGAGAAGCAATCACACAAAGGCACGAAACCTCAAAAAATAAAGTGATTATAAACTATTTTGCCGAAAACCCCAAATGTTGTGTTTGCATTGTAATATAGCCAAACAAATAGTATGTTTGGCAAAATAGTTTATAATCACTAAGAATAATCAATGAGATGTACAATAAATCTTTGCGTTTTGGTGGCTTTGTGTGAGAAAACAGACCTGCCTGTCCTGTAACACGGTGGACGGTTATATGTCCTTTTTCGGCTCGTCTGGGTTAGGAAATCATATCTAATAATTTAAAAACAAAAGATTTTCACTATCGTTTATCCGCTTACTCTTTTAATTATCAGACATTTGTGCTATCCTAAAAATTGCGGGCAAATAATACCGTGCACTAGCAACCTTCCATAATGCGGACTTATCCTTTGAATAGAGTGTTAATATTTCTTTTACGAGTCTTTTATTCTCTTCCCTAATTACATATTTTACCTCTGTAAGTTTTTCATATCTATATTGCGCCAATGGGTGAATATAATTATCATTTTTCCATTGTGACACATTATGCAAAAGTCTGATTGAATACGGTTCACCGTTAGCATTCTGGACACTGAATATTTTATCACTTTTTGCCAGTATATGATTCTTTATATCAGCCAACTCAGTTTCCAATATATCTTTATTATGATATTTGTCTTTAAGTAGCTTTAATGACTGGCCATAGAAATATTCACACCAAGAGTTAAAATTCTCATCAACTGAAATAATCTTATATTTGTGGAGCAGATTATCACCAATTTCTCCCGATAGGAGTTTTTTGTAATTCTCCTGCTTCGTAAAATAACGCTTCACTTCCTCTTCTGACTCCCATAGCTCTCCGCGAACCTCATTTAAAAAAGACCTGAATTGAGTTCCAACTGGCCCTTGCTCATACTTTAAATCTTCATAGAAAGATAGTGCGAAATCAAATAATTCAATACCATTATTTTTTAAATAGCTTGTAAACTCTGTGAATAAAGTAGTATTGAATATCATTGCCAAGGCACCTTGAAACCCACGCAGAAAAAGATAATCATCAAAAGTAAACGTGTTTGATCCCACACCCACTGTTTCTATTTCAACGCACACTTCTCCACGGAACTTCCCAAAATTGCGCGGCACAATACGATAGCGCTTATACCAATTATTCTTCTCCAGCGACTCTTTTGTGTTAAGTTCAGTTCCTTCAAGAAACATCAGTGTAAAAGCACTAATTTCATCAAATCCCATATAAATTAAGTCTTTTATTGTTTGCAAATGTGTTTCCCTTGTTTCTCCTGGAAGTCCTGTGATAATATCTGTTTGAACACGAATACCTAATTGTTTTATCCGGCTTACAATATCTTTGTATTCTTCAATATCTATTGGCGTTCTTTTAACATTTTGTTGTATCTGATAATCAGTAGATTGTACCGAGACAATTGGAAAGGCATTCTTTATCTTTTTTAACATCCTTAGAATTCTTTCTTTATTATTTTTTCCACATGGGGAATTAAAAGAACTTGGATAGTTATAATTCCTCTGAAGAAAAGCAATTTTATCAGCAATTATTTCGTCCTTAGTGTACATACCGAAATTGGCATCCGCAAAAACAAGAAGGCGATTTTCACTATCCTTTCTCTTTTCTGCGATATAATCTATTTCAGATAAAATACGTTCGATACTGAAATGCTTAACATTGCTGTTGAATTTGTTTCCTGCCCAACAATATGTACATGAAAATGGGCATCCACGTGTTGACTGAATCATGGGGGACATTAATTGGTTTTCAAAAAATGGATCTAATATACCGGTTAAATAAGGCGATGGTATTTCATTTATATCTTTTGGTCTGTCAATAATCTTTCCTATTTTCAATTCACCTTCATCTTTACTCCAGAAATCACAACCATCAATAGGTTTTCCATAAAATATTTGTTTGTTATTACCACTATTGCTCAAATATCTTTTGAGAAATTCTAAGAAACCAAACTCACCGTCATACTTGACAAGTAATTCAATAAAGGGATACTTTTTAAAAAATTCTATCTGTACCTCTGGCCTAGCAGGAACAAAAGTACCCCCAATAACAACAATACCCTCGGGTCTTCGTCGTTTATAATATTGAGCCGCCATAAGATCGAGATTTTTATTCCATGGGAAATAACTCATGGCTAGAATATCTGGTAACTCTAAGTCCATTGCATCAAACAATGTATCCGCAACTTTAAAAAGTTTAAAGGTAAATAAATCAGGTAAATTTTTCTGTGCGTAAGCTGTAACATACCCAATGCCAATGGGAAAGGTGTCACTTGAATATACTGTGGTACTATACGTGAGATCCGCAATATAAATCAAGGGTTTACTTTTCACTTTTCCAACCTCTTTCACCTCTTTCACCTCCTTAAACTATTTATATTTGTGTTACATAAATTAAACAATTCTTGATCAAAGCTGTAAGTATTGTCCGAAGTCCTGAACATTAGACAGTCTGGAAATTACCTTACGTATTGAATCATACACTCCTTGCAAGTAGGAACTCTGTCCCAATCCAGCTCTTTAATAGCATTTCTCAAATTATTTGCTGCTTCAGAATGCCACATTTCATAAAGTGAGTAATCCTTTAGATTGCCTAGTTTAGGACCGTAAATAGGTTGACAACAAATATGAACATCACCATTACCCCTTATATATAGACGTTCCCATGGTTCGCTACATTGTAGAGTTCTAATAACATTTCCACCTGTCTCTAATTTATTACTATTATGCTCTTTTGTTATTTCATGCGGTCTATATCTCTGAATAGATACATACTCAACAATTGGTGTCCAGTATTTAATAAAATCATTAATTTCGAGATCATTCGTTGAAAGGTGGACACAACTTATACGAACAATCGGCAGTTTTGAATTTAATTTTTTACGCAGTTTTATGAAGTTCAGAATGTTATTTTTGACTTCTTCAAATTTAGCCCCAACTCTTATTCTTTCATATGTTTCAGCCTTTACCCCATCAAAACCAATTCTCAAACGCGTTAAACCGTTTTCAATTAACTTTTTACTAACCTTCTCTATTAGAAGCGTTGCATTTGTATTTATCATAATGTCAACAAAATCGGACTTCTTAGCTAAAGCTACCATTTCAGAAAGCCTCGTATCCAATAACGGTTCACAGTGCCCCCCAATTGTTAAAGAAGGGCAGTTATGCTCTTCCGCCTCTTTCATTATTTTTTCATACATATCCCATGGCATTCTACTATCGTATTCCATTGAGCTATTTTGAGGATTAGAATGACAACACATTATGCACGTGAGATTGCACTTCCACATAGGTTCAAAAACCAAAAAGAGTGGAAAATCATAAACTTTTTCAAGTCGTCCAGCGCTATTCCATCTTATACGATATTCTTTAAATCTTTCTCCCAGTATATTTTCCAGATATTTATTTGGGTCACCATGTACAGAAAAATCATTCGCTTTTACTTCGTTATACAAAAGAATACCTTCTTCCATATTTTTTAACACCTTTATTAAAAGGACAAAACGTCTTATTTTACCACAAGGTTATTGTTTTCAGATTTGGCATATTGAGACTTCAGGGCATCTTGCTAACTTTCTTTTTTAGAAGGAACGAAACAATATCCTCACTAACTTTATCGAACTCCTATTTTGTTAAACATTTCAGATTAGAGATAAAGGATGTAGGGCCCCAACTTGTTATACCAATTTTTATTATACCTCGACGAACAAATTCTTCTATAACCTCTGCTTCATGCTTTGCGGTAGCAATAGGGAAAAAGTTTTTTTTAAGATAGAAAAGCTCATACATTGTCCTGCCACCAGCACATATTGCAAAATCACAGCGTTTCAGAAAAGGAATCAAGTTTGTGGGATTTATTACAACATTATACTCTTTTCTCGATCCTCCTATTAATGTTTCGATTTCATTTAGATCAGAATAACCAGGTCCAAGTATTATGTAAAAAGCATATCCTGTCCAATCTTCTTCTAAAAGAGCCTTAAGTACCTTAAGAGTGAGCAAGGTTGGGTCTGATCCCCCTAAAGTTACTAATATATTGTAATCCCCTTTTCCTCTTATTGCCGTTTCTTCTAAGAGAGAGTCGTCAAAAACAAAATAGTCAATACCTAAAAGAAATCTGGTGTTTATATATTTTTGATTATTTATCTCTTGCATTCTCTTCGGTGCAAGTATATTGGAATTTAGCAGCACATCCACATTAGGATAGATAAATCGACTATCGTCAATAAATACAATATTTATTTCCCATTCTCTCAATTTACTGAAATATGAAGTATCTATATTCTTGTATGGTACGTCTATAATCAACATATCCGGTTGATATTCTTTAATTGCATCCATAATACTCTCCGGCTCTTGTCGGTCTGAAGGAACAGGTAGTTTTTTCACCCTATAACCATTTCGAGTAACATGATTTATTCCCTCAGGAAAATTACACATCAAAAACATGATTTCCGATCCGTATTCCTCCTGAAGAACCCTGGCAATCATTAAACACCTAGAAACATGGCCAAAGGAAAGACCATACTTACGTCCTGCATCGACACGAAGCAGAACTTTCTCTGGATTCTTGTGGTTTTTAAATAACAGATGGATCCATTCTTTTAATGATATCAAGAAGAGATATTCTCCATGGTTCTATATCACCTTGCTTAAATATGGACCTGACATTCTCAAGATCCTCTAATGTATCAACGGTAATTCTTATTGAAGGATGAGCATGTTTTCCGCCAAACGGTAAGAAATACGTATTATATTTTTCTTTATTCTTTAAAACATGCATATTGATATGCTCCCTTTCTTGCGGATCTTTTGCCTGAACTCCTAATTGCTTTAATAACCTGGCAGAAAAGACATCCACACCACTCCCCTCAGGAAGATTTTCGCATTTAAGATAATCAACCTTCCTCTTAATCATTTCATTAACGGCATATTCAAGAACTTCAGGACAGGTCAAAGGATTATCAGCCGTCACCCGAACTACTATGTCAGCCGGAAATACTTCAAGACACTTTAAATAACGTTTTAGAACATCATTTTCATCTCCGCGTAACACTTCAATTTTCTCCTCTTCACCCAAATTTGCAATCATATTATCCGCTGTATTTTCTGTTGTCGCTAGCATTATTTTAAATCTGTTCTCTGGTAGTCCAGCCTTTAATCGTTTTAACAAGAATGACAACATAGGAATTCCACCCAATATCATCATGGCTTTTCCCGGTAACCTTGTAGAATTATAACGACATTGAACAACTACAAGGTGACTTCGAGTCAAATCGCTTTTATCTGCTTGTATTGTGGTACTAGAGGCTTGCATAGTTTTCCACTGCATCCCTGTCAATTGCCTGAAACTCCTCTATATCCTGTTTAATCATTCTCCCTTCCAACCATTTCAAATCTTCGGGTTTTAGTTGGGAAGTTGGACGGCACAATAAAAGGTCTTCCTTTCTTAGAGTATCACCTTTTTTCAACGATTTTGCTGCGAATACTCCACGACGATATTGTGTAGCATATTTACGATCCGGTCTATTGTAACATCCTTGTTTAGTTCCTTTCATTTGCTGAAAAAGATCGATCTCGGTTACCAATTGCCTTAGCATTTCAGCATCTACAGAATGATAATGGTCTGCACCTTCCTTTGTTATATCCAAAGTAAAATGAGTTTCTATTACTTCAGCCCCGAGCATGGCAGCAGCCAAACATGCTTTTATACCTGGATAATGGTCAGAATAACCAACAGGCACGCCAAACAACTCTTTCATATACGGAATAATTGAAAGATTAAGGTCTTTTGCTTCAGCGGGATACAAGGACATACAATGCAGCAAAGATACAGGTCCACTTTTAACTTCAGACAAATAATACAATGTCTCCGAGATTTCCGTCAAAGTTGCCATACCGGTTGATAAATAAATCGGTTTTTTTGTTTCTGCAATGAAACCTAAAAGATGCTTGTTCGTACAATCCATTGAAGCAATTTTATATGCCAGCACTCCTACCTTCTCAAGGATATCAATAGCCCATGGACTAAAAGGTGTTGAAAGAAATTCTATCCCACAACCATGCGCAATTTTTGCTAATTCCATATGTTGCTCCAGGCTCATTTCTCCCCTCTTTATTGCCTGGTAATGAGACGCCGAAGGTAATGCCAAATCTGCCGCCCTGTAAGTTTGGAATTTAATAGCATTCGCCCCTGCTTTGGCAGCAGCCTTTATCATCTCAATAGCCAACTTCAAGTCACCTTCATGGTTAAAACCAATTTCTGCAATTATTTTTTTCATTTTTTTAACCTAACTATTAATTAACTCAACTTCTCTCCGAAGGTACTGAAGACTTTTGTCCTGCATCGGAACAACTCCTTCAATGACAATCGGATATTTTCTGAAAAAATTCATACTTTTGCGACTTGGAAATTTTCCAACTACTGACCAAAGCGCATGATACGGTTCATGCCCTCTAAAACCCATTTTTGCATAAAGGTTTTCCTTATCTAATCGGGTAGAATAGCTGAAATGTATCTGAACGATACGAGACCGCAACATTTCAACAGAAACAAATTCTTCCAAAGAATAATTAACGTAATCGTTGATGTGACAAACGTCTAAGCACAGCTTATATTTTGGATATTCATTAAAGATCTGAACTAAATCCTCTATACCACTACCTAATTTGCTTTCAAAACCAGTATTCTCTACACAAATGGTAGTTCTGGACAACACCGAATCCAACAATTTCTTTGTTGTTTTTTGCTCTTGTAACAAATGATTTGCATGTAATATAATAGTATCAACTTCAAGACGCTCCAGCATTTTTGATAATATTTCTAGTTTATTATATATTTTATCCGAATCTATCAAAAATCCCTCATTCTGATCTCCAATATGCACTGTTTTGTATTTTAATCTTGAATACTTGGAATAAAACCATGGTTCAAACTCATCAAAGCTCCTTAACTTATTAGGTATCAAGAATATTTCCAATCCTTGAGATAACAAGTTAGTTTTCTCTAGAATCTGGAATTTCCCCATACAGTCTAAAGGAGTACCGAATATTTTCCTTTGTTCTATACCTTGAAAGAAATACCATAGTACATTTCCTGGTATTACGTATGACATATTAATAGAGTCCCTACACCTACTCTCTCCATGTACCACCTTTCCATTCCATTGTTTCCATG
>MGDB01000044.1:0-669 GCA_001790645.1 Candidatus Schekmanbacteria bacterium GWA2_38_11
CACTTTTAATTTCAGGGATTCTCCCTTTGGAGACCTGGCATCATAAAAGCCTGTATAGGTGTCTATCGTATTTATTACAGATGATGAACCTTCAAACTTTTTTAAGCGGTTTTTCTCCTCCCATTTCTCTGCTGCCTGCAAGGGTGTGAGGCTTCCCCTTGTTGGTATATGTTCAAGCTTTATAGCAGAAATTCCATCAGGGTCTTTAGAAATTAAATTTCCCTTTTCAATGGAGCTGTCCCACCCCAAAGGTAAAGATAAGGCAAACTGATAGGAGCGGTTTTTATAGCTATCCCCTACAATTGCTCCTTCCTTCCCCCCCTTGCCGTAGACCAGCCCTTGTAGCATACTTACATATTTATCATCAAGGATTTTTAGTTCTCCTGTTGAGGCAGGCTTTAGTTCGCTGGAATGTGCCAAAGCCCTTTTTATCCTGTCCTCTGTTTCAGGGTGAGAGGCAAAAATACCGTGGAATATCTGCTCTCCTCCCTCTTTTTCAGTATTCTTTAGGGCGGTAAGAAATGCGGCAGACTGTGCAGGGTCATATCCTGCCCTGAAGGCATAGTTTTCACCAAGGTCATCAGACTGGAATTCATACTGCCTGCCAAAGCCATTCTGAATGGATCCAAATATAATATCGCTTATCTGGGACCACTGGCGAAGCTGGGG
>MGDB01000044.1:688-5366 GCA_001790645.1 Candidatus Schekmanbacteria bacterium GWA2_38_11
AGCATTAGTATCTGGTATCCATAGGCCTGAGAAATCTGCTTGGCACTGTGGCGTGCGCACACATGGCCTATCTCGTGACCTAAAACTCCTGCAAGCTGCGCTTCGTTATTAATCAGGGCAAGGATTCCCCGTGTTATGTAGATATATCCCCCGGGCAGGGCAAAGGCGTTTTTTTCCGGGCTGTCAACTATGGTGAAAAAATATTCTATATTTCTTCTATCGCTTACATTTGCAACTCTCTGTCCTACTTCATTGATATACTCCTGCAACTTCGGATCACTGTACTGGCCGTAAGTATTCAGGACCTCTTTATCTGCGTTTGCCCCGATCGATACTTCCTGAGCATTTGATATGAGGATAAAGTCATAAGTCTTTGTAACAGGGTTGGTTGCACACTGCAGAAGGAAAGGAGAGATAAAGAACACTATTAAATAAGTAATTATTTTCCACTTTTTTGTTATCATAATTTTCAATCTATCAAATCCATTATAATTTATAGCTAATTTTACTTTAACACTTTTTTATTAATCCAGGCAAGTAAAGCAGGATGGTTTAATATCAGGTGGTTTCTAATTTTTCAGAGTAGATGAAGATTTTGTTTCTTCCAAGGGACTTGGCTTTATAAAGGGCTTTGTCAGCTTTTGTTATCAGCTCCTTTTTGTTTATTGCATCCACAGGAAAAGCAGCAAGTCCTATACTTATTGTAATGGTATTTTTTTCAGTAGTCTCATGCTGGAAAAAGTTCTTTGACTCAACCTGTTCCCTAACCCTGTTTCCTATTGTAGCTGCATTATTTTTATCTGTTTCAGGAATTATTATGGCAAATTCATCTCCCCCATATCTTGCTATGAGATCACAGTCCCTGCTTGTCTGTTTTAATATTGAAGCGACCCCCTTTAAAACGATATCTCCTGTCTGATGACCTTTTGAGTCGTTTAATTTTTTGAAGTTATCTATATCTATCATGAGAAGAGTTAAAGGATGTTCGTACCTGAGTGCTCTTCCAATTTCTGATTCCAGGAGTTGATGAAAGAAACGGTGGTTATAAAGCTCTGTAAGGCCATCAACCCTTGAAAGCTGTTTATAATATTCTCCTTCAGCAACCTTTTTTATCAGTTTCCTTTTCTCAAGGGTTTTTGCTATTATGATTTTGATATGATCAAGGTTAAATGGTTTTATTATGTAATCATAGGCTCCGAGTTTCATTGACTGGACAGCACTTTCAGCGGTAGCAAAGCCAGTTATCATAATTACGTCGCATCCGGAATCAATTCTTTTTGCAGCCTCTAAGACACCCACTCCATCAACTCCGGGCATAACAATATCGGTTATGATAATATCAAAGCTCTCTCTCTCTATGATTTCTATGGCATCAGTTCCGTTGCTTGCTGTATGGACTTCATGCCCATCAGTCTCAAGGAGATTGGTCAGCATGCTCCGAAGCAATTCATCATCTTCAACAATCAGTATTTTGACAGGATTTATTTCCATTTTTTTATTTCTTTTGGGTTATTTTATAATGTTTTATCTGTAAATCTCTTTTTGGACAGGGGGGGATGCCTGTCCTACTAATTAATACTTTAAAACCTTCTTCCAAAATAGAAATGATTTAAGTAACTGTAGTAGGTCAGGCGTCTCGCCTGACTTTTATGAAAAACACAACCTGAATACCCTGTGCGGAAGCACAGGGATGAAAGGTTGCTTTTCTTGTATGTCATTCCTGCCCCGTATCAAGTACGGGGTAAACTCCAGCAGGAATCCAGAAAACTTGTCCCTGTATGATTTAAACAGGGAATGGATTCCCGTTTTCACGGGAATGACAAACGAACAAAATAAATTCAAAAGCCACGTGCGGAAGCACGTGGTAATTTACTCTGCCCTGTATCAGTTAATTTTTAGAAAATTTAGAACACTATGGTTAAGATTTCAAGCTTTTTCTTCTTTATCCGGTGAAGAGACAAAATAAACATCAGTTGGTTTGAATTTAGAATTTCTCTTAAACTTTGCACTGACTTTCATTCCAATACTTATCTCGTCCTGGCTGACTCCTACAAGCCTTGAAAGAAGCAAAGTATCTATGCCTTCAAATTCAACCAGAATAAGGTTAAAAGGAGTTTCTTTTAAAAACTCTTCGCTTCCAAAATAGCATGTTGTCCATGTATGGACCCTTCCCTGCTGAGGCAGTTCAATCCAGTCACACTCTGATCCGCATTCCATGCAGTGGAGTTTTGGAGTTGCATAAGAATAGCCGCATCTGGTGCATTTTGTCCCTAATATTTTTTTGTTGGCAAGACCTGCAAAAAACGGAGAATCCTGTCCGTAGCTATGGATGTAATCTATCTGATATGGCTGCTTTATTATAATAGGTGTCATCTTTTTTAGCCCGGAAAGATCGTCCGGGAAAGGGACATTAAAGACAATAGTGCCTTCATCTGTTTCAGGAATATTTGCCTTTTCCTTATCTGCCATCTCTATTTCTCCTTTTCAAGGATTGAGACTGTTACATAGGTCCCTGTTCCTGCGTGGCTATGGATTGCACCTCTTTTAGGATCTTTTAGCTGAAGGGTATTGTTCCCAAAGTGCTTCTTGATTGTTCCCTGAAGCTGCCATAAGGCGAAGACTGCCTGCATCAGACCCGTAGCTCCGACCGGGTGCCCGCAGGCTAATAATCCTCCTGAGGGATTAACAGGAATTTTACCCTGCTTGGGGAGGGTTAGCCCATAATCTATACCCGGCATGAAGGGATATCCTTCTTCAACAAACTTTCCACCCTCACCATATTTGCAAAGCCCCATGTCTTCATAGGTCTGGATTTCGCTTGATGAGTAAGCATCGTGAAGCTCAACAAAATCGAGTTCTTTCCCGGGATTTAATATTCCGGCTTTCTCATAGGCTAATTTTGAAGCTACCCGGCCGGCACGAAATGAATGAATGCCTGGATATTTTAAGTTTTTATAATCATCAGCAGATTCATGGGGAAGGAGGATTACATTTTTCCTCGGTCTGTCAGCCATTCGCATTGCATCAGTTCCTCTTCCAATACCAGTTACTTTTACCAGGTTTAATTTCTTTTTTGTTGCTTTTTTAATTTTCCTAACTCCTTCCTCGCTTGCGAGCATTACTGCAGCAGCCCCATCTGACATAACGCAGATATCAAGCCTTGTGAGGGGATAAGCAACCATCGGCGCTTTCCTGACATCTTCTACTGTTGGCCTGATTTTTTTCTGGGCATAGGGATTATAAAAGGCATTAGTATGATTTTTTACTGATACCTTAGCCATTTGCTCAACAGTTGTTCCGAATTCATACATGTGCCTGATAACCATCATTGCATAGTAGCCGGTATAGAAACCTCCTACCGGATAGTCAAAGCTTACATCAGAGGCAAGTGCTATAAACTCATTTCCTTTCCATGTATTTACGTGAGACATGGTTTCAAACCCGTAGGCGATGCAGACATCCATATTTCCTGAAGCGATGGATTTCCATGCCTCCTGGAAACACAAACCTCCGGTTGCTCCGCCCCCTTCCACCCTGTGGCTTGGTTTAGGACAAAGGCCGAGATAGTCCTGAACCATTATGCCTGACATGAGCTGTCTCTGAAAATGGTCAGAGAAGTAGGAAGCAACAGAGCCGTCGATTATTTCAAAGGCTTTGCCAAATTCTAAATCTAAATCCTTGAGGGTGTAATCAAAGGCTTCTTTAACCATACCCTGGAAGGTTTTATCATGTCTTGCCTTGGTGAACTTGCTCACACCTCCAGAGATCATGTACACAGGTCTCATTTATTAACTCTCCATACAAAATTAACAACATGGGGACCATTACATGCAATAGACAGATCCTTCGACAGGCTCAGGATGAATCATGGTGAGCTTGTCGAACCATCCCGCTAAAAATAGGTCAGGCATCTTGCCTGACTTGTTTTTCCGAGGCAAGATGCCTCGGCTATTTTTTCAGTTGGACAAAAAACTTATTTACTCTGCCTTTTCGAGAGAACTGAATCCAGTGACTGATAGAGAGCTTCGATTACATATTTTTGGTATTTTCCCACAGGTACGCCGTTATAGATCACTCTGGTTTTCCCTTGAACTATTTCCCGTGTGTATGGGACTGACCAGTCCGGGTAGTTTATTGGGTTATCGATGTTATAGTTATCGAAGTTTTCAAAACACTTCATGGCATGGTGCATAAGAGTGTCAGAGTTTTCGGCAAAGAATTCAATTGGCAGCCCGATTGCAAAGTTGTATCCATCTTTAATCGCACTCCAGTAGGCACGATTAGTGGAAAGGTATTTCTGCTTGGGGTCCCAGATCGGGTCTGCAAATTCGTCCTGGCAAATCACAACATTTGTTTTGCTGAACTTGTACGAAGCAACAAGCTCCTTGGCCTCTTCAAATAGTTTATCACGGTAAGCAGGAGCAAGCTTGATCCATCCTTCCCATTTGAAAGAATCCCAGGGCATTCCGTGAACAGTCACTGCAACAGTAACACTTGACCCCTTGGGAATTGTATCCAGTCTGTCCTTGAGCATCTCAAGAAATGCCTGGCGCAGCGGTTTAAACTCTCCCATCTGGAGCGCAATGATGACCTTTATCTTTTTGCCAGGGTGCTCCTTTTCCCATTCCTCTATATACTCAAATGAGTGGCGGAAGCTGGAATTGAAATCCTCAAAGTG
>MGDB01000044.1:5441-14803 GCA_001790645.1 Candidatus Schekmanbacteria bacterium GWA2_38_11
CATATCAAAGTAAAAGAGGTTAGTTTCTGCACGACACTCAACATTATCATATTTCTGCTTGATTTTATCAAAGGCAGAATTGATTATCTTGAAGCTTTCTTCCCAGTGTGGCAGTTTCCTCTGAACAATACCATGCCCGTAATAATAAAGTCTTGATTTGTTCGCAACCTTTCCGCAAATAGAAGGTTCTCCTCCAAGACGCCCGGTATAGAGGAAATAACCGTGATCGAGATAAATTCTTGAGGACGGCGGTACCCAGACAACTTGTCCCTGCTTGTACTTTTCTATATATGGAGTGCCGTCAAGATCTCTGTCATTTCCAAAAGCATCCTCTAAATGTGTTGGGACGAATTCCTTGCGTGCATGGACATGGGCCGGGTCTAAGAGGGCTACTCCCCTGTCTTTTACGGCAAGTACGTTAATTGGCCATGGGATTACGACCTTAAAGATCTTGCGGACTATATTGTGGAAAAACCAGTGATTATGGTTAGTAGGCATGATCAAGGCTGTAGAAAAAATTCCAACCTTGCCTACAGGAGTTGTGTCCTGTGTCTTGTAGTATTCAAAGTAATCGGGTTGTGGGAGCCGGTTTTTATATTTGAACAGGCCAAAAAGGAAAATAATCACCACTACCAATCCTATCAAAATACCAATCACAACCTGCATAATCAAACCTCCTTTTCATATAGAAATGCCGTATCGCATTTCATCCCAGACACAATACACCACGAAATTCCCCCTAACCCCCCTTTGTTAAAGGGGGGGGACTGAAGGCTATTTTTTGACTGCAAAGAATACAAATTGTTGGAAATAGTGTCAATTGTTTTGTGAAAGAGATTTCTGCAAAAGTGCGTTGTTTTCAGAAATCTACTATCAGCTTATGGCTTATAGCATTCAGTTTAAAGAGTGATTAATTAATATTTATTTTAATAGCTATAGGCCATCAGCTATGAGTGTTTTTAGAAAAAATATTTTCGAGAAAGGATGGTTTTACCAAATTTATTCTGCCAAAACAGTTTTCTTGACTATGTCCATTATCAGAGGACCCCAGTCGTGGTAGGTAGAATATATCTTAAAATCTGATAACATGAACTGCCCTTTTTCTTCCTTTCCCCCTTTTCCTAATACGATTAATTCACTTTTCCCTTCCTGACTGATTGCCTTTACAGGTTCGCCAGAAAACTCATCCCTTACACCATCCACATAGAGCTTCATTGCGTCATTAATCAGGCTTCCATCAGCTTTCCATGTGGCTACTACATGATGAGGAACATCATTGGATAAATTTCTGACATCACAGACAGACTGGTACCATTTATCTATGAAGAGATTGAAAACGAGAAAAGGCCCTGCATAGGTTTTTCCTTTAGAGTCATTTACCTTATCAAGGATTTTTATCTCAATTAAAATTTCTTTAGGTCCACCGGTTACAGTCATAATGTGATGAGTCTGGGAATTGTTCCATTTCCAGGAAGGTCTTATCCAGAACTCAATAGTACCTTCTTTGTCATTAATGTTTCGGTCTGCTTCAAAGTATATGCTTTTATTGCCACCGACTGAAACCCCCTCTTTTTTTATCTCCGGAGGGGATGAATATTTAGCCGTTGGATTACCTTTTGCATAATCAGCATCTAACTTGCCGTTGAAACTTGCATCAAAAATTTTACCCGCTGGAGGGAATCCGTCCATTTTTATAGTCCTGTCAATTCCAGAGTTGAGGTATCCGAGGCTTTTTAGTCTTTCCTCTGTTTTGGTATCAAGCTTTGCTACCTTCGGGACCGGATTATTCATGGTAATGATCCATTTAAATAGATCCTTCCGGAGGCTTTCTCCTTTTTCATGATTAGACTGAAAAAGATTTTCCTTTTCGTCTGTGTCCTCTTTTAAGTTGAATAATTCCGGTTTGCCTTTTACAGGGAGTGAAAGGATGACCTTCCATCCCTCTCTTGTCAGTGACTTGAAATTGTGAACTTCACTGTAGCAGTCAAAGCCCTTCAACCCTCCTACATCCCTCATATATGGGAGAAGATTAGACCCGTAGAGTTTAGCCTGGGGTTTTATTTTCAATGTTGATAAAATAGTAGGTATCACGTCTATCAGTTGTGCTCTGACTTTGACTCTTTTCCCCTTTTTGATACCTCCATTACCAAAGGGGAGTTTAATTATAAGAGGTACTTTTATTTCAGGTTCATATAGACTCTCACCATGCTCTATCAGATGATGTTCACCTAATGATTCCCCATGGTCAGATGTTAAGATTATCAGGCTTTTATCATATAAACCCAATATTTTGATTTTATCTATCAGTTCACCGATGAAACCATCAATATAACTGATTTCTCCACCATAAAGCGCCTTCATGCGATTCTTGTTTTTAATACTTAAGTCTGTCTTGCCTTTGTTAAACTCCTCTTTTATCCATTCATGGGTATGATTAAAACTTCCCTTTTCACCTTTATTCAAATAGGATTCATATAAATCTGTATATGGCTCGTGCGGCAGATACGGGAAATGAGGTTCAAAATAGTGCATCCATAAAAAGAATTTTTTCCTGTAATTCTGTTTGACCCACTTTAAGGACTTACCATGAAATTTAGTAACAGGTCTCTCATAGTCAGAGTCAAGGTCTTCGTCAAAAGTATCAAATCCCTGGTTAAACCCTAATTTTGAGCTAACAAGGACTGTGCTAATAAAAGCGCATGTTGTATACTTATTTGCTTTCAAGGTTTCAGCCAGAGTCACTTCTGATTTACTTAAGGGGTTGTTGTAACTTAAGGCTCCATGCTGGATAGGATATTTAGATGTCATTAAAGTGGCATGGGATGGTAATGTCCATGATGACTGGGAGATAACATTTTCAAATAAAACTCCGTCAGAAGCCAGTTTATCAATATTTGGAGTTTTTATAAAATTATTACCGTAGCAGGAGAGATAATCAGCCCTCAGGGTATCAACTACAATAAGAATAATATTTGGTATTTTTTCGTTGCTTTTGTTAACGGCATTAGGGGCTGAAAATATACCGAATATGAACCAGCCAATAGCGATAATGATTATAATATTTATAAGAAAAATTAAATTTATAAAGAAATATTTCATCTAAATTCAAAAAATTTAAACCCTATTGGAATATCTTCAGTTTGGTAAGATTGAATTTTTGAGAACTCTATCTTGTTTATACCCTTTTGTTGAAAATCTTCAGGTAAGTTTACAGAGTAGGTATTCCATCCGTGCTTTATTAGAATATCTGCAACTTTATATCCATTTAAATTTATAGCTAATTTAAAATTTTCATCATTGAAATTTCGCAATGCGGAAGCTTTAAAAAATATTTTTCTATTTATTACATCATTAAAACGAACCAATAGTAAAGATTTTTCCTTCAAAGTTTTTATCCCATTACCTTCTTTTGAAACCTCTGACCAGCCTTTTGCCAAGTATAAATTTGAAATCTCAGCTTCGGGATTAATCATAATACCCGCAGAAGAGTTGTCCCTTTTTACCTCATAAACTTTAAAAGTTGTGTCTAAGCTTGTAATTTTTTCATAGAACGGGTCTTCTCTCATAGGAGTTTTTCTTGGAGTTTCGAGCACAAAAGATTTCTTATATTTTTCATAAGCATCTTTTATCCTCATTCTGTTTTGCTTCGTATTTTCGTAGATTAATCTGACAGGGAAAATTTCATTTACATATTTATCTAAGTTTTGAAATGAATTCTCGTCCAGATGTGTAAATACTCTCTCATAAACCTCATCAAGAATTATATACCGTATATCAAAGAAGTTCAAAAACTCCGTAACATATTTTCTCTCCTCTGGTATGGACACAGAATCTAAAGGTTTCCCGTATTCCAGGGATATGATGGATTTTATTATAGGAGCCCTGTCAAAGTAATCAGTATCCTCTTTTGCTATCCTTGCAAGACTTCCGTCAAGTATTCTTTTTTCATGAAAGGTCTGGTAATATTGAAACCTTGTAAAGTTATATCCAAGATTTTCTTTAGCTCTCCACCCCAAAGGTATGTGGAGAATGCTGTAATCTCCGGGGCTGTTTTTGATTCTTTCATAGATGGGAGGAATTTTCATTTCAGAAATGAGAGGGAAGGGGATAGCGATATATTCAAAAAGGATAATAATGATGATTAGCATTTGCCATAAAATAGATTTTTTTCTGATTTTAGAAAATAGAGTTTTAAGGGCATAGCCTGCGATAATGGCAAAAAAGAGCATTGCCATAACTCCGTAGCGTCCGGGAATTCTAACAGCCTCCAGAAAAGGGATATAGAAAGTTATAAGATACGGCAGAGGAATTGATAATCTAAAGGGAAGAAAAAGCTCTATTATATAGATATGAAGAAAAGGTCCTAAACTCAGCAAGATACTTATCAGAAGGGATAAATTCCAGAATTTTGTTAGAGGATCTTTTTTTATTTTCGAAAGAGAATAAATAGTTAGAAAAATTACTATATATCCCGGGAAAACCGTAGTTTCCTGGAAAATACCACTAAAATTTTGAGTCAAATCGGAAAAGAAATTTCCTAATAACGGATGGAGAGGGCTTGGGACAAAATATGCTAATAAATCAGCAGATTCAAACCTGGCATTTTCTAAGGTTGAGAAAAGAACTTTATCACCTTTTTCAGAAAGAAACTTAATCATAGAATACAAAATAGGTGAGAAAAATAAAAGAAAAAGAGAGAAAATTGCAAGGCACTTTATTAGAACTGATTTCCGCACATAGTAATCTTTATTTGATTTTAAATAATAGATAAGATAACCCAGAGTAAAAATAGCTGCAAAGAGGCCATATATTTCGCACATCAGGGCATTAAAAACGAGAAACAAACTGGCTAAAAAAATATTCAAATATTTCGATTTTTCTTCTTCAAAAGATTTTATCAGAAAAAGGATGTAAAGGGGAAGCCACTGGGTACTTAAATAGTTTATGAATGAGACCTTGACAAGATGGTAAGGACAAAAGGCAAAAATCAGACCTGAGGTAAAAGCTGCAAATTTATCTTTGATTAAATAGTTAACTAATAAATAGGTGCCAAATCCTGATAATACAAATGCAGAAAAAGTAAGAATGTTATATATAAACAGAATGTTTTTTGTTATTAGCAAAAATGGGAATGCAATTAATCCATTAAGCAAAGTAAACGTATGGAAGGTGAGGCTTGAACCAATAGGATAAAATATGTAGTCAGAAAAGAGAAGTGAGGTATTTAAAGAGGTTAGGGCTTTTTTTACCCACCAGAGGTTCCATATAAGCATTGATCCGTCAATATCATCTCCCAATTTATGAGTATTGAATTCTGTTATCCATGGATAAGTCAGAATAATGGTCAGGGCTGTATAGAGGCAAAAAACTATTAGATAGGCTGATAAAGAGTTATATTTTATATTTTGCTTAGACATTTAAGTGCCGTTTTATCTAAAAACATTTTTGAAAACAAAAGCCCTTTTTTTAGGAAATAGAATCAAATAAATAATAATTATAGTATTTTAAAAATCTTATTTAAAGTTATTTTTATTGCATTTATTTAAAAATTATATTATTAAAAATTTAAGTTATCATTTAATGTATTAATATGTCATTTAATAAAAAATTGAATATTTCTGTTTTCTTTCCCTGCTACAATGAGGAAAAGAACCTCGAGTCTTTAACTAATTCAATCCTTAATTTTTTACCGGCGATTTCAGACCAGTACGAGGTAATCATAGTAAATGATGGGAGCAAGGACAGGACCAGGGAAATTGCCGAAACCCTGTCAAAGAAAAACCATCATGTAAAGGTATTTAACCATGAGACTAATCTCGGCTATGGGGCAGCATTAAAGACCGGGTTTAAGAATGCCAAATTTGATTACATCTTTTTTACTGATGGGGACAATCAGTTTGATATTAAAGAAATTGAAAGGTTTATCCCTTTCTCCCAGGAGTTTGATGTTGTGGCAGGGTACAGGATTAACCGGAGAGACAATTTTATAAGAAGATTAAATGCCACAAGCTTTAAAATGTTCGTAAGGATGCTTTTCGGGTTGCAGATAAGGGACCTGAATTGTGCTTTTAAGCTCTTCAAAAAGAAGGTTATTGATGCCATTGATATAGAGTCAACAGGAGCTTTTATAAATGCTGAAATTTTAATCAAAGCCAAAAAAAAGGGATTCACAATGACAGAGGTGGGAGTCACCCACTATCCCAGACAGTGGGGAACCCAGACAGGTGCTAATCCAAAAGTAATTTTCAGAGCCTTTTGCGATCTTTTTAAACTTCATCAGAAACTGAAGTAATTTATCAAGTGAAGATAAGATCTGCCATATTAATCCTCATCTTCCTTTCCCATTTACTTGGAGTAATAGGGTTTTTATCCAACTGTGATTTTCTTAGTCATACGACGCTGCTCAATGACGATTATTCCATCCATTTTTCTCACATTGATCCGGTTAAAAGATTTTTTTCTGACAGCGGGAAGCTCTGGGGATACAGCCCGTTTTTCATGGCTGGCTATCCGAAGTCAACAATCTTTGATGCCGATGCCAAATCTTCAGAGGTTTTAGCTTTACTCTTTTCATTTATAGACTCAGCCATTGTATATAAAGTTTACATTCTCTTTATGTTTTTAGCAGCACCACTGCTTTATCTATTAACATCAAAAAATTTAGGCTTGAGCAGAGACAAGTTAGTAATAGCCTTTGCTCTGGGAGCAGCTTACTGGTGGAATTCGCCGGCAATCAGGTTCAACCTTGCAGGGCAATTTGCATTCATATTTGTATCTTATCTTGGAATATTGATCTTTTCCTTTTTCTACCGGTTTTTAAAAGAGGGGAAACCCTTATATATGCTACTATCAATGATTATTGGAGCATTTGCACTTTGCGTACATATATTAGCTCCAATAAACATTGCTGTTCCATGTCTTATCCTTTACGGGGTTTATGCGAGAAGGATAACCATAAGAAGTCATATTTATATTTTAGCTTCTCTTGTTCTTATCCTGCTTTTTAACAGCCCCTGGATTATTCCCTTTATTAAATATTATCCAATGAATAACCTGACCGAGATAAAATGGTTTTTTGGAGAGAAGAACCCGTTGTTCTTCCTGGGGTCTTTCTTTCCGGGAGGAAATATTGCCCGCTATTTGCGATTGGCGATTTTAATCTGTGCCATTGGAGGGTTTATCAAATGGAGGAGAGAAAAAAATGATTTACTTCTTCCGGTAGTTGGAGGAGGTATTATTCTTTTTATCTTCAGCTATTTCGGTTCGTATCTGAGAATGGAATTTCTCCAGAACCCATGGAGGTATGAGTTCATATTAAATCTTTTTTTACTGATACCGGCTTCTGATTTTCTTGCCCGTGTTTTTGAGAAGACAGGAGAGGTAAACATTAGAGGAAGAATTATTCCTCTAATAGCCGGGATATTTCTACTGGTCACAATATTTCCTAAAAATTTAGCACACGCTGCAAAGATGCTCTCAATTCCCTCAGGGAAGGATAAAATACTTGTCTACGACAGGCTTAATGAACTCAAGGAAGGGCGGGATCCTCTCTCCTACGAAGCTATACCAAGCTCCTATATGCCGGATGGGGCAAACGAGCTGATAGAATGGATTAATCAAAACACCAGCAGAGATGGGAGAATCTTAATTGAAGATTCCTGCTGGCAGAGTGGTCATGCTTACTGGGGTAGCCATCTTCCCTGTATCCTTCCCTTATATGCAGAACGCGAATACATTGGAGGACCGTTGCCTCAGTTTTTTATGAAACACCATTTTGCAGAGTTTCATGACGCTGAACTTTTTGAAAAACCTATTAAGGAAATTACACCTGAAAAGCTTAAAGAGTATTTCGATCTTTATAACATCAAATGGATAATATGCTTCATATCAAACTCCAGGGAATATTTTGACAATCTTCCAGGCATGGTTTCAATGATAACAAAAATAGATAAGTTCTATATCTACGCAGTAAAGAGAGAACCAAACTTTTTCGTCAAGGGCAAAGGAGAAATCAGTTCTGGCTATAACCACCTCTATCTTAAAAATCTTTCAAAAGGAGATGTTATAATAAAATATCATTGGCTTGATACGCTGAAAACAAAACCTGAACGGAAGGTCGAAAAAGTCGATGCAATGGATGACCCAATAGGTTTTATCAAAATCCACAATCCCCCAAGGGAGATAGAGATATATAATGCCTATTAAGAAAGAATTTTTCCCTGATGCGGGATTATTGCTGATTCTTTCTCTTGCCGTAATATTTCTCTTTGTCAATCTTGGTGATACGGATTTCTGGCAGGATGAGGCTGAAACAGCAATTCTGGCAAGGAGTGTTCTTAGGGATGGAATACCAAAGGCATGGGATGGGGAAAACCTCTTATCTTCTTTAAACGGGGCAGACTTTAATGAGGATTTTGTCTGGACATGGCACCCCTGGGCTCAGGCATATTTGGCAGCAATCTCCTTTTCATTTCTTGGGGAGAGCAACTTTTCAGGACGTTTCCCATTTGCGCTGGCAGGGCTTTTAACAGTTTTTTTTCTTTACCTCCTTGGTCTTAAGGCCACAGGGAGCAGAAAAATAGCCATTCTTTCGTCTTTGCTTCTGACTATCTCGCTTCAGTTTGTTCTCTACTCAAGGCAATGCCGGTACTATTCTCTGCTTGCCCTTTTTACTGTTCTTATTCTTTACTCTTTTTACAAGCTTCCAGGCAAAAGCGGGGCAATTCTGTTTGTTTTTTCTTCGGTATTTCTTTTTCATAGTAACTTCCTTCCCTTTTTCCCTGCTCTTTTTAGTTTTTTCATTTTCCTTGTAATCTTTGAGCGGGACAGAGAAAAAATAAAAAGTTTTTTCTTTTGCGCTGCTGTTACAGTTTTCCTGACACTGCCGTGGCTTGCTTATGCAAAGGGGTTATTTCATTTAAAGGGTTTTTCAGATGCGGTTGGGCTTTTAGGTAAAGGTGGCGGAGCATCCTTTCTGGAGCAGGAGTTTGATTTTTTAAAAATAGTAAATGAAACTGTTTTCCCTCTTATCCTGGTTCTGGTTGCAGTTATTCTGCTTCTTAGAGCCAAAACAAAGCATAAGAAACTCTACCAGTTGCTGCTTATTCTGACCATCACAAATCTTTTGTTCCTCCCCTACATAACTTATGCTCAAAATATAGTGGGGATGAGATATTCTGTTGGCCTGATACCGGTTTTCTGCCTCCTTGCTTCAATGATAATTGCAGAACTCATAGATTATAAAAGATGGGTTGGGTCTTTGGTATTTTTGATAATTATTTCAACCAATATTATAAACAGCTTTCCTGTTTTTATTCTAAAATCGTTTAAAGGAGATTTCATACAGAATAAAAGAGAACTAA
>MGDB01000044.1:14980-15165 GCA_001790645.1 Candidatus Schekmanbacteria bacterium GWA2_38_11
ATCTTAACCTGGCATATGTTATTTCAAATAACCCGGAATTTTATAATTTAATTCCTTCCGGAAGATATGATTCTGTCCTTGAAAAAAAATTACCTTCTTATGTTTATACAATGGAAAAGATTGACTGGATAATACCGAGATCAAATTACAAGGATCGCCTTTTTAAACCTGAGCGGGTTTTAAGG
>MGDB01000044.1:15274-16717 GCA_001790645.1 Candidatus Schekmanbacteria bacterium GWA2_38_11
CTAAAAACTTTTGTTAGTTTGATTTTACTGCTCTAATTTCCACTGCTTCGTTCTCTTTCTCTAATCCTATTGAGAATATAATTTCTTACTTTTTCATCCTTAAAGTTCTCTAATACTGCCATCTTGATTCCTTCATAATAATTTTCTCTATCATCACCTTTTAAAGTCTTGTCTCCTTTAAGGGTTCTATTGATTTCCTTGTTTAAGGGTTCTGAGAAAAATCTGTTGTCCAAACTGTATCCCTGTTCAGGCTGGAAATAGTCCTGGGCAAAGAAATAATTTAAAAGTTTCCTTCCGTATTCAACTCCTATTCCCTGGAAGCAATACCCATTAAGACTTGCTTCTATCCCCTCAAGTGCTTTACCTGATTTCCAGACAAGATCAGAAAAGAGGTACCTCCGGGACTCAGCATAATAAAATTCAAATGACATAATCCCCCTTCCAATACCAAAGCATGATGAGGATTTATATTTCTCATCTACTTTCTCTAAAAGTTCAATTACTTTTGCAATATCCCACTCGGAATCCCATCCATTATTAATGGGAGAATATTTGTGAAAGTGCATCACTGTTTCATAGAAAATTCCCTGGTAGCAGAAGTCTCTGTAAGAGGGAGGGATCTTTTCAATAAATGCAACAGATTTTTCAAAATCGTCCTTAAAGAGTAGAATGCTTGCCCTGCCAATCCCTGAATAGAGGTAAGACCTATGTTCCTCTTTAACCCTGTTTACCACATTGACTGCTTCTTTAAGATTTCCTTTAAAAATCTTTCCAAGGTCAATTCCTATCAATTCTTAATAGTCAGGAACATATTCTTCATCTATTCTTCCTATTAAGTAGTTTATCTTCTTAAAATTTCTTCCGCGGTTTTGTATGTACCGGGGTAGAAGTTCATCATAGTAATACCCTTTAAAAATAAAACCCTTTCCGATTTCATCAAATCTTATGAGTCTTAAATTGCTGTAAAGACCTGTAGCTATCAAAAGCACAAAAGTGATGGCGGCTAAAGTTTTTAAGACAGTATTATTAAACTCTGACCAGATTGTTTTTAATCCAAATGCAATTGTAAGGAATATGAATGGATAAAGGGGAGCATAATACCTGTATTTGGAAACATGGAACCATTCAAGCTCAACAATCTTCGGATTATAAAACCCGCTGAATGTAAAAATAGATAAAAATATTATGATGTAGGTTGCCGGGAGGAGTTTTTTCAGAGTTTCTTCACTGGGTTTCAGGTTGTTTCCAACAGGATGGGATTTATTTCTTAATTTTTTGTTTAACGGCCTTAAATAAACAAAAAGAAAAACCAGAAAAGAAAAGATAAAAACGAAATAATATAAGTATGAAACAATATCTATGCTATCCCACCCGATGCCGAATCCAAAAGACAATGGGACATCTTTAAAAAATATCTGGTAAAATTTTTTAGTGAGGTAACTT
>MGDB01000045.1:0-698 GCA_001790645.1 Candidatus Schekmanbacteria bacterium GWA2_38_11
TTATCAGCTCCATTTACAACTTTTCCATCATTAAGCACAATTTTTTTATTTGCATATTTCGTATTATCCGGGTTGTGGGTTACCATTATAATGGTTTGTCTTTCATTGTTTAAACCCAAAAAAAGTTCCATGATTTCTCTGCTTGTTTTTGTATCAAGGTTACCAGTAGGCTCATCAGCCAGGATTATGGGAGGCTTATTGACTATTGCCCGTGCAACCGCAACCCTTTCCTGCTCTCCACCTGAAAGCTGATCCGGAAGCCTGTAGATTTTTTTCTTCAGTCCCACTCTCTCAAGTGATGTAACAGCTCTTTCTTCCTTTTCCTTTTTCTTCAGATCTGAAATAGCTAAAGGAAGCATGACATTCTCAAGGACTGTTAAATAGGGAACTAAGTTAAATGACTGGAACACAAATCCTAAATATTCACTTCTGTAAGTAGCAATCTGCTCATGAGTAAGGGAGTATATGTCTATCTCATCTACAATGACTTTCCCCTTTGATGGATGGTTTAACCCTCCGAGGATAGAAAGAAGAGTGCTTTTCCCTGCACCTGATTCACCCATTATGCAAAGAAAATCTCCATCATTTATATTCAAATCCACAGACCTCAATGCGTGGATAGTCTCTTCCCCGCTCTGGTAGCTTTTCCAGAGATCCTTTATTTCAACTAAAATAAAATTTTCCTTCCTGTTTTTTTC
>MGDB01000045.1:849-8325 GCA_001790645.1 Candidatus Schekmanbacteria bacterium GWA2_38_11
AAGTATTATTTTCATTATATGGCTCTGACGGTAACCTATGGCCCTGAAGATTCCTATCTCTCTTGTTCTTTCGTTTACTGAGCTCATCATTGTAACAAATACCATCAGGGAACCTATAAAAATCACCACGATTGATATCCCGATGGCAAAACTCTTAAACTGGCTCAATGTTTCCATTCTACCCTGAACAACTTGTTTTAACGCAGTTACCTTAGCGTGAGGGAGCTTGGCAGAAATCTGGGAAACTATATCCTCAACAGGACAGTCCTTGCAATATGCGCTTACCTCGACCATGGAAAGCTTACCTTCCTTTTTCAATATTTTCTGAGAAAGGAGGAGATCCAAGAAGATCAGATTATCATCCTGTGAGCCAATTTCTCCGAGCACAGCCGCAATTCTCAAGGAAGAGCCGTTTACAATAAACTCGTCTCCTGCTTTGAGTTCAAGTCTTTTTGCAGCCTCATACCCTATCACAACATCATTCTTTTTTTTAAGATCAGAAAGGACTATATTCTGCTCTTCCTGAGTCTTCGCCATATTATTTTCCATACTGTGGACTTCACCGTGCATCATGACACTTTGAGCTTTCTTCCACCATTTCTTAAGCCTCAGTTCTTTTTCAAAATCTACACCAACAAGCATTACAGGCTTTTCATTTACTTCTGCTACGCCAATTACCTCCGGAGCCAGAATACTTATATTCCTGCTGTTTTTTATGCTCTTTATTTTCTCCAAGTCATCTGCATTAAGATCCTTTGTGTCAAAAGCAACTCCGCCAAGTGATATCCCGCCATAAGATAATGAAAGGCCCTCAGACTTGGGCATTACAACTATATTTGCTCCGTATTCATCAAGCTTTTTCCCCAGGTCTTCGCTCATCCGCGAAGTTATGGAAAGCAAGGTAACAATAGTCGTTATCCCTATTATCAGGCCGACTGTGAGAAAAATCATTTTCCCTTTTCTTCGCTTTAAATTATTTAAAGCTATATCGTAGAGTCTCATTGCTTAATTCCTTTTCTGACAACAAGCACAGTCCCGCGATACCCCCCATTGCCAAGTTCTGATATAGTCTTCGCAAAAACCTGGGGTGAAACCTTTTCCTGGTCAAACTGGACGATTGCCCGCTCTGTTGAAAGTTCTACATCCGCGCTAATGACTCCGGGGATTTTTTCCAGAGCTGCTTTCACCTTTGGCGGACATGCTGGACAGAAAAGCCCATCAACCCTCAATGTAGCAACACTTGAATCAGTTAAATTGATTCTAAAAAATTTATCCTTGAAAGCAAATGCTGAGATTCCTGTCAGCAATACCAAAACTAACATGACCGGAACCCATTTCTTTTTTTTCCTGTTAAGGCCTAAAACTTTTTCTCTTTTTTCCGGATACCTTACCAAGGTTATAACTCCAATTAAATCTTTTCAGGAAGGTTTTAACCCTCCCGTTTAAAATGTCATTCAATGTCATACAAAGTCATACAAAAACAGACTTTTTCTGAAACTTTTTAATTAAAATAAAACTCTCCTTCAAGGATATCCTTTTTATCTATTACTACCTTTTTCCCTTCTATCCTGCGGTTAAGCGGCGCAGGGTTGCATCCACCCTTTACTTCATTTACCTTAGTTGAAAGAAATTTTTGACCGCACCGCCTGCAAACCATAAAATCCCCTTCCTGGGCATATCCCATCTTCCATTTAAAACAAACATCGCACGCATCAAATGCTGCCCTAATTGTTCTGTCAGAGCTTTTCAGGATAAAATATTTTATAGTAACACCATTATTTTCAAAACTATAATATTTTGCTTTCCCGTCTTCAAAATCTGATACAGGATAGCTGATTGTTTCGCCTTTTCCTGAAACTACCTTTGCTTCCTGCACAGGAAGGTTTTCTTGTACAGGATCAGTATTTTCCTGTTTATCCTGCTGAAGGTTTGGTGCTGACTCTCCGGTTGCTGCATTACCCTGTTCCTGTTCTTTTGCTATAGAGTTCTCGCTCCCTCCTTTGCCGCAGCTAAAAATAAGAAATGGAAGAACCGCAACAAAGACTACGCTTACTAAAACCATTACAGACTTTTTCAATTTTTAATCTCCTTCTAATTTTAGCAATTTACTTAACTCAAATTTTTACTTCTTAAACGCATTTATGAACAACACGACCCACCACACCTTGAAGATGCAGAATCATTATCAAGGGCTTCTAAAATTTCGCTGCTGTAGATCTTAATATCAGCTTTATCCTGAATATCAGAAAGCCAGCTCTGATATAGAGAATTTTTTTTAGGCTCAGGGGTTTTAGGAGGAAAAACCTTTGTTTCCAGATATTTTTTTATTTTCAACTCCTTTTTAACCTCCTCTTTAAGTCTGTCTAAATCAAGGCCTTGTGCTTTAAGACTATCCTCTAAACCCTTATCATTTAACCTGTAATACTTTTTAATTCCTTCTATTTCTGCATTCACTTCCTCGTCACTTGCGGAAATGTTTTCTCCGCCAATCTCTTTCTGGATGAGGGTTTCAACTATTAATGAATTTGCAACTTCTGCAACCATCTGATACCTTTGTTTCACTGACGGGTAAGGGTTTATACCTGTTTTTCTAAAACTTTCCAAGCGCTCATTCAGAGTGGCCTCAAATTCTTTATTAGTTATTTTCTTCCCGTCTATGTTCATTGCAAACTGCTTTGAAATTTTTATTCTCTCTTGTTCCTCTTTCAGAAGATCATCACTACTTTTAATCCTTATCAGTGATGCATGATATTTTCCAATCCTGTTTACAGCCTCAACAAAGGAAGAGGCTGACGTCACTCCCGGATCAAAAAAAACTGCTGCCCTCCCCTTTGCCAGACTTACTTTAGGAGACTTTGTTCCTTTTACTTTTTTTAATGCACCTTCTATCTTTTCTACACAGCTTATGCACGTCATCCCGGTGACTTTTAGCTCTGCCTGGCTGTTGTTGGCTATATTTTTATAAAAACTATTTCCCTCTCCTTCTCTTTTGTCTTTAATTAACCCAAAGGCGTATAGTCCAAATAAGATAACAGCCACTGTTAAGAATGTGATGTATAATTTTCTCTTCATAAATTTACCCCACCCTTTATAAATTTTAAAAACTCAACCATTGCCATTGCAAGCAAAGCGAGGCAATCTCGGTTTATATAAATCAGCCGATAGGCGGGGTTTTCTAACCCCGCCATTTTATTTGGCGGGACAAGAATATCCCGCCTATCGTCGTCCTAAAACAAGGAAGCTAAAACCTCCAAACAATGACATCCAATCAACTCTTCTTCAACACTCTACAAAAACCCGTTTCTCCAATTTTTATTAAGCACTTGATCCTTTTAGAACACACTGATGAAACCCATCCTCTGCAAGCCCCTTATTCTGTCGCATTTGTACAAATATTTCCGACCCTAAAATATCCTTTAAGCTCTTATCCCTTATATTTCCTCCCGGCAGCCTTACCATTGGACATGGGTCAATATCACCTTGAGAATTTATATGCAGCAAGCCATTAACGGCGCTTAGGCACCCTCCCACCACTTCCTCCCAAGCTGACTGGTCAAACAAAACAATATTCTCTTTCTCATTATGCTTTTCAATTACCTCTTTGAGGAGTTGTTTTTCAATCCTGTCACAGGAAAAGGTATCCGGTATATTATTATCCTTATGGTTATAATTTAAATATATTCCAACTTTACAGCCAGCCTCTATCATTCCACCAATAAATTCTTCCTGGGTTACAGTAAAAATGTTTCTCTTTGTTACGGTCGTAGAAAAACCGAACTGGATATTCCTTTTCCTGGCTAATTCCATTGCCAATATAATCTTCTCATATGTCCCCTTACCTCTCCACGTATCAGTTTCCCTCTTAAATCCTTCTATGCTGAAAAGAGGAAATATTGTTCTGCATTTTTCCAAACAATCTGCCACCGTTTCTGTAAAAAGAGTCCCGTTTGTAAAAATCCAGCAAACCACATCCCTGTGGTTGGCCAAAACATCAAGAAGTCCTTCTCTAAAAAATGGTTCTCCACCGCTAATTATAAAAAGGAATATCCCTAAATCCTTTGCCTCTTTAATAACTCTGTTTATCTCTTCCAAAGAGAGTTCATCATCTTTTGGGTAACCCTTTGCATAGCAGCCTATACAGTCGAGGTTGCATTGCATTGATGGGCTAATTATGAGGACTTTCGGAATAACAATCCCATCCTTTGTCATTTTCAGGCTTTTCTCTTTAGCTCTGGTATAATTTTCAAACATCCTGAAAACGTCTAAACTCTCATCAACTGAATTCTTGAAAAGAATATCTATAAATTTAGGCAAAAAATTACTAATCTCTTTAACTTCATCAAAATTAATCGGGATTGATGTCATTTAGAAGCTCTGTTTCTGGGATATTTAAATAACTAAATCCTAATATCGAATCCTAAACAAATTAAAAATTCCAATAATTTAAGGGATAAAACTAATAATTCCCCCCTTTGGGAAAGGGGGATTTTTTAGATTTGCTCAAATCTAACAACAACTATTTTGCAAACGTCTTAATGTAGTTGACTAAATCCCATCGTTCTTTTTCTGAGAGAACCGTCTCCCACGACTGCATTATCCCTCTACCTTTTGATATCTTCCAGAATATCTCCCCATCAGTCATCATATTCATCATGTGTGTATCTGTAAAATTGGCAGGCTTTGTCTCAAGAGTTTCAGCCAAAGATCCTTTGCCATCTCCTTTCTCCCCGTGACATTGAATGCAATTTGTTTCATAAAGCTTCTTACCTCTATCCAAAGAATCCTTCGTAGCTTTAACCGGGTTTTTTATCTCCTTAGTCTCATCAGGCACTATCCATGCCTTCTTACTATGGGCAAAGATATGGTAAGAAAAGCCAATTAAAACTGTTGCTACGACCAAAAGTCTAAATAAAAATCGCATGTATTCTTCCTTTCAAATAGGTCAGGCTATAATGTAAAGTTACAATCTTTTCTGCTACCTATTTCTCGAAATTCTCCAACTCATTAAAGATGGAAATTCTCCCTCCATGCTCTTTCATAAATTTTATAGCCTCCTCCTTTGTTTTAAAAGCAATGACACTTGGCAGACACCGGTCATAACATAATACAAAAGGCATTTTTGCCTGGTCAATCATGACCTTTTGTGAACAGCAAGGAGTAATATCACTCCCAACCACATAAAAAGCTTTCTCAGCCTCTATGGTCTCTCCAGTATTAAAATCAGGAACTCTTATTGCTAAAGCCTTCTTTGAACTCTCAGCCTCATATTTTAACGCACACTTAATACAGCAAGCCTTTTCATCTTTTCCTTCTTCAAAAGTTACAAGGGTTTTTGTAATTTCATGAACATCCCTTCCACATAAAGCACATTTCTCAGGTTTCTGGTTAGGCAAAACCCCCATTCCAGTGAGTAATAGAACCTGTGCTATTAAAAAAATCTGTAATAATCTGTTCTTAAAAATAATCACCTCCATCACATTCCACCATGGCTATCCATCCCTCCATGCTCAATTGTTGTACCTTCCTGTTTTTTCTCGCTCATACTCCCTCTATCAACCCCTTGCTCCATCTTTGCGGCATCACCTTTGCTAATTCTTGATAAACTGTTAAGCTGTTCATCAGTCAGAAGTTTCTTAGCCCGTTCAACTGACTTTATATAATCTAATCTCATCTCTTTCCTTAAATTTTCTACTTCGTCAACCTTTTTTTTAATCACATCCATATCCACGTCTCTTTTTGTCTGAAGCATTGCAAGCTCTCTCTCTATCTTATTTATGCTTGAGGCTTTCTTAGCTTTTTCATTCTCGTATTCCTTCCCGATCTCATCAAGCCCTTTTATCTGGGATTCGCTTAAATTCAGTTCATCCTTCAAGTCTAAATAAAATCCTTCATTGGCACTTCTTCCAGGCTGCTGAGATTGCTGGTTGACATCTCTTTGCTGCTCCCCGCCACGCTTATGCCCGCCTCCAAACCATCCCATCATATCATCCCAGCACATCATGGCTTGAACTGGTAAAGTAAAAAATACAATGCTTGAAATTAGAACTAACAGAAATACTATTTTCCTGCGCATAACGATGCCTCCTTGTGATTTTATAATCCCCCCCCCATTCCCATTTACTTGCCTACCGGCAGGCAGGGAAAAGGGAGGCAAGGATTCGAGGATTCATGTAGGGTACGTTCCCTGAACGCACCACATCGGCGTGGTCGGGGACCACGCCCTACATTCTCATCTCCTTGAACCCTTTATACATTTACTGCCCCATATGACCGCTATTTCCCATTCCACTTCCGGAGCCCATATGACTGCCGCTTCCCATACCGGATCCTGAGCTATTTCCGTTTCCTCCCTGGCCCGAACCCATCATACCACCACTATGATGACTGTCTGTTCCGCCTGTAGTTGTCATATGAGAATCACTTCCTCCCATTTCAGAGCCACTCATCATATTCTGATCACTGCTGTTATGATGGCTTCCCATATTAGTGTTGCTGTCTCCATGCATGTTACTGCCGTTTCCCATATTGGAATCTGTGCCGGTATTATCCCCTTCAGTTGCAGTGGCATTATAATTTTTGCCTTTTATATTTCCTGCACTCTTTCCCTTCACCATATTTTTTACTGTACCGCTGCTATTCATCTTTCCTTTACTTCCATGTCCGCCTCCCATGCCTGACTTATTCCCCATCATTCCGGCAAAGCCTAAACTTGAAAAGGCAACAAAAGCAACAATACCGAAAAAAACAATTGCAATCTTTTTGAACTTCATTAGCTTCTCCTTCTAAAAGTAGATTTTTTATTTTCTGTTCTAAATATTTCCCTTGCTTCAAGATTAGTTATTGTTGTTTTTTCTCTCCTTTCAAAAGTTATAAACCATTAATAAACTGTCCATATCTTTTTAGAATTTTCTATCTGTCAGCGTATTATTCCACATTCCGTATTTTTCTCTTCCCCTTCTTTTGCAAAATATCTGGTTGTAATTCTTTATTTACCCTCCTTTCTGCCTCAAGCCAGTCTTCCATCTCATCACCAGGCGTGCATCCTTTTTTTTCATAAATTTCATAAGCTACTTTGTGAATCATTTCAGTTAATTGTTCCTGACTCAAAGAGTTTTGAGAAACTTTTGTGTATGATGATTTTTTTCTGGCTGTATCCTTTCCTCTCACTTCTCTCTGCCTCCTTTTCTCTGTTTGTGAATTTAACAAAATTCTGGAGTCCCAGACCTTTACTTTACCTCATACCAGAACTTGGCAAGATGCTGTTTTTCATCCTTTGTCTTAAACAAAATTATGACCCCGTATTTTCCCTTCTCCTTCATTTCTAAATCACACCCGTAGTGTTTCATTTCCTTACTCCATTCTACCAACTTTTCTTGCGCTTTATCATTGGGGTCAATGACCTTAACCTTTACTTTTGCGTCTTCTATCTTTTTTCCTCCTTTCTCTTCAGAGATTTCCAATGCAAGATGATGGGAT
>MGDB01000045.1:8932-9711 GCA_001790645.1 Candidatus Schekmanbacteria bacterium GWA2_38_11
CATAAAAATCCTACTGACAATAAAGCAATTGTAAAGTGAACCATGATAGGATGAATTGGCATTGAATCAAAACTCATCTAAATTTTCCTTTCTCCCTTAAGAGGGTCTTTTTTACTCTGCTCAGAACTCCCAACTCCGAACATGGGCAAGTCAACGGCTACCCAAATCTCTCTGGTCTTGTGTCTCAGGTCTTATCCCTCTACACTTGCTTCCTTTCTCACATAAAAATACCATCGCCACACTTCATAGATTGCAGGATAGACCACAAGTTCCATAATAAAGGAGGTAAAAATCCCGCCTATCATTGGCGCTGCAATCCGCTTCATTACATCTGCACCTGTACCGGTTGACCACATAATCGGGACAAGACCCATAAACATCACGGCCACAGTCATAAATTTAGGCCTCAAACGCTTCACTGCACCTTCAACAATTGCCTCCCGCAAATGCTCTTTGGTTTTCATCATGCCTTTCTCACGCATGGCATAATATGCAATATCAAGATAAAGGAGCATGAATACACCGGTTTCTGCATCTACTCCCAAAAGTGCTATCAGCCCGACCCATACTGCAATGCTGGTGTTATAACCGAGAAGATAGAGAAACCAGATTGCTCCGACTGCTGAAAACGGAACAGCAAGGAAAATAATCAATGTCTTTGCCGCAGAGCGGGTGTTAAAGTAAAGAAGGAGGATGATGATAAAGAGTGTGATCGGAACCACTATCATCAGCCTTTCCTCAACCCTCTGCATATATTCATACTGCCCGCTCCAGACAAG
>MGDB01000046.1:0-785 GCA_001790645.1 Candidatus Schekmanbacteria bacterium GWA2_38_11
TATGTGCGCGGCCGCTGCTCCGTTCGTGCGGGCGGATACATACATGAGTCGGGCGGTTGTTTTTGTCAGAGCCGGCGTCAGGGTCATCTTGCTGAAATTGCCCGCGCCGATCAGAGAGATCACGCATTTTCCGGCAGGGCGTGATTCCGAAGCCACAATGTCTACGGTAGGCGTTGGATCTACCTGCCCCGAATATTCCAGGATAACGCCCAGAGCGTCGGAATCAGACAAGATTGACCCATACGCCTGAGGGGCATCCGAAAAAGGAATCCGGTGCGTGATCAACTCTTTCACCTGCAACTGCCCGGCCCGCATGGCTTCCAGGACCGCTTCGAAGTTCCGCTGCTCTGTCCAACGGACAAACCCGATGGGATAATCCTGCCCGCCCTGCTCGTACTTTTCGTCGTAGCGCCCCGGCCCGTAAGAGCAGGATACCTGGAACGTGATCTCCTTTTCGTAGAAGTCGCTCCGCCGCAGGTTCAAATCCGCCACGCCGACGAGGATGATCCGCCCCCGCTTCCGGCAGGCCAAAGCCGCTTGGTGCAGGATCTCATCCCCTTTGGCCGAGGCCGCGATGATCACTCCGTCCACGCCCCTGCCGCCGGACCACGCCAGGGCTGCCGCCACTGGATCCGCCCCCGCCCCCAGGTTCACGGTCGCTGCGCCGAACGCCTCCGCCTCCCGTAGCCTCGCCTCGCTGAAATCAACCGCCAGAACCAGACAGCCGCTGGCGCGCAGGAACTGCACGGTCAAAAGCCCCACAAGCCCCAGGCCGAAGACCATCA
>MGDB01000046.1:813-7999 GCA_001790645.1 Candidatus Schekmanbacteria bacterium GWA2_38_11
GCGCACTCCCTGTAAGGCGATGCTCCCCAGGACCGTGAAGGCCGCCTCTTCATCCGTCACCCCGTCCGGTATCTTGGAACACAGGTTCCGGGACACACAGACCATCTCCGCATGCTGACCGTTGCTCGCCACCCGATCGCCTGGCTGCAGATCCCTGATCCCCGTTCCTACCTTCAGAACCACCCCCGCATTGCAGTACCCCAGCGGCATCGGTTCATCCAACTTGTTGAAGACGGCCTCCACCGTGGGCAGCAAACCGTCCGTTCGGATCTTGTCCAGCACCTGTTTTACCTTCTCAGGCTGCGTCCTGGCCTTCTCGATCCACCCCGCCTTGCCAAAATCGATCAGCATCCGCTCCGTGCCTGCTGACACAAGCGAGCGTGATGAACGAATCAGGAGCTGCCCGCGCCCGACGGCAGGCGCCGGCACATCCACAAGTTCCGTGGTACCGGTTTTAAGGTTTTGCAGGATCTGCTTCATAAGTTTTATCAGTGATTCTGATGACCGTGGATGACAAGCGCATCTTTTTCAGCGCGGCTTGGGTAGTTGATCAATACAGCTCTGTAAATCCCTTTGAACACGAACAAACTTCCGGCAGCTGCGCCAATGATGCCGAATGCATGAATCAACGCCGCAATATCTTTCAGTGACCCAGCGCCGCCCAGTACAGTGATTGGCACGCTGATAGCCTCTCGGATTTCATGGACCAGTCCAAAATCATAGCCCTTCATGACACCATCACAATCGATGGAGTTAATGACAACCTCGCCCGCGCCAAGATTCTCCACTTGCTTAGCGAAATCTACGGGAGACATTCCCGTCGGTTTGCTCGCGTTATGGGTCCACACCTCGTACTTGCTACCCCGTCCGGTCTTTTTCACATCCATAACCACGACGATACTCTGTGACCCAACGACCTTCGCTGCCTGTGCGACAATTCCAAGGTTGCCGACAGCGGCCGAACTCATGGCAACCTTCTCGACACCCAAGCTGATGATTCTCTCCACCTGTTCCATAGACTTCACGCCGCCCCCATAACAAAGCGGCATCCGGCATTCGGCAGCCAGATTTCGGATCATTCCGTAATCCGGCTCTCTGTTTTGCGCGGTGGCGTCAATGTCCAACACAATCATTTCATCGACTTCTTTCTCGTTGAAAATCTTGACCGCATTGATTGGATCACCCACATACTTCGGGTGGGTAAAGTTGACGGTTTTGACCAATCCACCGTTTTTTACCAGCAGACAGGGAATGATTCTGGGGCGCAGCATTTTAAAGATCAGCGAAGTTTTTTAAAAGTTGAATGCCCCATTGATGACTTTTTTCAGGATGGAATTGGACACCGTAGATATTCTTTTTATTAACCGCGCTGGCGTATTGAATACCATACTCAGTCGTGGCGATCATGTCTTTTGGGTTATTGCATTGAAAGTAATACGAATGCAGAAAATAAAATCGTGAATCATCGCTAATATTTACCAGCATCGGATTGTCATTGTTTGGATGAATCGTATTCCAGCCCATGTGCGGCAATTGCGTTTTTGACTTCAAAAAAGAAGCGTCAAATCTTTTTACAGTTGCATCAAGCCATCCAAGGCCGGGGGATACGCCCTCGTCACTGGATTTCGCCAAAATCTGCATACCAATACAAATTCCGATAACAGGTAATTGATGCTCCAACACCAGTTTGTCAAGTGTTTCGCGCATACCGGATTTATTTAACTGGCTCATCGCAAAATCAAACGCACCCACCCCGGGTAAAATAATTTTTGTTGCGTCTTTCAGGTCATCATTTGTTTTTGCGATTGAAACAAGGATATTCAATCTTTCGTAAACATTTGCAAATGCCCTGATATTGCCTAGACCATAATCAATTATAGTTATCATCTTTTTATTGATCTTTCGACACCAATTGCCTTTAAGATTTTGGCTCCCAACATAAACATTCTTGCCTGATTTTTGTAATCTTTATAGGTTTTGTTTGGTGCATTCAAATAGGAGCGTAACTCTTCTTCAGAGATGTTAAGTTTTGTTGCAATGTATTTAAACTCATCAGCAATCGTTTCAGGGTCATAAGCCGGAACCTTTAACCTCTCGATGGCTTCGTCCCGAGTCATTTGCCCTGTAATTATCAGGCTTGAGTACTGCGTCTTCCGTGTGTCATAACCGAATTTCACCGGCAGCCAGTATCCTTCATAGAATTTTGTAAACCTTGATTCAAAATGTTTCTGCGGGTATTCCTTCCAACCGTACGTTTCCGATAACAATTTAACCGCGTCTTTTTTTATGTACGGAAAGTAATTCATTGGTTTTACTACTTTTATCCGTTTGATATACCTCAGGTAAACCTTATGCCTTAATATTGAGCTAAAGGGATAACTTTTCAGGGGAATGGTACCAAATTGTGAGTGAATATCCATTATGTTATCCATATCGGTACCATAATAACCCCATTCAAAAGGATTACGTACACATTCCGTTGATATGTTGCCACCGTTTAAAATATACTTAATGTTATATTTATTAGCAAAATTATACAAAGCTGCAATAAAAGCATGATCCTGGGGTAGGTCGATATAAGAAACACCAGATTTAAAATAAGCCAACTGAAAATCCCGCATCTCGTCCCAATCAATTACTTCCGTGTAAAGGTCAAGCCCAAGTTTTTCTATCAAAACTTCGATGTTGTTGACTGCCAGCTCCGAATTCCATCCTCCATCAACATGAAAAGCCAACGGACGCAACCCGAACTCTTTAACGGCAATATGTAACATGTAGGAGCTATCCACGCCACCACTGATTCCCAAAATACAGTCAAAATCTTTTCCTTTACCACTCTTTTTAATTTTCGCCACAATTGATTCCAACTCAACCCTGCCACGTTCATCCGTATGCCAATTCGGCTGTACGTTTTTATAAAAATCAATGCAATGATCACAAACACCGTTTTCATCAAATATAATTTTGGAGTCGGTTGTATCCATAACACAATTGGTACATATCTGATAACGTCTATTGCTCATAAGTCCTTGTTGCCTCCTAAATGCCCCGTTTAATAGTTTGGGTGATCTCGTTCATGCTCAGGTCACTACAAAGTATTTTATAAATTATACGCATGATGACACAATGGTTTATTTAAAACCTATTCATGATATTCCTACTTCAGCCAAATAACATTTTAGCCTTTCTATTTTATTTTCCATTCTAAAGTTGTCACTTATCCTCTGATAACCATGCTCTTGAAGTTTCAACCTTAAATTATCATCATTTAATATTTTTTTTATAGCTCTTGCTAATTCTTCCGGTGAACCGGGAGAAACATAGTAACCACAATCTCCGACAACTTCTCTTACTGCCCCAACATCACATATAATAACACAAGCACCACATCCCATTGCCTCTGCAGTGGCTAAACCAAAGGTCTCAAAATGAGAAGGCTGGACATAGATTTCACATGCTCTGAGCAAATTTATCTTATCTGTACGACTTATCATTCCTAAATAACTAACTTGATTATAAATATTTAACTGTTGAATCATTTCTATTAAATAATCCGCACCATCACCCTCATGTCCAGCCAAATTAAGATGAACTTCAACTCCCTCATCCTTAAGTAAACGAACAGCATGTAATAATTCAGGAATTCCTTTCCGAATAAGGTTCTTTCTCCCACTCCATGCTATATTAAATAAAATATTTCTCCTCCGTGTTGATGGGCCTTTCAAATAATCATCGTGAAGAACACAAGGATAATACCTTGTATTACTTAGATTAAAATATTCTGAACAACTTTTCAGTTCAATCTGATTTATAAAAAGGTTTAAAGTACTTAGACTTGTGGCCTTTCTTATTATAATCCTTTGCCAATAAGGCCTTCTTAAATAATCTATTCCATCAAATTCTTTTGGAAAACGAAAATTAAAAGCCCCAGTTATAATGCATGGTTTTTTAAGCATTCGACTCAACAAAACGGGCCACAAGGCATAAGTCCACCACCATATGAACATGGCGTCGTAATCAAAGGGAATTTCCCTATATTTATTGCATATAATTACCTGATGACCCAAAGCTCTCAGCGCATCAATATCCTGCTTGTAATACTCAAATATTTCGAGATTCGCTTTTTCGTCATGACAAAAAAATATTATTTTAGACATTTTCCAATTCAATTTTTCATGTTTAACAGGCCGTTGAAAAACAAAGATGACAGACCACGGTTTTCTTCATAATCGCCGTCGATCGGCCTCCCTGGGCATCTCTCGGCCCGGGTTGTTCACTCACTCCGCGTCGTCATTCCCTTCGTTCTGCTCCTGGCCATCATCTTCGGCTGGTGCATCGTCGTTATCCCGTACCCAGTCCAAGGTTTCTCATTTGGACCAGATTGTACGCCGCCGCAATGATGCAGAAGTGCCAGGGACTTTCTCTTGACCGATGTATCGCGCTTTCCGGAAGACCCCCAGCGTCTTCTTCCTGAAGTTTGATGTTATAACGGCGCGCGCCTCTCTGCTGCGGAGGAGAGTACACTGCAGCGTAGAGGGAGTTCACTGCGGATGGAGCCGCAGAAGGGAGGCGCACATCGCGTTTGAATCGCACAAGCGCTACATGCAGGCCTCCACTTCGTGGACGATCTAGAGGGCGGAGAGGGTGGAACTCCAGCCGGGAGCCATCGGAAGATGAGTTCCACCTGCGATTTCTACTTGTATAGCAAGGCAATACCAGATTATATTTCTGACAGTATTTAAATAATAATATATGATGGTAAGTCACTATTTTAGAAAGATTTATTTCAAATTATTTTTTCAATTAAACTAACATACATATTTCGTAATTCAAGAATTAAATTTTCCCATCTAAAATTCCGCGCCCTGAGTTTGGAATGATATTTTAATTGTTCTCGCAGGTATTTATCCTCAAGTACTTTGATAATTGTAAAAGCAAGGTGTTTTGGCTCAGCACGTTCAAAATACTGAGCTGCAGATCCTGCAATTTCAGGCAATGAACCGTTGTCCGAACAGACAACTGGTGCGCCGCAAGCCATCGCCTCAGCTACCGGCAGACCAAAACCTTCCATTGAGGAAGGGAACACAAATACAGAACACATATTTAATAGTTCCTTAAGTTCTTCCTCCTTAGCAAAACCAAATATTTTAACAGATTCAAAAAGGTTTAAAGTGATAATTTTATCCTCTATTATTTTAGTTATATTTCCAGCTAAAACCAGTTTAATGTCAATTCTATTTCTAATAATACTAAAAGCATCCAACAACAATTTCACATTCTTCCGTTGCCCATAACCTCCATAATAAAATATAAAATCCCCATTAAATCCAAGTTTCCGACAACAACTTGCAGCAGATTCTTTATTCACAGGGGAAAAAAAGCACTCGGAAATCCCGATCCATATTTTTACTATTTTACAGGGATCAATACCCAAATATTTGACAAGTTCTTGTTTGGAAAAGTCCGATATAGTAATTATTGCATCTGCATTATTTGCTCCTTTCTTCAATAAATATTTATCTCTTGCCTTTGCTAAATAACTCCTGTGATCATGCGGCGTAAAGACTATTGCATCAAGAAAAGTAGGAACTATAACAAAAGGAGTTGCTCGAACTGGAATTATATAATCAGGCTGATGATAAAGATGTGCTCCCATACTAATAAGTTTCTGCGGCAAAATGATCTGAGTAAAATAGTCCCTCAGTATCCAGTTTCTCAACCCACCTCCTCGACCAATAGAGGTATTAATAAATTCAGAATTTTCAGGAAATGCTATATGGGAACTATCCAAAGTTGAATCAATGATAAAAATAAAATCAAAATCCTCAACCAATACTGAAAAATTTTTTATTATATTTAGGCTATAGGTAGCTACTCCCGTAATATTCCTATTGTTTCCTTGTGCAGGTCTTGCGTCAAACGCAATTTTGTAAGATTTTCGCATTTGATTTAGTAGGTGATTTTTATACCTTCTACGAGGTTTCCCTCACCGGGGTAACGTTAGTTATTTGCAAATTGACTGAAATAGCACTTTAAATATAATTATTGATTCACCAGTACGCCTATTTAGAATGAGCTTGATTCCTCCATGAATATAAGCAATATATGCCATTACCATGTAAAATAACCTCTTGAAACTACTATAATTTTTCCGAATAAACAATTTATAAGACTTGAAAGCATATTGGGTTTTTTCAAAAGAAACTTTTTCTGATGACGTACCAACCTTGTGAAAAATATGAGCATCTACATTTAGCAGGATTCTGAAACCAGCGCGCCGAACTTTTAATGAAAAATCAACATCTTCAAAATACATAAAATAATCTTCATCCAAGAAACCAACTTTTTCTATCAGTGTCTTTCTGAAAAGCATACAACACCCTGTGGTTACATTGGTATCAACGTATCCATTTATTGGTATTTTATTCTTATCTGTATTGTGAGTATAGCAACCAATCGAAGGTATGTAATTAACACCCCCATACCAAACTTGGTTTTTATCGGTGTTATAATAAATAAGGGGTGAAACGATCCCAACAGTCGGGTCCAAATGCAAAAATGGAGTTATTAAATCTTTCAAGAAATTCACAGGTACAATAGTATCGTTATTTAACAACAAAATATAAGAAATATTTTCTCGGTTCAAAAAGTATTTTATCCCTATATTGCACCCTTTTGCAAAACCGGAGTTTACTGGATTAAATGACATAACGACTTTCCCGGGAATGTGTTTTATTAATATATCTTTATACTTCTTTTCTGAATCATTATCCAGAATAAAAATTTGTTCCTGTGCACAACCAGATTTTATAAGTGCGTTAACGCATTCAAGTGTATCCAGTGTGGAATTATTATAATTTAGCAAGACTATTCCGATTTTATCGTATTCTTCCATTATTGAAAACATTCCATGTGGAACATCAAAATGCTCTATGCTATTGACCTCCGGTTATAAATCTGCATATATTCAATTATCCGAGTCTTTTCCGCAAATGTAATTCCAACTATTCCCCAAAAAATATATTCATTGAATTGGCTGCCATATAAGAACATTGATAACAAGTACGAAATATTAAAATATATTAATGATTTCGCCATCGGTATTAATGAATATCTATCGATAAAAAAAGATGCTTTTAGAGTTAACCAAGTTATATATACAAAAAGGACTAATGCCAAAGGGCCA
>MGDB01000047.1 GCA_001790645.1 Candidatus Schekmanbacteria bacterium GWA2_38_11
TACTGATATTTTAATATTAACTACAATCAAAATTTGAAGGCAAACATGAAAACAGCACGGTTAGAAATAGATATATCCGGGGATGTATATTCAACCCTCGAGATAAAAGGATACACCAAGAAAAAGCTTGCAATAAATCTTTTTTCAGAAGGGATACTCTCTTTTGGCAAAGCAGCACAACTTGCTGGACTGAACAAATGGAGGTTCATGGATCTTCTTAGAGAGAAAAAGATACCTTTTTACGAACCTACAGAAGAAGAAATATCTGAGGATATAAAACGTGAAGGTCGTAAGTAATTCATTAGTATCTCAAAACAAACTTGGAAAATATTACAAAGGATAACATCAGATGAAAAAAAAAGAGAGAAAAGCTGTTGAAAAATTTAAAAGGCTTGTATCAAAAAAGGTCGTGGTACATGAATTGAAGGTGTTTGGTTCAAAGGCGCGAGGAGATGCTGTAGAAGAATCAGACCTTGATGTGTTTGTTGTTGTGGATTATCTCGACCACCGGATAGAAAAATACATAAGCGATTGCGCATGGGAGGCTGGGTTCCCTGAAGATATAGTTATCATGCCTGTTGCTATAAGCTTTGATACTTTGAAGAATAGCCCGATCCGTGAATCGGTCTTTATTCAGAATGTATATAATGAAGGAATAAGTATATGAATAAAGGGGAAACTGCTTTAATTCAGTACAGACTAACACAGGCAAAAGCTTCTATTGAAGAAGCAAAAGTGCTTTTACGTGAAGGAATGAGTTTCCGTTCCATAATGAACAGGTTATATTATGCGATGTTTTATGCTGTCCTTGCTCTGCTTCAGGAAAAAAGACTTGGTACTTCAAAGCACATAGGAGTAATTTCTTTATTTGATAAGGAATTTATTAAAACAGGAACATTTAAAAAAGATTTATCAAAATCACTACATCGTGCCTTTGAGCTTCGACAAAAAGGTGATTATATGGAACAGAATGAGGTTACAAAGGAGGATATAGATGAGATGCTGCCAAAAACTCAGGATTTTATAAATGCGATAGAAAAATTTTTGTTTAAAGAAGTGAAAACGGGTTCGATGAATCGAACCCCTACAAATGAGGAATTATGATTCTGCGCAAAAAAGGAATTGTGACATTGAACCATCCAACCCATAAAGTAACCTGTATTGCGGGTTCGATGAATCGAACCCCTACAAATAAGAGAACAGTCACGGTTAATATCGGGATTGCAACTCTAAAAGGCACACCCCAATTACCCCAATTATACTTGACAAAGTGGCTTTAAAAGTTTTATATTTTAAAATTAAATTATTCGTTTAATTTGTAAATTTGATAGAGTGTGTGTTATTTTTTTGGCGAGCCTGGAAAAAGCTCGCCAGAAGATTTTTAAGGGAAAATATCTTTCTTCCGTAGGGTAAAAAATTTTTATGGGTTTCAGTTCCTTATTTCAATCCTTTTCAAAAGATCTTGCTATTGATCTGGGTACTGCCAATATCCTTGTTTACCTTAAAGGCAAGGGGATTATTGTAAATGAGCCATCTGTTATTGCAAAAAACATCATCACACAGGAAATCTTAGCTGTTGGAAAATATGCAAAGGAAATGCTTGGGAAATCCCCACCTTTTATCGAGGTCACAAGGCCAATAAAAGAGGGTGTCATCTCAAATATAGAAGCTACAATGGAAATGCTAAAATATTTTATCCACAAAATCCACAATCGCAAGACTCTCGTTTATCCCAGGATCGTAATATCAACTCCCCTTGGCATAACCTCAGTTGAGAGAAGAGCTGTTAAAGAATCCTGCGAAGAGGCTGGTGCAAGAGAAGTCTATTTCATAGAAGAACCTATGGCTGCTGCAATAGGTGCAGGCCTTGCTGTACAGGACGCTTCAGGCAGCATGATCATAGATATCGGCGGCGGCGTAACTGAAGTAGCAGTGATTGCCCTTGCAGGCATTGTTTATAGTAAATCTGTAAGGATTGCTGGCGATGAGTTAAATGAAGCAATAATTAAATTTATAAAAAATAAATATAATTTATTAATTGGAGACCTTACGGCAGAAAGAACAAAAATAGAGTTGGGAAGCGCCTTTGAAGGAAATAGTGGAAAGACAATGCTTATCAAAGGAAAAGATTTGATAGAAGGATTACCAGTATCCCTGACCATTAATGAAGAGGAAATTCAGGAGGCTCTTGCAGAAACTCTGGCCATAATGATCGCGACTGTTAAATCAACCCTTGAAAACACTCCTCCAGAGCTTGCATCAGACATTGTTGACAAGGGGATAATGCTTGCCGGAGGAGGGGCGCTCTTGAAAGGAATTGATAAATTAATTCAGAAAGAAACAGGGCTTCCAGTGTACATTGCCAAAGATCCGGTTTGTGCCGTTGCACTGGGCGCCGGCAAGGTACTTGATGAACTGCCTCTTTTAAAAGAAATCTCAATAAAGGATTAATGAACTTGGTTTTTATCAGGAGATTTTGAATGGAAAAGTATACCCGTTGCAGAAAATGCGGAAGAGTGATGAAAAAGGAATACCTCGATAATTGGAAGGCAAAACTTGTCTGTTCCTGCGGGTTTTCAGACTTTGAACTCGTGTCAGCAAAAACCAGAACCCTTGCACCACCGCAGTTTAAAAAGAATATCCCCTCTTCCATGACTTACAAATCAGATTCAGACTATGTACTAACCCTTGACAGGGCAAACAGGGAAAAACTGGAGATATTCTCTCTTGAAGAAATAAGTATGTTAGTCAGCTCTGACTGTGACCTCAATGAGGTATTAAATCACCTCCTTGAAAAGGTCTGCTCCAGCCTCGCCGTGGATGTATCCTCAATATATACCGTGGAAGATGATAAACTTGTCCTGAGAGCAACAAAAGGACTTAACAAGGAACTGGTAGGCAGGCTGAAATTGAGCATCGGGGAAGGATTAACAGGATTATCTGCAAAGGAGAAAAAGACCGTAATTGTAGAGGACATCTCCCTTGACAAAAGGTCAAAAAAAATCAAAGAAGTAAATGAGGACACGATTAAGGCAATGCTTGCGTGCCCAATCATGCATGAAGATTTGGTCTTAGGGGTAATAAATATGAAAACCTCTACGCGCAGAAATTTTCAGGATGATGAAATCCACTTTATTTCTATAATTTCTAACATTTTATCAATTGCCATAAGGGTAAGAAAGTTAAAGACAGAAAACCGCCTTTTATTCGATATCCTTGGAGAGAGATAAATGGTAGCATTACCATCATATAATGATATCTTCATAAGGCTCATTGCATCAGCAATACTTGGAGGTGTAGTGGGTCTTGAGAGGGAAAGGCACAATCAGCCTGCTGGTTTCAGAACCCATATGATTCTCTGCCTGGGTGCAACCCTTATTACACTGATATCAATATACATGGCAGAGACATTCGGGAATTCCAGGAATTCTGACCCTACCCGCATAGCTGCCCAGGTAGTGACTGGTGTCGGGTTTTTGGGAGCTGGCGCTATTCTTAGGTTTGGAGCGTCGATTAAAGGGTTAACAACTGCCGCCTCACTCTGGACAACTGCGGGAATAGGCCTCGGAATAGGAGCAGGATTCTTTTACGGCTCCTTATTGGCAACTCTCATAATCATAGTTGCCCTTGCTGTACTGAATAAAGTAGAAAAAATTTTTATAGGCAGTAAGGCTGCTAAGAACTTATTCATTTTAACAAAAGATATACCGGGAATTTTGGGTAAAATTGAAGCCATCCTGGCAAAATATCAGATAGCAATCAGCAGCATCCGTATAATTAAAAACAGTCATGCCCACGGCATTGAAATAAATGCTGTTATCCAGACGCCAAAACAACTAAATTTCCCTCTCCTTGCAAAAGAAATCTCCTCAATTGAAGAAATCTTAGAGGTAGAACTCCGATGAGAGTTTTCCTTATAGGAAGCAGCGAGCTTCTTTTTATCATCGCAAAAGCTATAAAACCGGTAATAGAGAACTCTGTTATCATTTCCGAGGAATCCTCCACAGCGCTGGAAGATCTTAAAACAATAGGGTTTCAACCTGTTCATGGTCAATTAACAGACCCATCTACTTACAGCTCACTCGATTTTAATCAGGTGTCCGGAATAATTCTCATAGAAGATGACAGCAAAAAATTGAAAAAGATTGTTGGTATCATCAATGAGAAAAAAAGTCCTGAAACTCCCGTCATAGTCGCTTTAAAAGATAATTTAGTTAGACGGAAAAAGAACCTGACCATTGATGATTATATCTCAATACCGCAGCTAATTTCCAAAGACTTCTCCTTTGAACTCAAACGTTTTAAGAAAAGGAAACGGCTTATGGATTTATTCTCAACTGTTGAGGATTCTGACAGTCTTCTTATTCTCACCCATGATAACCCTGACCCTGATTCAATTGCAAGTGCCATGGCGCTGGAGTTTTTGCTTAAAAAAGAAAAAAAGATTAAAACAACCCTGGCATACGGAGGGTTTATTGGAAGAACAGAGAACAGGACAATGCTTGAGCTGCTGAATATAAAAATGAGAAATATATCCGAGCTTAGTCTGGATAAATTCAATAAATTTGCTTTGATTGAAACTTTCCCTGGTGAGAACAACTCCCTGCCATCACACATTGTTCCTGACATAATAATTGACCACCACCCTCACGCCGGAAAAATAGAAGCCAAATTTTTGGATATAAGGCCTGATGTTGGGGCAAATGCTACAGTTATGACTGAGTATTTTATATATTCAAAATATACGATGGAAAAAGAATTGGCAACAGCCCTTCTCTATGCTATAAAATGCGATACTCTTTTCTTAAATCGTGAAACTCACCCTGAGGATATCGGCGCCTTCATCTATCTCTATCCATTAGCAGATATTAACCTTTTGCAGAAGATTCAAAGGCCTGCCATCAGCATTGAAGCCTTTGATGCCTTTGGAAAAGCGGTAAATAACAGGACCATTTATAAAAACACCCTCTTCTCAAACATCGGCTTAGTGAACGACAGGGAAATCTTCCCCCAGATTGCTGAATTCTGCCTTGATATCAAAAATATCAACTTTGCTGTAATCTATGGACTCTTTAATGGCAGCATAGTAGTATCCATAAGAAATAGCGACGGCAAGAAAGATGCGGGGAAAATAATTAAATCAGCCTTATCTGATATAGGAAGTGCAGGGGGACACCGCTCAATGGCTGCTGCAATCATTAAAAAATCTGCTATCGTTTCTACCAATAAAAAAGCCAAAGATCTCGATTCGCTGATTATAAAAAGATTCCTGAAAGTCCTGAGCTAAAGTGATTTTTCAGTTAAGTCAATAAATAACATTTGAAAAATAAACAGTAGATGGTATAGTTGAAGATATGATGCTGAAGAACTGGATACAGTAATTATATTTGAAGTGTCTGACAACTATGCTGCAAATTTTACTATTTCCAATTCAACAGATCTATCAGCTGCTTTTAAAATATTTTCTAAACGCTGCATAATAGAATCTTTTAATAAATACTCACGGCATGATTGGCATTGTAATACTGGCATATCTTTTACAATAACAATTGAAGTATCTCTTACTTTAAATGGAAGGTCTGTTATTGTCTCATCCATTTTTGACCCACAAACGTGACAATTCATTTCCTTTTCCTCCTTGTTTTAAAATTGTCTTCCCATTTTTTCATATCCGGAATATAAGCAGTAATAATGCGGATATTATCTTCAATGCGATTCTCTTGGATTTTATTTTTCATGCCTCATCTTTTTTGAATAATATACTTTACCATACTTCAAAAATTGCTTTAAAATATATTATTTTACTATAATTTTGCAATAATTAAATATTTAAAAACCCCCACATTCCACCTTGACATTGAAGGACAAGTTATATAAAAATAAAAATTGAAGATTAATAAAAAAATGACTTTTGGAGAAACTTTGTGACGACAGTTATTGAACTTTGCCTTGTAATTCTCACAGTTGTCATTCTGATTATTGCTGGATTTTTAATATCAATGATAATACAGGTTAAAAGAACTGCCAGAGAAGCTGAAATAACATTGAAAGAGATTAATGAAGAAATCAATCCCCTGATCTCAAAGATAAATGATGCGGTTAACAATATCAAGCATATTTCAGAAGAATTAAACCTTGGTATAACATCAACTGCCAATGCTGTTAGGGCAGTTGAAAATGTAGTAAAAAATGTATCCCAGGTAACTACATTGCTTTCAGCTAAAAATTTAGGTAAAAAAATCCTGGTTTCAACCCTCTGGATAGGAATAAAAGCAGGGGTTGATGTAATAAAAAATCGTTTGTTCTTAAGAAGGAAGTAGAAATAGACATCGGGTCAGGAGACCCGATGCTACCCAGGGTAGTGGCAGGTCTCCTGACCTGCCATTTTCAAAATAAATTTTGAAAAGGAGGTGGCTCAAATGGGAAATAATCAAAATGAATCAGGAAGCCTTGGAATGTTTTTTGCCTTTTTAGCCGGTGGTCTTATAGGCGCAGCAATCGGTTTGTTACTTGCTCCAGCACCGGGAGAAGAGACGCGGCAAAAAGTCTCTGAATCTACCACTGGTCTCAAAGGTAAGCTTCGCAGCGTCTCTGAAACAGCTAAGGAAAAAATAGATAAGGCTGTAGAAGTAGGAAAAACCAAGTTCCAGGAACAGAAATCGATCTGGGCTGAGGCTATTGAGGCGGGAAGAGAGGCTATTAAAAAAGAAAAAGAACTTTTCGTTAAAAAAGAAGAGGAAGGAGAAATCCAGGGCGCTGAGAGTGAATTTTAATACAGTTATAAGCTGTAAGCTTTAAGCTATAAAATATTTAAAACTTTGCACTTTGGTTTAGAGCTTTTCACTTTAAACTTTACACTTTTCATTTTACATTTTTACTTTCATATTATTTTTTACTCCTTAAAGCTTATAGCTTATAGCTCTTTTAGTATCCTCCTGCAATTCATGGCAAGGCTGTCTTTCTCATATACGTTGTAGAGCGTATCTCTCTGACATGGTATTTTACCTGCATCGAGGATTGCTCTCCTTAAATCCTTTTCTGTTAGAGCCTTACCAAATTTTGAACCTGCAGCCTGTGAGATTCTTTCCTCTCCCAATGTCCCGCTGAGGTCATTTGCACCCAATGACAAAGCCTTCTGTGCAGCTTCTAACCCGATCTTTACCCAGCTCGCCTGGATATTAGGAATTAGCTTTCCAAAATAGATTCTTGATATGGCATACATTTTGTAAATTTCTAATATAGGGATCATCTCTAATTTATAGTTAACAGCCAACCTTGTATTAAAGGGAATGAACGGGAGAGGAACAAACTCCGTAAATCCCCCTGTCTCTTCCTGAATCTTTCTTAAAACCTCAAGATGTTTTGCCCTGTGAAGATTTTTTTCAATATGACCAAACATTATTGTTGCGGTTGTTGGTATCCCTGATTTATGCGCTGTTTTTATTACCTTGACCCATTCATCTGTTTTTAGTTTCTCCTGGCATATCTTCTCTCTAATCTCATCTACTAAAATCTCAGCAGCAGTTCCCGGCATTGAATCAAGACCTGAATTTTTTAGAAACCTGAGCACATCCTCTATACACAATCCGGAAATCTCTGACATGAATTTCACTTCCATTGGAGAAAAGCCGTGGATATGGATATTGGGATATTTTAGTTTTATCGTTTTTAAAAGATCACCGTAAAACTTCAGCTTCACACTGGGATTTAATCCCCCCTGAATACAAACCTCAGTAATCTCCTCCTCTGCAAGCTTTCCTAATATTTCATCAATTTCCATAAAGAAGCTGTCAGTGTCATCGCTGTCCCGTCTGTAAGCACAGAACTCGCATCTGTTCCTGCAGATATTTGTGAAATTCACATTCCTGTTCTTGACATAGGTTACAATATCCCCAACTAATTCTTTTCTCATCTTATCAGCAGCGGAAAAG
>MGDB01000048.1:0-3252 GCA_001790645.1 Candidatus Schekmanbacteria bacterium GWA2_38_11
AACTATTAATAATCTAAAACCCGCTTAGATTGTCTTTGACTCTAAACTTCTGTCCATTGTTCTTTAGATAAGATTTATTTTGTTTCCAATATAAAAGTTTTGTTTGTACTGTCAATAATTATTTAGAAGTTTCTTAAAAAATAAAGCAGCAGACCTGAAAAACTGATATTGCTTCGGGGCTAAAGCCTTTCGCAATGACAGGCAATAAAGTATTTAGTGGGAATTAAACCCTTACCACAGGAAAAGAACTGAGGCGCGGGTGAGGTGGAGGGCTGCGGACGGAAAAACTCCCAAAAGCATTACACCAAGTGCGCAGCAGAGTATTGCAGCGGCAAGAGATGGTGAAATCATAAGCTCTGTGCGTTCTTTGACTGGCTCCTTCATATACATCATCACAATCACGCGAAAATAGTAGAATACTGAAACAGCGCTGTTCAAAGCACCTATCACAGCAAGGCCGATGTAGTTTGCCTTAACTGCGGCACTGAAGATATAAAACTTCCCGATAAACCCGGCTGTAGGTGGAATGCCTGAGAGTGATACCATAAATATGGTCATGCAGAGCGCCAGTACCGGGTATTTAAAACCTATCCCTGCATAGTCAGAGAGGTTGACTGCTTCATCTTCCTTTTTGCTCAAAAAGATAACTACAGCAAAAGCCCCGATATTCATCAAGGTATATGCAAGTAGGTAAAAGAGCAGTCCTGATGCACCAATTTCATTTGATGCTACTAAAGCTATCAATATATACCCTGCATGGGCAATGCTTGAATAGGCCAACATCCTTTTGATATTCTCCTGAGCAATGGCAATCACATTACCCACTGTCATTGTCAGCACTGCCAGTATCCAGAGCACAACTGTCAGGTCTGCCTGAATTGATGTAAGTGCAGTCTGAACCACTCTGAAAAAGGCTGCAAATGCAGCAGCCTTCACTCCTGCAGACATAAAGGCTGTTATGGCTGTTGGGGCACCCTGGTAAACATCAGGAACCCACATATGGAATGGCACTGTAGCAATTTTAAAACTGAACCCTATTATTAAAAGTCCTGCACCTATGTAAAAAAGTGGGCTGGTTGACCCTGAAGAAGGATAGAGTGACTGGGATATTGCTTTAAGCTTTGTACTTCCTGTCACACCGTATAACAGAGCTATACCATAGAGGAGAAAACCGGTTGCAAAGGCGCCGAGGAGAAAATATTTAAGGGCTGATTCATTTGAAACCGGGTTTTTCTTTTCAAAACCAGCGAGGATATAAATCGAAATTGACATTATCTCAAGCCCGAGGAAGATCATTATCAGATCTACCCCTGAGCCCATGAACATCATCCCTGAAGTAGCGAAGAGTATAAGGGAATAATATTCTCCATGTCCGAATTTCTCTCTGTTCATGTAACCCACAGATATAAGTATGGTTAAGGCTGTGCCTATGAGGAAAATAAAATTAAAGAATAGGGAGAAGTTATCAATCACCATCATTTCACGAAAAACATATTCTTTCCTGCCCCAGCAAAGGATTGTTGACCTGAATGCGAAAAATGTCCCAACTACGGCTAAAAAGGCAAGATAGGTTTTATTGAACCTTGGAAAAATTGCATCAAGAAGCAGAATCACGCAGGCAAAAACAACCAGTATGATTTCAGGAGCTATGGCCTGCAGGTTTATATCTGGCAAAAAGAGTTCCATCTCAAAAATCCCCTTTTACTTTCTGCATGGAGACCTTTACAGGTTTAATCCTTGCCTTGATAGGCGGGACATTCTTGTCCCGCCACGACGGGGTTGGAAAACCCCGTCTATCGGGATAAGAATATCTCATATTATGCTGATTAGAGACATCAGTCACTGCAAATTGTTTTCCCACGGAATGTTTCTTATCAACAACCTGGTACTGTCCCTTGACTTTACTTAGGAGGTCTTTTATTGAAACCTCTGACCTATTTAGAAACGGAGCAGGATAAACTCCTATTACAATTATCATTATCACAATTGGCAGTAAAACTATTACTTCCCGCGCAGAGAGGTCTTTTAAATTTTTGTTTTCAGGGTGTTTCAGCTCCCCAAACATTACTCTTTGGAACATCCAGAGCATATACACTGCTGCAAGAATTATTCCGCTTGCAGCAAAGATGGCATAGATGCGGTTTTCCTGGAAAGCTCCGAGCAGAATTAAAAACTCTCCAACAAAGCCATTAAGCCCGGGTAGTCCGATAGAGGACAATGTCACAATCATGAAAAAGGCTGCAAATACCGGTATCTGTTTAGAGAGCCCTCCAAAATCCTCAATCATCCTTGTGTGCCTCCGCTCATAAATCATCCCTATTATCAAAAACAGGGCTCCAGTACTGAGGCCATGGTTAATCATCTGAATCAGTCCGCCACCTACACCCTGGATATTGAGCGCAAAAAGCCCGAGCATCACAAAACCGAGGTGGCTCACACTGGAATAGGCTACCAGTTTTTTAATGTCCTTTTGCACCATTGATACTAATGCTCCGTAGATTATCCCGACTATTGCAAGGATCGAGATGAGCGGGATAAAATCGTATGATGCCTGGGGAAAGAGAGGAAGGCAGAAACGTAAAAAGCCGTATGTCCCCATTTTTAAAAGAATAGCTGCTAAAATAACAGACCCCGCAGTTGGCGCTTCAACGTGGGCATCAGGAAGCCATGTGTGGAACGGAAACATGGGGACCTTGATGGCAAAGGCAAGCCCAAAAGCGAGAAACAGCCAGATCTGTGTCTGGGGAGATAAATTCAGGTCGTAAAACTTTAACAGATCAAAAGAGTATTCTCCGGTCTGGTTGTAATTAATAAAGTAAAGTACGAGTATCCCGACAAGCATCAGCACGCTGCCTGCCATTGTATAAAGCACAAACTTTATTGCAGCATATATCCTTCGCGGCCCTCCCCACACACCGATCAGCAGATACATTGGTATCAGCATCAGCTCCCAGAAAACATAGAAAAGAAAAAGATCAAGGGAGATAAATACCCCGATCATGCCTGTCTCAAGGAAGAGCATCACAATCATGTATTCCTTTACTTTTGACTCAATTGCTTTCCATGAAGCGAGTATCGCAAGGGGCGTAATGAATGTAGTCAGCATGACAAGGAGCAGACTTATCCCGTCAACACCCAAATGATAGTTTATTCCCCATTCCCTGATCCATGGCTTAAACACTTCAAACTGCATGCGTGAGGTACTGCCGTCAAAATAATAGAACAGGTGTAGAGAAAAAAAGAAATTGACTA
>MGDB01000048.1:3261-8435 GCA_001790645.1 Candidatus Schekmanbacteria bacterium GWA2_38_11
AGAGCGCAAATCCCCTGATTGTTCCAAGGCTATGCTTCTCAGTCAGCAGAATAAAAAATGCACCAAGCAGAGGGAAAAACGTGATAACTGTAAGTACCGGGAAACCTTCCTGGCTCATTAACATTGCTTATCCTTAAAAAATTCCATGTGGCGGGGTTTGCAAACCCCGCCTATCGATAGGCGGGACATTCTTGTCCCGTTTTTTTAATTAAATCCTAAATTCTAATATCTAAACTCTAAACAATATCAAAATTCAAATGTTCCAAACAGTTTTGAATTTCGGATTTTGGTCATTTGAATTTGTTTAGTATTTAGAATTCCGAATTTCTAATTTTTAGCTCTCCTTATTTCAACAAATAGTATCCTAAAATCACCACAGCTCCAATCACTATTGAAAGCATGTAGGATTGAATAGCCCCTGTCTGCATTCTCCTGAGAACTGCACTCCCTTCATCAAAAAACGATGCAACGCCGTTTACAAGGCCGTCAATAAACCTGTCATCAAATTTTTCCCACAAAAAGATGGAACCGTTTTTGATGGGATTTACAATGCAGGCATCATAAATCTCATCAACGTAATATTTATTAAGTAAAACCTTATAGATCCCCTTAAACTTTTTTTCAAGTTTATGAGGCAATTCCCTGTTTGCAAGATAAAGGTAATACGCCACTAAAAGACCGACAACGGCAATAACAACAGAAACACCCATCAATATAAGTTCAAGAGACTCACCACCACCATGCGCTTCGACCTTTCCTTCTAACCCCTTCCCAAAAACAGGCGCTAAGAAAGACCCTATCACATTGCTTCCACCCAGGATGTGGGGCACTCCCACATAGCCACCGACTGCTGAGAGGATAGCAAGAATAATAAGTGGAACTGTCATGACACCCGGGGATTCATGGAGATGATGGAGCTTTTCATCTGTCCCCCTGAATTCTCCGCAGAAGGTCAGGAAAAACATCCTGAACATATAAAAGGATGTGAAGGTTGCAGCTATTATCCCTACCAGCCACAACGCAGGCGAGCCATAAGCTCCACTGAAGGCCTCCCAGAGGATCTCATCTTTGCTGAAGAACCCTGCAAACCCCGGAAACCCTGTGATAGCAATTGTGCCTGCAAGAAATGTCAGGAACGTTACCGGCATATGTTTTCTTAAAGCACCCATCTTCCAGATATCCTGTTCTCCTCCCATTGCATGAATTACACTTCCAGCTCCCATAAAGAGGAGTGCTTTAAAGAAGGCATGTGTCATTAAATGAAATATACCTGCTCCGAATGCCCCGACCCCGCAGGCAAGGAACATATAGCCAAGCTGGCTCACTGTTGAATATGCAAGAACTTTTTTAATATCGTTCTGCACAAGCCCTATAGAGGCAGCAAAAATCGCAGTTGCTGCACCAACTATTGCCACAAGGGTCATGGAGTCAGGCGCAAGTGTATACAGAGCATTGCACCGCGAAACCATATATACCCCTGCAGTAACCATTGTTGCTGCGTGGATAAGAGCGCTAACAGGGGTTGGACCTTCCATTGCATCAGGAAGCCAGACATACAGAGGTATCTGTGCCGATTTACCCATGGCACCGATAAAAAGAAATATTGCTATAAGGGTAATTGTGGGGTCCCCTTTTGAGAAAGCATCAACCGCCTTTGGAAAAACCTCAGAAAAATTAAGGGTTTTAAAAGTAGTGAAGATTAACATTATTCCAAGAATAAATCCGAAGTCCCCTATGCGGTTTACAACAAAGGCCTTTTTTCCTGCGTCAGCGGCTGACTTTTTCTCAAACCAGTAGCCTATGAGAAGATAGGAGCAGAGCCCCACTCCCTCCCAGCCTACGAACATTAGCAGAAAATTATTTGCTAAAACAAGAATCAGCATTGAGAAAGTAAAAAGGTTGAGGTAAGCAAAATATCTGTAATAGCCCGGGTCCTTGTGCATATAACCGACAGAATAAACATGGATTAAGAATCCGACTCCGGTCACAACAAGTATCATGAGGGAAGAGAGAGGATCTAACTGGAAACCGATATCAGCCTTAAAATCCCCGGAACCTATCCATGTGTAAATTACCTTGCTGAAAAACCTGCTTTCAGAAGGAAGGCTAAGCAGTTGTGCGAAAAGGCTTGCAGATATTAAAAAGGAAATGCCAACAACAGTGCATCCAACAAACCCGACAACTCTGTCTCCGAGCTTTTTGCCTAAAAGACCGTTTATAACTGTCCCGATAATCGGGAGAAAAGGAATTAACCAGATATACTCAAACAATTTTTTCTCACCATTTCATTAAATTGATCTCATCCACATTTACTGTGGCTTTGTTCCTGAAAATCAAAATTATTATTGCAAGTCCCACAACTACTTCAGCAGCTGCGACAGAGAGCACGAAAAACACAAAAACCTGACCGTCCAGAGAATTAAGATATCTTGAAAATGCTATAAACGTGAGGTTTACAGAATTAAGCATCAACTCAATGCACATGAAGATTACAAGTGCGCTCCTTCTTACCATAACTCCTATTACCCCTATGGTAAAAATGATTCCGGAAAGAACCAGATAATGTGTCAGCGTTATCATTTCAATTCTCTTTTTTTCCTAAAAATACGGCGCCTATTATTGCAACTATCAGCAGAATTGAAGTAACCTCAAAGGGAAGGAGATAATCCGTAAAAAGAAGTCTCCCTATCACCTTTGTATTACCGCCTGCCTCTGCAATATTTTCTGCTGAATAAATACCTCTTGTAAGGAACATGCCGTTTATTGAACTTATAGCTGCAAATACTTCCGCCAGTAAAATAACTGCAAGCGCTATTCCAAAAAATTTCTGAGCTTTTAGCCTGCTTAAAAAATCCTCTTCCCTCTTAAGGTCAAGGAGCATTATAACAAAAAGGAAAAGAACCATAATGGCTCCGGCATAGACCAGTATCTGAATAGCAGCAATAAAGTGTGCATTTAAAAGTATATAAAGCCCTGCAAAGGATATAAAAGTAATAATCAGAGACACTGCGCATGTGACAGGATTTTTCCTCATCACAAGCATCAGCGCCGAAATTATTGCTGCACCGGCAAAGAAATAAAATAAAACAGTCTCAAGCAAAAAAGCTGTCTCCTCTTTATTGCGGCTTGATTAGGGGCGACTTTAGTCGCCCCTAATCATTCAACTTAGCTCACAACAAAGTCCTTCGATCCTTCGACAAGCCCAGGATGCTCAGGCTTGTTCAAAGCGAGCATGGTGAGTAAGTCAAACCATCGAGCAATCAATTGGGAGGCTAAAGCCTCCCCTACCCCATAATTTTTACTTTTGATTTTTTAATTTTTAATTTCCCCTAATACACATCCATCATTATCAGCACACCTGTTATAAGTATGTTCAGTAGTGAGAGTGGTAAAAAGATTTTCCACCCCAGTTTCATAAGCTGGTCATACCGGCATCTCGGAAGCGTCCACCTCACCCAGATAAATACAAATAACAGGAAAGCCACCTTTGTGCAAAACCAGGCAAGGGGCATAAACCACAGCTTGTCAACAATCGGAAGCCCCATCCAGCCGCCTACAGGCAGTCCCTGCCAGCCTCCTAAATAGAGTGTGACTATCACCGCAGATGCAGTTATCATGTTTGAATATTCTGCCATGAAAAACATTGCAAACTTCATGCTGCTGTACTCGGTATGATAGCCCGCTACAAGCTCAGAATCAGCTTCGGGAAGATCAAAAGGAAGCCTGTTAGTTTCTGCAAAAGCAGCCACAACAAAAATCAGGAAACCGAGAAACTGCGGGAAAATATACCAGCATCGTTCCTGGTCTTTAACAATATCAGCTAAACTCAGAGACCCTGCCATCATTAAAACTCCCATCACTGCAAGTCCCATTGAGATCTCATAGCTTATCATCTGCGCAGAAGACCTCAGTCCTCCGAGCAGGGAATATTTATTGTTAGACGCCCATCCTCCAAGCACAATTCCGTAGACTCCAAGCGAAGCAATGGCAAAGATGTAAAGTATCCCTACATTAAGATCAGCAATCTGGAGCCGCACAGGTTCATCAAGAATTCCGAAAAATGTCGTGGGGGAACCGAATGGTACAACTGCAAAGGTTAAAAGAGCAGGGACAATGGCGATAGCAGGAGCAAGGACATAAAATACTTTGTTCACATGGTTGGGAATTATATCCTCTTTAAAGATGAATTTTATTCCGTCTGCAAAAGGCTGAAGCAGACCAAAAGGACCAACCCTGTTCGGTCCTATTCGGTATTGAATGCGTGCAGATATCTTTCTCTCCAGAAGAGAGAGATATGCAACGGTAAACATTATCATCCCGAAGACAACAAAAATTTCAATCACATTAATTGTCCAGGGGTTTTTCAGTATCTGAATTAATAATGCTCTGTTCAAATTAAATCCTTAAGCTTCGTTTATAAGGTTTTCTAAAAGGGTTCGAGGATTCAAGGGGTCGAGTGGTCGAGAAGTTAATAATCCCCCCAACCTCCCTTTAGAAAAGGGGGGCGAGGGGGGATTTGAATTTCACTTGAGCCCCCGAACCCTTGACCTCTTGAATCCTATCCACTTGAAGCCTTACTTAGCCTTTCCAAAATCTCATCCACCCTTTCAATGCTCAAACCCTCATAGTAGTCATCGTTTATCTGCATCATTGGTGCTGTGCCGCATGAACCCAGGCATTCAACCGTAGTTAGAGTAAAAATATTGTCCATTGTAGTCTCACCGGCTTTTATGTTAAGCTTTTCCTCTATATGCTTCACTATATCTTCTGCACCGAGCATTGAGCATGAAATATTCTTGCATACCTGAATGAAATACTTGCCAACAGGTTTTTTGTTGTACATGGTATAGAAAGTCGCTACTCCATAAACTTCAGAGGGAGGAAGTTTAAGAAGTGAGGCTACATAATCCATGACCTCTCTGCTTATATAGCCAAACTCACGCTGTGCCAGATGGAGGGCAGGAAGCAAAGCTGCCTGTTTATCAGGATATCTTTTCAGAACCTCTTCAAATTCTGCTTTTGCTTTTTCTGAAAATGTAACCATAACTTTCTTTTAGCTGTGAAATAGGATTCCAGGGTTCAAGTGAAATTCAAATCCCCCCTCGCCCCCCTTTTACCTGCCTGCCGGCAGGCAGGTAAAGGGGGAAATTCGTTAACTCCTCCTTTGAAAAAGG
>MGDB01000048.1:8529-10468 GCA_001790645.1 Candidatus Schekmanbacteria bacterium GWA2_38_11
TACCAGAAGCACTGCGATAAAAACAACCATCTCAATAAAAATAAAAGGACCCAAAGATTTCATTTCTCGGAATACCACTGCCCATGGATATAAAAAGACCGTCTCTATATCAAAAATTATAAATAACATTGCTATAAGATAGAATTTAATCGGAAACCTGAGCCGGGCCGAGCTTACAGGCGGAACTCCGCATTCATAAGGAGATAATTTTTCGGGATCAGATTTTTTTCTTCCAATAAGATGGGAAATTAATAAATTAGCCAGTGCAAAACTAACTGCGACAAAGACTAAAATAAAGATAGGAATATAGCTATAAAGATCTTTTTGCATCGTCACTAACTACCCGCAAAATTCTTCACTCTCTCACATTCATGTTGAAAAGCAGGAATTAACTACCCTGTGGCAAGACCACAGGGTATCAAAATTAAATAACATAATCGTATGTTGTCATTCCTGCGAAAGCAGGAATCCAGAGAGAAAAAACTGGATTCCGCATCAAGTGCGGAATGACAGAAATAAGGTAACCCTGTGGCAAGACCACAGGGGATTACAAGTTAAATACTAAACCCTAAAAAGGAAGCCGGCCTGTTTCTCTTTTTTAAACAGACAGGCCAGCTTAATGCATAAAATCCTATTTAAAAAGTAAGATCAATACAACAACCAGGGCGTAAATTACAAGGGATTCTATCAATGCTAACCCGATGATCATGGCTGTCTGGATTTTTCCTGAAGCATTTGGATTACGCGCAATCCCTTCAAGTGCTGAACTCACGCTTTTGCCCTGTCCCAAAGCACCGCCAAAAGCTGCAATTGCTATGCCAATAGCACAGGCAATATAGACATAATTGAACCCTGATTTCGAAGTCTCTTCAACTGCTGCTTTTGTTTCTTGCGCTGTGGCAAGAGGGCTTAAGAAAAGAAATAGCCCGAAGAGCACAAAGAAAAGGGTTACTCCCATTACAAGTTTCTTCATTATTAATTCTCACCCCCTTTTTTTAAGCTTTAGTCTAAAAATATTTCCCCCTCACCCTGACCCTCTCCCCAAAGGGGCGAGGGAATTATTCTCTAACCTCTTCCTCTCCCCACCGGGGGAGAGGATTGAGGTGAGGGGAATGATATTAAACTCAGTGAGCCTCTTCAACTGACAATGAAATGTATATCATTGAAAGCATAATAAATACTATTGTCTGAACAAAGGCAACAAAAATTTCCATAACCATCATTGGCAGAGGTACCAGTAAAGGAACCAGTGCTGCAAAGCTGCCTAAAACAAGATGCCCTCCGAATATATTGCCAAACAGACGGATCGACAGGGACACAGGCCTCACAAGATGGCTTATTATCTCAATTGGCATAATAAGAGGAGAAAGCCACCAGATCGGTCCTGTAAAATGTTTCACATATTTTATTCCGTGTTTTTTTACACCATAATAGTGTGTTGAGAAAAATACAACCAGGGCACAGGAAGCTGTAGTATTAAGGTTCCCTGTTGGGGAATCAAATCCCGGAATCAGCCCTAACAAATTGGATGTAAGAATAAAAAATGCAAGACTTCCGACCAGAGGGAAAAATCTCCTTGCCTCATGGCCCATTACGTCCCCCATAAAGTCAAGAAGCATACTTATCATAAGTTCAAAAACATTCTGCTTACCTTTAGGTATCATTTCAAGTCTACGTGTAGCAGTGAAGGACAAAAGTGTGAGAATTAAAGTCACAGTAATCGCAAGAAATACATGGGACCATTTCTGCAAAGTCTGAGCACTTAATGCAAAGGGCAGTAAGAAATATATAACAGGATGTTCCATTACTTTTTATCCCTTATCAGTTTAAATAGGTTTTTAAATCCGGCTGCAACTCCAAAGATTGTAAAAATGATTGAGAATACCGGTTTTGTGTGCAGGCCAAACCATTTTAATAAGTATTTATCCATGTAGTATCC
>MGDB01000049.1:0-7252 GCA_001790645.1 Candidatus Schekmanbacteria bacterium GWA2_38_11
GATTGGTATTACTCAAAATTGAATGGAAAAATGTATTCTATGCTTTTTTATTAATAGTAATAGCCATATTTTCCATTGCAACTTATAATAGGAACTTTGTCTGGAAGGATGATTTTACACTTTGGAATGACTGTCTTTCGAAATCTAAAAATAATCCAAGAGCTTATCTAAATTTAGGGAACTTTTACTTAGATAAAAAATTATATGATGCAAGCATAGCAAAATATAAAAGGGCTTTAGAGATTGATTCCTATTATGCTGAGGCTCATAATAATCTTGGATATGCGTATGAACTGAAGGGTTTATCAGATCTGGCTGTTTCTGAATACAGAAAGGCTCTTAATATAAGACCTGATTACCCTCAGGCTCGCAATAACCTGGGGATTTTCTATTATGACCATGGGAAATTAGAAGAGGCTGTTAGCGAGTTTAAGACCGCATTAATGTTAAAGCCAGACTATCCTAAGGTACATAAAAACATTGGTGATATTTATTATGATCAGAAGAAGTTAGAAGATGCGATTAAGGAATACCAGATTGCATTAGAATTAAATCCTAATTTTGCAGAAGCCCGTAACAGTCTCGGCATTGCTTATACTAACCAGGGCAGATTGGAAGAAGCTGTTAAAGAGTTCAAGTCCGCATTAAAGCTCAACCCTTACTTTATTGATGCCCGTTATAACCTTGGTATGGCATACTACAGTAAGAGGATGTTTGAAAGCGCCATTATTGAATACCAAACTGTGTTAAGGCAAAAACCAGACATTGCAGAAGTCCATGTCAACCTTGGCAATATTTATTGCAATCAGGGAAAGTTGGAAGAGGGCATCAGGGAATACCAGGCTGCCTTGAAAATAAAACCAGACTCTGCAGAAGTCCATTATAACCTTGGTGTTGTTTATAGGAATAAGGGGTTATTCAACGAAGCTGTAGAAGAATTTAAAAATGCTTTAAAAATAAAACCAGATTTAATTCAGGCCCGTCAGGCAATTGAATCCATGCGTAAATAAAAAATATATCCTATTCAACATATACCGCTTATGGGGAAAAATATTTACTCTAAGGCAAAAAGGAAAGTAAAATCTCATGGTGAAAATTTCAAAGGAATATTCTTACGACTGCTGTTTATAGCTCTATTGGGTCTGGTCGTATATTCTAATACCTTTGATGCTTCCTGGCATCTTGATGATTATTCTTCAATCCTTGGGAATCATAAGATAAAAAATCTGTCAAAAAGTTTCCAGGACATCATACCAAATCCACGGGGAATCTGCGATTTCACCTTTGCGGTAAACTATTATTTTTCTGGCCCCAATGTTTTTGGATTTCATCTAATAAACCTTATTATCCATATAATTTCAGCATTTATGGTTTATTTTATCATCAGGTTAACACTAATAATTCATAAAGGTGAAGATTCTGACAGTCTTGCCGGTCAACTTGAAAATCTCCCATTAGCAGGCGCTCTTATCTTTGCAGCACACCCGATTCAAACTCAGGCAGTAACCTATATTGTTCAGAGGTACGCGTCATTAGCCACAATGTTTTATTTAATGAGTTTAATTTTCTTTATCAAAGCAAGGCTAAATTTACTCCGGAATAATTGTAAATTTTTATCTATTCAACATTTTCCTTATTATTTTTGTTCCTTTGTTTGTGCTATTTTAGCAATGAGAACAAAAGAAATAGCTGCAACAATTCCTTTTATCTTACTCCTATATGATTTCTTTTTCTTGAAAAAGAGTCAGAAGAAGTTAAAAGATACTTTGTTTTACATAATTCCATTTTTCATTTTGGTGTTGGTTATAGTTGCGCTGAGGGTTTATTTTGTAAGTCCGGGTTTTACAGAATTGGGGGATTCTATTGATAGGGGTTTGAAGGACCCTTCTGCAAGCATAACTCGAGTAGAATATGCAACTACTTCAATAAATGTAATAATTACCTATATAAGACTGCTATTTTTGCCTATGAATCAAAATATATTTCAGATTTATCCGATATCAACATCTTTATTTTCTAACTACACTTACCTTTCCCTTTTTATACATTTAGCAATTATTGTTTTTGCTGTAGTTATATTTAAAACATCACGGCTAATTTCATTTGGAATTTTCTGGTTTTATATAACTCTTTCTGTTGAATCGAGTATTTTTCTTATTGGTAATGTAATATTTGAGCATAGGCTATATCTTCCATCACTTGGTTTTGTGTTTTCCATTGTGGGAATGGCATTGCTTAAAGTTAAATGGGGAAAGATATCTTATATTTTCTTCTTGATAATAATAACTATGTTTTTCATTGAGACATTTAACAGAAACTTAGTCTGGAAGGATGATTTTACACTTTGGAATGATTGTCTTTCAAAGTCGAAAAATAATCATAGTCCTATAGCTTATTTAAGTTTAGGGAACTTTTACTTAGATAAAAAATCATATGATGCAAGCATAGCAAAATATAGAAGGGCTTTAGAGATTGATCCCTATTATGCTCCGGCTCATAACAATCTTGGATATGCGTATGGACTGAAGGGTTTATTAAATATGGCTGCTAAAGAATATATTAAAGCTCTTGATATAAGGCCTGGTTACCCGGCAGCTCACAATAACCTTGGCATTGTCTATCAAAATCAGGGCAAATTGACGGAGGCTGTCAGAGAATTCAAGATAGCATTAAAACTGAACCCAATTTATGCAAAGGCTTACAATAATCTCGGTAATCTTTATTGCACTCAAGAAAGGTTAGAAGAAGCGATAAAACATATCCAGCTTGCCTTAGCAATAGACCCAGACCTTCCTGAAGCTCACAACAATCTTGGAAATGCCTATTATAGCCAGGGTATGTTTAAATATGCCTATATGGAATATATGAGGACGTTAAAGTTAAAACCGTATCTTGCTGAAACTCATAATAATCTGGGTAATGTATATTGCAGTCTTGGAAGATTTAAAGATGCGATAAGGGAATATAGAATTGCATTAAAACTAAAACCAGATTTTGCTGAGTTCTATTATAATCTTGGTAATGCCTATAATTATTCAGATCAACTGGAGGAGGCAATAAAAAGCTACAAAACTGCTTTGAGCTTAAATTTTAATTTAGCAGAGGTACATTTCAAACTTGGGAATATTTATTTTAACCATGGGAATTTAGAAGTGGCAATTAAGGAATACCAAACTACTTTGAGAATAAAACAGAATTGGGCAGAAGCTCACTTTAACCTTGGAATTGTGTATAAAGAACAAGGTCTGTTTGGTGATGCAAAAGAGGAGTTTAAAAATGCTTTAAAAATAAATCCAAACTATGTTCAGGCTCGTCAGGCACTGGAATCAATATCTAAATAAAAAGTCTATATTTCAACGATTTCAATTTTCTTGGGATCTGAGATTCCAAGGCCGAGCTTTTCCCCGTATTTTAAAACCGGTTCCCAGATATCCAGGCTATAGCTCGGGTCATGCTTAGCCATCAGGGAAGAGCAGTATGCATCTGTTGCAACAATATCTCCGGAAATAATCAGTTTATTAACCCCCTGCTTTATTTCAGCGCCGTCAAGAAGGGGGCCGGATTTTGTAAGAAGGTACTGTGCATCGACGACATTAAGTTCGCATCTTACTGTGTCTGAAAACTCAGCAGCAAGTTTTCTAAAAGGGATTCTAAAGGACTCGTCCCATTCGTTATATGTACCTCCCTTGTGAAGCTTTACATGTGCTTCAAAGCGGTTTGGGCCGTAAACTGAACCAAAATGATTTTTCATTGCACAGCTGAAGCCCGCTTCCAAATGGCGCTTAACTGTCGGGACATTTATAACCACATCAGCTTCTTTTAAAGGAATTGCAACATCTATTTTTTCCATTACCTCCCAAGCTTGGTTTTCTACGGTAGTAAAAAATTTGGATGCAGTTGGTTCAACAGGGTTAAGTTCTATACCGAATTGTTTAGCTTTTTCCGGAAGGTTCAGTTGCCTGAATATCCGCTCCGAGCGGCCCGGAGAATCAAAAATTGAAACACTCTTTGCTCCTGCATCAATGGCTGACTTCCCAAGGGCTATGAGGAAATCTGGATCAGTGCAAACAGGGTAGGGGCCAGGAGAAACCGTATTTGGTTTTAAAACGACTTTCTTTCCTTTAACGAGTTTTTCAAAATTTCCGATTTTTTCAAGCCCCTTTTTTAGCATCATCATTTTATCATTTCCTTCCATAACTATCAGAAGAGGCTTTTCATTTTTTAAAAATAAATTACCTAACCCGCGTCTTGGATTTTTGTCCCCGGCATAAACTCTTTTAATGAAAGGGAAGGGGAGTTGTAAAGCCAGAGTGCCGGACAGTGTGTAGAATGTCTTTTTGAGAAACTTCCTTCTTGAAGACTGTGGTTTATTTATTTTCATTTCTCCTCCTTAAAAATCTAAGAAATTAATTAAATTTATAAAAAACATCTATAATTCTTTTCTGTTTGCGGGGTTAGAAAACCCCGCTTATCGGTATATTCTTTCTTATTTCTGCGATAGGCGGGACATTCTTGTCCCGCTACTGTTACTTCTTCTTTACCTTACTCAGCGAGTCAGCAATTTTCTTTGCCGTTATTTCTCCAAATTTTTTTATAATATCTTTTGTCTTCTGGTCAGTTTTAAAAGCAGTTATTCTTACAAAATATTTATTCTGAAAAAACTCTATCTGGTTTTCACCTTCCTGTCCCTCTTTACCAAGCTTTAAAGCTTTTAATTCTTTTCTCCTTAAAACTTTGAAAAGGTCAGCAGAGCTTTTTTCATCTTTCATCATATAGATGTCAACAATGACTGAATCCCCGCCTTTTGAATATTCTTCATTTATTAATTTTGAAAATCCCCTATCGATATAAAACGGAGCGCCTCCGTCAAGATAGTCATAGAGTGAGCGGTCGTCATATATCCCGTATTTAGAAGGGGTTTGAAATCCGCTACTCTTCATTTCATCTGGGAGGAGTTTGGTGAGGTCTTCTTCTGAAAATGAGTTTTTAGGTGAAAAAGCCAAAAAAGAAATAAGGAAAAAAAGCAGGATAAATTTTTTCATGGTTTCTTCTTTCTTCCATAAGGGTTTAATAGGATTTGATTTGTTTTTGATCTTGATTCTCCAATGCTTGTACAATAAATTGCCGGTCTGTCAGCAACAGGGCACTTGGTCTCACATGCCCCGCATCCTATGCAGAGTTCAGGGTTAACGTAAGGGAGCTTAACCTTTACCTTTTCACCGCTTGGTGAGGTTACAAGAGTTTCCTCAAGCCAAATAGCCTTCTTTGGAGTCGGGCACCATTCTTCGCACACAATACACGGAGTTGCCATTGACCAGGGAAGGCATCTTCCTTTATCATAAAAAGCCAGACCAATTTTTACGGGTTTTTTTGTCTTTGTGCCCAGCTTCTCTTCTTCAGTGATTTTTTTAATTGCTCCGGTGGGACAGACCTGACCGCAGAGCACACATGTATATTCGCAATAGCCAATTCTTGGTATTAATATTGGTGACCAGATACCTTCAATTCCAGCTTCAAAGAGAGTTGGATGAAGGGCGTTATTGGGGCAGACCTTCATGCATTCGCCGCATTTTATACACTTTGCCAAAAACTCACTTTCTTCAAGAGCACCCGGCGGCCTTATTAACTTAGAGTTGTAATTGACCTTGATATCATCACTCACTCTTGACAGGGGGAGTATTATAATTCCCAGTGATGCGCTTCTTAAGATTCTGCGCCTTGTAAGGTCCGGGACTGATTCAATGGCTTCATCCTTTGGAAAAAATTTAAATTTTATGACATCTTCCGGGCACTCAACCCTGCAGTTAAAACAGAGATGGCATTCCCATGCTTTCCATTTAACCCGTCCGATTGGCTCACAAGCACCCTGGCAATAGATCAGGCAGCGGTTGCAGTCTGTGCATTTCTCATGGCGTTTTTCCATTCCAAAGATAGAAAACCATGAGGTTAACCCCATAAGGGCACCCAACGGGCATAATGCGCGGCACCAGAACCTCATTATCCTTCGGTTAAGGGCTAAAATAAGGATAAGGATTGCACCTATAAGGTAGTTGATATGAAAGTATGACTGTTTAATGGTTAAAAAGTATTTTTCTAAAAAGTCAAAAGCTGTGTCAGAAAATTTCTGAACCGCGAGAATATTTGTCAGCATAAGTAAGCCTAAAAATTTCTCAATTAACCATCTTAGGGCTGGAAAGATGGATACACTCAGGGAACGCACTAAAAATGTTATAGGGTCAAGAAGCCCGATCTGGAGAGTTGTAAAAAAAGCAAGAACAAGCATGGTGATTAAAATATAATATTTTAAGCTCTGCCATTTCTTGTAGCGGTTTGATTCTATTCTTTCCTTTCTTTTCTTTTCACCAAGTGAAAAACTTAAAAGGTGATTAAGTGTCCCCATGGGACAGACCCAGCCGCAGATAAAACGTCCCAGTATAATAGTTAAAATTAAAGTAATTATTGACCATTTTAACCCCTGGTAAAGAGTATGGGTAGATAGAGCAGTTGAGATTCCCGCTAACGGATCAGCTTCAAGGAAAATGCTGACCGGGTAGTCCAAACGTATATTCTGAACTTCTTTCTCAAAAGTTCCGTGGTATTCGGTTTTAAGCAGGAGAAAAAGAAAAAGGAAAAGGAAAAAAGCTTGGGAAATTCTCCTCCCTATCCTCAAAAAATATATTTTAAAATTATTCACCTTGTATTGTAATTTCTTTTGTCCGGACTTTGCTCAAGTCCATTCTCCCTATGCCTCTTAAGGAAGCTAATTTTATAAACCCTAATTCTTCAGGTTTTTTCCCGAAAAAACCTGCGCCGAATGCATCGATTGCCACCTGGTCGATTCCTGCCGCAACAGTATTTGTCTCCCGCACGTCTGAAAGGTTTCCTCCCTGGGGCCCGTTTGCGATTAAAATTCTGTAGGCATCAAGGATTGTTAAAGTAGGCTTCATAAAAGTTGCAAGGTCAACAATGCTTTCATCAATTCTTTGATGAAGAACAGACCTGTGCCCTCCGATTATGCCGTACCAGTTTTTGAGTGCCATGGTGGCGCCGCAAAGGTTATGGTGTTTGGCAATCGGAATGTTTATAACTTTGTCAGCCTCAACAAAATCGCGGTAAACCGGCCATTCATCCAAGACTTCTCCCTTGATTTTAAGAACTCTGAATTTTCGCTCGACAGGCAGGGAAACAGTTGCGCCGGCAGCTTTTGCTGCGGTTCCGATCCCGCTTCTCTGAAAACAGCGGGCTGGATCGT
>MGDB01000049.1:7282-7808 GCA_001790645.1 Candidatus Schekmanbacteria bacterium GWA2_38_11
TTGCCCCTGCGCCGTAGCATAGTTTGACAACGGTACTCACTATATCAGGGTTTGTATTTGCAGCCTGGGCAGGAACCCTGTCCCAACCTATGTTAGGTTTTATGACAACCCTGTCTCCCCTGAAAATAAATTTTCCAATTCCTCCAAGGCCTTCTATTGCAGCCTTAGTCATCTGAGATGGGTTTTTCCCTCTGACAATTACCATTTCCGGTGATTCTTCAGAAAGATGGACTGAGTAATCCCTTACCTGCATGAGAGGGACAGAATTCGTCGTGGATATATCCCTGTTGGAAAGCCAGTAACCAAGAGATGCAGTTGCTGCAACAGCAATGCCTGCTTTTGCAGATTTTTTTAAAAATTGACGCCGATCCAAATTATTTTCCAAGACCATGTTCCAGATAACTAAAAATTATCTTTTTTTGGTTCTTTATGATTTATTCAGCCGCAGGCTTTAGCCTGCGGATATATCTCTCCACAATTTTCAAAGGCTTATTTTATTTGAGATAATATATAGAAAGATGGGTGT
>MGDB01000050.1:0-4221 GCA_001790645.1 Candidatus Schekmanbacteria bacterium GWA2_38_11
TTGATATTAAAAAAATTTTATTCGCAACCTAAAGGTTGCGGCTACATTGTGGCACAGTCTGCAACCGGCTGTAGAGAAATGAAAATTGTAAAATGAAATCTGTGTAATCAGAATCTCTCCTTTTTAAGAGACCTCACTTATCCTGAAATTCTGGCTGCCGCTTTTCTAAAAACGCTTTGACTCCTTCTTCTTTATCACTGGTTTCGCAGATTTCACAGAAAAGTGCTGTTTCAAACTCCAATGCATCTTCAATTGGTTTATCAAACCCCTCCTCGACAGCTTTGATTATTTTTGATATAGGGACAAGACTCTTATTTATGATTCTTGCTGCTAAATCTTTTGTTTGTTTAAGCAGATCCTGGGGCTCGGAAACTAAGTTAACAAGACCATTTTCCTTTGCTTCCTGGGCAGAAATCGGGTCACCTGTCAAAAGCATCTCCAAAGCCTTTGCCTTACCAACAATTCTTGGAAGCCTTTGCGTCCCTCCAAATCCAGGAATTATACCCAGCTTTATTTCAGGCAGACCAATCTTTGCGTTTGCACTTGCAATCCTTAAATGGCATGTCATTGCAAGCTCAAGTCCTCCGCCAAGACAAGGACCATTAATAGCTGCTATAACAGGTTTTGGAAGCGATTCAATCCAGAGACCCAGTCTATGAAAATACGATACCATTTCTCTGGCGTCCTTTTTTGATTTCAATTTATCTATTTCTCTGATATCAGCCCCGGCAACAAAAAAATTTCCGGCACCGGTAATTACTATTGCCCTGACTTCATTACTGCTATTTAATTCCTGCAGGCTTTTCTCAAGGTTAAGGATTACCCCTTTGCTAAGAGCATTTACAGGAGGATTATCTATTGTGATAACAGCAATTTTATCATCTACATTTACTTTGAGATACCTGTACTCTTTCATAAATTAACCACCTTTCCGCTATTTCAAATCCCCCCTTACCCCCTTTTACCTGCCTGCCGGCAGGCAGGTAAAGGGGGGGGATCAAGTCCCCCTTTGAAAAAGGGGGATATAGGGGGATTTAGTTATAACCCATTTTGTAACCCTTACCCTTTATCATTTTAAAATTTGGATTTATTTTGTCATTTGAATTTTGACATTTGGATTTAATATTTTGATCGCAGACTAAAGTCTGCGGCTACCCTGACTCATCTTCTCTCCAATATCAGCGCACCCCCCTGCCCTCCTCCGACACAAAGGGCTGCAAGACCTGTTGAAGCGTCCTTCTGTTCCATGACATTTAAAAGAGTCACAACAATTCTAACACCTGTAGCGCCAACAGGATGCCCTAATGCAATTGCTCCTCCGTTGACGTTAAGTTTATTTAAATCCAGATTCATCTCCTTTACGCATGCAAGAGTCTGTGCTGCAAAGGCTTCATTTAACTCAATTAAATCTATATCTGATAACTTCATCTCTGCTCGTTTCAATGCTACCTGAGTTGCAAGGACAGGTCCTATGCCCATTCTCTCAGGTGAAACCCCTGCAAATCCATATGACTTTATATAACCTCTTATTTTTAACCTTAATTCTTTTGCTCTGTTTTTCTCGGCAAGAAGTATTGAAGCTGCACCATCACTGATTGAACAAGAGTTGCCAGCCGTGACAGTTCCGTTCTGTTTGAAAATTGTGGGATAAAGTGCGAGACTTTGCAAATTCATGGCAATATTTATCCCTTCATCCTGAAAGACAGTTTCAGGAACCGTCTCTGTCCCCTCACGTTTTTTTGATACATTTACAGGAATGATTTCATTTTTGAATTTCCCTTCTTGCGTAGCTGTGAATGCTTTCTTATGGCTCCCTATGGCAAACTTATCCTGCTCTTCCCGGGAAATTGAAAATTCCAGAGCAAGATTCTCTGCTGTCCTTCCCATTATCTGCCCGCATATTGGGTCGGTCAACCCTTCCCATATTCCATCAATCAGCTCACCTGATCTTAAGCGATATCCAAAGCGTGCTTTTCTCAGCAGATAAGGAATATTACTCATACTCTCAGTGCCCCCTACAAGCACAACATCTGCATCACCTGCTATAATAGTTTTATATGCTTCTACAATAGCAGATAACCCGGAAGCACAGTTCATAGCAGTGGTGAAACCCGGAACCTCAACAGGAATGCCTGCTCTTAAAGCCGAAACTCTGGCGATATTTGGAGCATCGCTTGATTGCCCTACGCAACCTGCAATAACCCAATCGATTAACCTTGCCTCAACATTCGCTCTTTTTAATAACTCCCGATAAACTATCTCTAAAAGTTTCTGTGCTGTTAAATCTCTAAAAAATCCCCCCAGAAACCCTATAGGCGTACGAATACCGTCAATGATCGCGATTTCTTTCATGGTAAACCCCGTTCCTGTCGCAAAGGGCAGGAAATTTAAGAAAATATTTTTACACTACCTTCACTCTGCCTGAAGGTCATAAGACCTTGAATAGTGTTACGGGGTAAAAGAATAGTTATTAAATGGCTATGACCTCTTTTACTTCAGGGACCTCTTCCTTTAGCCTTCTCTCAATCCCCATCTTCAGAGTCATCTGGGAGCTTGGGCATCCGGCGCATGCTCCTAAAAGTTTAACGGTTACTATGCCGTTCGTTACATCAATTAACTCCACATCTCCACCGTCAGCCTTAAGAGCAGGTCTGATAATATTAATGGCTTTTTCAATTTTTTCCCGCATCTCTCTCACCTGTTTTTAAAATTATTAAAAATTTTTTAACCACTAAAAAAAATTTAACCCTATTGATGGTCTTTGTCAAAAGAATTTTTAGGAATGATTAAGATGCGGTAAAGAACACTTCCATCCTTAGCCCCACAGGAAGATTGAGCTATTTTTTATCAAAAGCGGCAAGCACTTCAAAAATCTTTGTATCTATTTTTTCACTTGCCCTTTCAGTTCTGAAATTTTTAAGTCCCATTAATTTTAAAAAGTATCATGAAAGCTCAAGTTTATTTTTCCACTCTTCAAAATTCTCCAGCGCTCGCTCTCTGAGCATGCTCCTCTTTTTCACTGCGTCACGGATTTTTTTTGAGAAAGCAGGGAAAAGACCATAATTCATGTTGATAGGCTGAAAGTGATTGGGGTCGGTCGTTGTAATATAACTCACCAGGCTGCCGTGGGCAGTTGTGGGCGGTGGTATTTCTATGGGAAGCCCGGCAAGTTTGCGGAAAGCGTTTATCCCTGCAAGCATCCCCATTGCTGCTGATTCAGTGTACCCTTCTACTCCGACAATCTGTCCTGCAAAAAAGACATTGTCATCTGACTTAAGCTGCAGGGTATCGCGCAGCAGCACCGGTGAGTTGATGAAGGTATTGCGGTGCATGCTGCCATAACGGAGGAACTCTGCCTTTTCAAGCCCTGGTATCAGCCTGAACACCCGCCGCTGTTCAGGATAGGCGAGTCTTGTCTGGAACCCGACCATGTTGTAGCAAGTGCCCTCTGTATTTTCAGCCCGCAATTGCACCACTCCACAATATCTCACCCCGGTCATCGGGTCTTCAAGCCCGACAGGTTTTAGCGGTCCATAGAGCATTGTCTCTCGGCCTCTTTCCGCCATCACCTCAATCGGCATGCAGCCTTCAAAACACGGAATCTCCTCAAACTCCTTTGGCTGCACCTTCTCAGATTTAAGCAGGGCCTTATAGAACGAGTCATATGTCGCATCATCCATCGGGCAGTTCAGATAATGTGCTCCTCCTTTATCATAGCGTGAAGCACGAAAGACAACTCCCATGTCAATTGTGTCTGCATCAATTATTGGAGAGATCGCGTCATAAAAATAGAGATGATTTGAATTTGTCATGTTGCTGATTGCATCAGAAAGCTTATCAGATGTGAGCGGGCCTGTTGCAATGATGCAGACGCAGCCTGAAGGAATCTCAGCAATTTCCTCACGGACTATTTTAATGTTCGGATGGCTTTGAAGTGCCTGGGTAATATTCTGAGCAAATTTTTCTCTATCAACTGCAAGGGCTACGCCGGCAGGAACAGAGACTTCATCAGCCACACGGAGTATGAGGGAGTTTAAGCGCCGCATCTCTTCCTTCAATATAGCAGAGGCATTAAAAAGATTGTTGGAACCAAGGGAATTGGAGCAGACAAGCTCAGCAAGAAGGCCGGTTTTATGGGCCGGCGTCCTCTTCGCAGGACGCATCTCGTAAAGCGTTACATGCGCACCCTGAGAAGCAGCCTGCCATGCTGCCTCTGCTCCA
>MGDB01000050.1:4228-7800 GCA_001790645.1 Candidatus Schekmanbacteria bacterium GWA2_38_11
CTCCCCCAATTAAAACAATATCTCCCATTATTATTTCAAACTCCCGCAGAACTTATAACCTTCCCTACCCTCTTTTTCTTCTTTAATCACGTGCTCCTTGATTCCTCCTCAAGTAATCTCCAGCACTCCTGCACCCTGAATTTTGCTGTGCTTTAGGTCCCGGAGGGCAAGGTTTGCTTCGCTGAGTTTGTAAGTTTTTACCTCTGTCTCAATCGGAATCTTTGCTGCTATTTCAAGAAGCTCACGAGCGTCCTGCCTTGTGCTGTTGGCAATAGTCCGAATAGTCCGCTCGTGATAGATAAGGTTGTAATCCATCTCAGGTATTGGAGACATGTGGATTCCTGCAAGGGCAAGCGTCCCGCCCTTCTGCAAAACCCTTAAGGCGTCTATCACAAGTTTACCTGCCGGTGCAAAAATTATGGAACTGTCAAGAAGCGCTGGAGGGGTATCTTCTGCCCTTCCGGTCCATGCTGCCCCCAGTTTTTCTGCTAACTTCCTGTGTTCCTCACTCCGTGTAAAGACATACACCTCAATCCCCTTATAAACTGCTATCTGGATCACAATGTGGGCTGAGGCGCCAAACCCGTAAAGACCAAGTCGTTCCCCCTTTTTTATCTCACTCAAGCGCAAAGACCTGTATCCAATTATCCCTGCACAGAGGAGTGGAGCAGCCTTTATGTCAGAAAATTTTTGCGGTATATGGTATGCAAAATTTTCATTGGCTGCTGCATATTGTGCATAGCCTCCATTTACGTGGTATCCGGTAAAGCGGATATCATCGCATAAGTTTTCCTTGCCGCTTTTGCAAAAACTGCATTCTCCGCAGGCAGAATTAAGCCACGGAATGCCGACTCTGTCGCCCTTTTTAAACCTTGTGACTTTTTGTCCCGCTTCCTCAACTACTCCCACAATCTGATGACCCGGAATTACCGGGAGTTTCTTTTGAGGAAGTTCTCCTTCAATTACATGGAGGTCTGTGTGGCATATCCCGCAGGCGCTTATCCGTATAAGGATTTTAAAAGGGCCGGGTTCTGGTTTTGGAGCCTCTGACTTACGGAGCGGGTTCTGCTCAATAGGGCCGCAGGCATTCAGGATCATCGCTTTCATAATTAAAATACCTCTAAAACATCACACTTTAGGGTTCTCTTTATCCGTGTCCCACGTAAGCGGATTGTATTTTATATAGGCAACTTATGTCAAGATTTGTATGAAAATCTCTTTTTCCTTGACTTTATCAAAAAAAAAGAAGAAAATTAAATAGATAAAGACTATGCTGGAGGCGAATCTATGAATTTTAAATTTAAGGTTAATTCCTATGTGGTGTATCCGGGTCATGGTGTAGCTTTGATTAAAGGTGTAGAGGAAAAGACCTTTACCGAAGGAGTTCAGAAATTTTATGTGCTTGAAGTCCTTGAAAATAAAATGAAAATTCTTCTTCCTTTAAAAAATGCGAAAAAGGTGGGGCTCAGGAACATAATTTCCAATAGTGAGGTGGAAAAGATAATCAAGATATTAAAAAGTAAACCAACAGCCGGAGACCCGAACTGGAACAAGAGGCATACAGAGTATCAGGAGAAGATAAAAACTGGTTCCATTGCCAAGGCATCAGAGGTTTACAGGGATCTGATGTTTGCAAAACTGGAGAAAGAATTATCCTTCGGTGAAAGAAAACTTCTTGATGTTACTCGTAAATTAATCATTTCAGAGATTTCCCATGCAAAAAAAATTGCCAACGAGAGAGCAGAAGCGATATTGAGTGGGATTTTTCTAATGGAAAAAGATAGCGAACCATGAACTGAAATTTAGTTTTAAGGTTATTGCTGGAGGGAGGTGACGGAAGATGTTATTGGTGCGTATTCTATTAGTTCTCGTTTCATCATATTCAGGTTTTCTTTTTACCCTTAATAGTGATCTGCCAATCGAACAACCAGTAAAATCTATTGTAGGTATTGGAATAGGGCTTGTCTTGTCTTTGCTCATCATAGCTTTTGAGGTCAAACTACGAAATGTGCCCTTCAAAAACTTGATTTCTGGTTTAGCAGGGTTAATTATTGGTTTAATAGTTTCAATGGCATTAACCAATGCTTTTTCTCCTTTTGTTTCCTCAGGGGGTGCAGAAAGGAGGATTTATCTTTTAATATACTGCTTTTTTGTATATTTAGGGATGACTCTTGCCTATAGAAAAGCTGAGCATACCGACTTTTCAAAATATCTCCCCTCTTTTATATCAAAAGGAGCGGAGGAAAATTATAAGATCCTTGATACCAGCGTAATCATTGACGGCAGAATCTATGATATTTGCGAAACGGATTTTTTGGAAGGCATTTTAATAGTTCCTCAGTTTGTCCTGCGAGAACTTCAGCATATTGCAGATTCATCTGATTCCCTGAAGAGAAATAGGGGAAGAAGGGGTCTGGATGTTTTAAATAAACTCCAGAAATTAAACCAGATAGAAGTAAGGGTAATAGACCAGGATTTCCCTAAAATAGCAGAAGTAGATGCAAAGCTTGTGGCGCTTGGAAAGGAGATGAAGGCAAAAATCCTGACCAACGATTTTAACCTTAATAAAGTAGCTGAACTCCAGGGTGTTTCCGTATTGAATATAAACCTCCTTGCTAATGCCCTGAAGCCCGTTGTACTTCCAGGCGAAATTATGTCTGTTTATCTGCTGAAGGAAGGGAAAGAATTAGGCCAGGCTGTGGCATATTTAGATGACGGAACTATGGTTGTGGTTGATAATGCGAGAGAATATCTGGGCAGTAACATAGACGTTGCTGTTACAAGCGTGCTTCAGACAACTGCGGGCAGGATGATATTTGCAAGGCTGAAAGAGAGTGGCGGAGAATCAGAATCATCCGGCAGGATGCGGGCAGAAACTAACCGCTGATGAAAATAACAGCCATTATTCCAGCCGCCGGGAAGGGCGAGCGGATGGGACACCCGATTTCCAAGCAATTCCTACCCCTAAAAGGGAAACCCATACTTGTCCATACCCTGGAAAGGATGAACTCTGTCAAGCTTATAGATGAGATCATCCTGGTACTTCCTGAGCATAGAATAGACTGGGCAAAAAAAGAGATCAGAAAAAAATACAGGATTGCCAAGTTAAAAAAGGTTGTTAAGGGTGGTAAAAAAAGGCAGGACTCAGTATATGCTGGGTTAAACGAGGTTGACGGTAAACCGGACATAATAGTTATCCATGACGGTGTAAGGCCATTTTTTACCCCCTCGATAATCTCTCAGGCAATACCGTTTCTAAAAAAATACGCCGGTGTTATTGAGGCTTTACCCCTCCATGATACAATCAAGGAGGTTAACAGGAATGAACTTATTTTAAGAACTGTTGAAAGAGGAAAGCTTTACAGGGCGCAGACACCCCAGATATTTAACTACGATATATTGGTTAAAGCCTTTTCCCACGCCTTTAAAAATGGCTATAACGGGACTGATGAAGCGGAACTGGTAGAAAGGGTCAACGGAAAAATCAAAATATTAAGGGGAAGCGAGTTCAACATAAAGATTACAAGCCCTGATGATCTGCTTCTGGCAAAGGCAATTATTGAGGTCTTTTA
>MGDB01000050.1:7876-8146 GCA_001790645.1 Candidatus Schekmanbacteria bacterium GWA2_38_11
CTATCGGTTTTAAATCGCTGCATTCATCCCAGTCCACAGGACAGGGCATTCTGCAGCATTTTCGTAAAATAGAGGAGAACCAGTCATGAGATTCGGAATAGGTTATGATGTACATCCTTTTGTTGAAGGGCGGAAATTAGTTTTAGGAGGAACTGAGATTCCTCATGAAAAGGGTCTTGACGGACATTCAGATGCAGACGTTCTGAGCCATGCAATCTGCGATGCCATGCTCGGAGCTGCCGGAGCAGGTGATATAGGCATCTATTTCCC
>MGDB01000050.1:8175-9419 GCA_001790645.1 Candidatus Schekmanbacteria bacterium GWA2_38_11
CAAGCCTTATTTTAATAAAAAAAGTTAAACAGCTTATTGAAGGAAAAGGATTTTCAATTAATAACATAGACACAGTAATAATTGCCCAGGAACCAAAACTCTCAGACTACCGCGAAAGGATGCAGAAAAATTTAGCATTTGCGCTTGAGATTCCCCAATCAAAACTGAATATCAAGGCAACAACCCCTGAAAAACTCGGCTCTTTAGGGAGAATTGAAGGGATGGCAGTTTATGCCATCGTCTCACTTAAAGAAGCTGACGTAGAAGAACTCTTATGATTAATCCTCTGGTCAGGGCAAGGTTTGCACCAAGCCCCACTGGCATGCTCCATATAGGAAACGTAAGGACTGCCCTTTTTAATTTCCTTTTTGCCCGCAATCAAAATGGAAAATTTATCCTCCGGATAGATGATACGGATTTAGAACGTTCATCAAAAGACTACGAACACAATATTGTAGAAGACTTGAAATGGCTCAATTTATACTGGGACGAAGGTACGGATAAGGGAGGAGACTTCGGACCTTACAGGCAGTCCGAGAGACTGGAAACTTATAACATATACATCCAGAAACTGCTGAAGGAGGAAAAAAGTTATTTCTGCTTCTGCAGCGATGAAGAACTCAAGGAAAGGAAAAGGAAATTAGTCGAAAAAGGACTGACCCCAAAGTATGACGGCAGATGCAGGAACCTGACAGATGATGAAAAGCAGAGGCTCATTAACGAAGGTAAAAAGCCGGCAATCCGTTTCAGTGTCGGGACTTCAGAATTAATAATACAGGACATAATCAAAGGTGAGGTCAGGTTCTCTCCTGAGGTATTCGGAGATTTTGTTATCCAGCGCTCCGAAGGCATCCCATCATATAATTTTGCAACGGTAATTGATGATGCATTAATGAAAATATCTCATGTAATACGGGGCGAGGACCATCTCTCAAATACTCCCAAACAGGTAATGCTCTACCAGGCACTTTCCCTGCCTATGCCGCAGTTTGCCCATCTCCCCATGATAATGGGCAAAGGAAGGTCACTGCTTTCTAAAAGGCTTGGCGGTACATCAATTTCTTCTTTCAGAAAAATGGGTTATCTCCCCCAGGCATTGCTTAACTACCTCGCTTTGCTTGGCTGGTCTTTTGAAGACGGAAAAGAAAAAGCCCCGATGGAAGAACTGGTTAAGAACTTTTCCCTTGAGCGGGTATCAAAAAGCCCTTCTGTATTTGATATTGATAAACTTAACTGGCTCAATG
>MGDB01000051.1:0-147 GCA_001790645.1 Candidatus Schekmanbacteria bacterium GWA2_38_11
AGGACATGAGAGAGCAATACCAGATCATATCCTGTCCCATAGTCAACTTTTAGAAAATCTCCTTCCAGTGTATTTACCTTTCCCATCATATTTCTTTTTATTATATATTTTCTTGTCACTTTTAAAGTTAGAGGAAGGTCTAAAACT
>MGDB01000051.1:219-4720 GCA_001790645.1 Candidatus Schekmanbacteria bacterium GWA2_38_11
ACCCTTTTAACTCCCCTAAGATCAAGCTTGGAGGCGAGAGTCTTTGCGTCAATAAAGCCAAGTTGATACATTGTATCTATGAAAATCTCTGTCTGCTTTGCGTCAGTTTTAAGATATTTCTTCTCAAACTCTATAAACTCTGCTCCCTTCTTTACTATATGAGCAAGATCCCCCCATGACCTCCACATCTGGTAATAATGACCTAAGGCACTCCCCATATAGGAACTCTTTCCTTTGACAAGATATTTTTCTGAAAATGAACTGTTCAAGTAGAAGTTTTTAACTTTATTCACATATCCCATAGCCACAAGGGCATTAAGAAGAATTTCAGTTCCTCTTAATTTAGCTTTTATTTTTTTTGAAACCTCCCCGGCTGTCTTTTTGCTTCCTGACAAAGCATTAAAAATTCCAAGCTCGTTGCCAGCAATTAAAATACTTGAGGTCCAGAAGCTACTTCCTTCTTCAATCATATTTTCTATTTTTACAGCATCAGACTTGTCAATCATTTTGGATCTCCATCCTGACTAACTTTTTATTTTCGTCAGCTCAAAAGTTACCAAGTTTTCTTTATCCGGACACTCGACGACTGCAACTGCATCTTCAGTTTCCCAAAATTTGTCTTTAGTACGAATCATGTTATGGATATTTTGCACTAAACACACACAAGCGTCTATACATAACCCTTCAGGTGTGAGAAGAGAAAGTATAAATTCATCTCCAACTTCGTGACCTGCAACACAAAAGCCTTTCTTACTTTTAACTTTGGCTGATATTTTAGGCCCTGTAATTTTTCCCTTTGCCATTGATTACTCCTTTCTATTAAGTAACTCAGCAAGTTAGACTATAAGTAATCATTCAGTTATGAATGAAAATCTGGTAGCCGCAGGCCGTAGCTGAAGGCTTTAGCCTTCAGGTTTACCCTGCGTTCACTACATTTAATTTGTACGCAACCTAAAGGTTGCGGCTACATTCGCTGTTCAGCGAACAGCAAGTTTTCTGGAAATTTATCTGAAGTCCATATTCCCTGGCTCTTTCTATTGCACGGTCAGATTGTATTGCAATCCTGTTTACCCCGGCATCTATTGCATAAATTTCTGTCTCAAACCCATCCTTCCCCCTTCCTCTCTCACAACCAAGAGAAATTGTAACATCAGGCATCCTAAGCCTTGCAAGAGCAATTATTGTCGCAATTTCTTTTGGTCTTGGAGGAATAATAGACTGCATTGGCGTATCCTTAAAAGGTGTAACAACAACAATTACTAAAGACCGGGGTTTGAATTCACAAATTATCTCAATAGCTTTTAGCTCTCCTTTGATTTTCCCATAGTTGATGCCAACTACAATATGGGGAACTATTGGTATTTCTGCTGCTCTTAAGGCTTTTAATGAATTATAAATAAGACTTACACCATCATTTAAATGGTAAACTTCTCTCATCGTTTTATCATCGCCTATAACATCAATCAGAGCCTGATCAATCCCGACATGTTTTAACTTTTTTGCAGTTTTAAAATCAATTATTCCAGTATGAATAGATATGGAAAGGTTTGTCCTGCGTTTAATCTCTCCAATTGCATCAATAAATCTTTCCCAGGGCACTTCACCTTTCAAGTCACTCCCGCCGCTCAGAAGGCATCCTATGTATCCCTTTTCGTGGAATTTCTTACAAATTTCTATCAGAGACTCAGGAGTAGTTGCTGAAATCATCGGCTCTAAGACTTTGCCATTACAATGGTCACATTTGAGTTGGCAATCTTTCCCGGTGATAGATATGGCAGGATATAGCCCGGTTTCATTCCCATACCTTATCATGCCGGGTAAGTAAAAAGTTATATGCTTGCCAAAATTCTCCCATGATATCTCACGTGCTTTTTGGAGTAGATGTCTGAAAGATATATCATCCTCAAAGGCAGCAAAATCAAATTCAGTATTCAAACAAATTCTCCCTTATCCTTAAAACATCATCTTCATTTGGCCTGAACGGATAATTTCTTATATCAGGACCAGGCAGACAATTTCCATAAGGCCTTGTGCATGCAACTTTTCCATCTTCCCCACGGCAGCCGCCTGTCATAAATGGATAGCCTGAATTAATTATTTCATCAAGCAGTTTTGCTGGAATATTAAATGCAACCAGTCTTTCATCTGAATCAAATGAAAAATCCTTAAAAAAACCAATTCCTTCATCAATGATATATCTGCCAAGCTGTACTCTGAGGTACTTCCCCGCCGGCGGCTGGCAAATCTTTTCCATGGGCGAACCCTTTTCTGAGAAAAAGGAAAAGAGATGGGTCACACCACCTTTATCATATATTTTCTGGATTATTTCCAGCATCTCTCTTTCAGTCTCACCAAGACCAACCATTAAATGGATTCCAACATTTCTTTCACCAAAGATTTTTAAAGACCCTTCAATCGTTTCCCAGTACTTCTCCCATTTGTGCGGCCCGTTAACAGTTTTCCCTCTGTAGGTTTCAAATATTTCCTCATTTGCAGCGTCAAGCGCAATCCCGACTTTATCTGCACCGCAAAGTTTGAAATCCTCAATATCCTTTAAAGTGAGAATTGTTGGAGTCATTAACACTGACAATGGGATTTTCAGCCTCCTTTTAATCTCTCTAAGAATTGACTTTACGTCCTCTGGCGCCCTCTTATTCGTAACCATAGAAATGCATATTCTTTTAACTCTGTCTTGATGTGAATCTATTTTATTTATTATGTCCTCTAAGGTAAAAGCCGGCCATTCAACTTTTATAAAAGTCTTTTCATCAAACTCTCCCTCTCTTCTTTTAGCAAGGCCGCAGTAAGAGCAGTTAGCGAGGCACCCTTCGTTATATTTCAGCAGGAGGTTTATGCAGGGATTTTTTGCATTCCGGTAAAAAAGCCCCCTGCAAAAATCAAGAGCCATTGCAGAAGCAAGGCTCATTTTTAAATACTCAGGACTCTCTGTGAGGTTATTTTGCTTCAAGTTCATATAGTATACTGCGTAAATAAGTTCATAGGACAGCCGGGACGGCTGTCCTACCAAGTAAGGTAACAGTTTCAACCAGTAGGACAGGCGTCTCGCCTGTCAGGATTTTTTCATAGGCAGCCCTCTTTTGCCTTTAGAATTGCCTCAGTAAGCGTAAAAGGGTCAATGCTGTAGATAAGGTTTTCACTCCAAATGTCTTTTAAAACCTTTTCTATATTCTCTCTATCAGCAGGAATAAATTTAAGGGCTGACTCAATCCGGTTTATATCTCTTGAGGTAGAGAAGAAATCTCCTGTAATCATCAAACTATCTATTAATTGGCCGGCTAAAGATATATAAACTTGTAAAAGACCTCCCGGAGTTTTTAGAAGTCCCTGCCCCATTTTAAACCTGGGATGCCTCTTTGAAAAAATCCATTCATCAGACGTGTATCTTTTTTTAATGAACCATTCAATTCGCTCCTTTTCAAATGAAGTCAATTGGTCCTCTTCAAAACTTATCTCAAAGGTTTCTTCAAAACTTTTCTTTACGGTATTCATTACTTCTTGAATATCTAATTTTCTTCCAAGCTCCATCTCCATTGTTGTCATCCGCTGGCTAAAGCAGTTGTAACCCTTATCATAGACTTTCTCTGCGGGTGTATTCATAATGTCAAGCATCAATGGAATATCAAAATCAATAAGGAGGCTTGTATGGAAAAGAAGGGCATTACCTACCTCTGTTGAAGCTGAAAGTCCTGCAATTTTTCTCCCGTTAACCTCAATATCGTTCTTTGGCCTGAAGCATGCCTTTATTCCAAACTTTTGCAAAGAATTTATAATTACTCCTCCAAGAATATCAAATATACCTCTTATGCCGCCCTTCATCTTGGGATGGTCCATTCCTATTCCAAACCCAAGGGCAACTGTCTTTTCCCCCATTATCACTGTTCCTCCGCCGGTGCTTCTGCGGTTATATTCTATCCCTCTTGCAGTGCATCTATCAATTTTCAGTGCTGCTTTTATATCCTGGTATTTTCCGACAATGACAGAGGGTCGAAACCTGTAAAGGTGGAGGATTGGAGGGGAATTATTCTCGTGGACAGAATAAGGCAGTGTATCATCAACTGATAAGCCGTAGGCCGTTGAAGCTAACCTCTCCCATTCCTTAATGTAACGCCACGTTTCCATGTTTTTTAACCTATAACTTTGACTTAAAACTTATAACTTTTTTAGATTTGGATTTACTTTGACATTTTGATATTTGATTTTAACTGAGGTCTCCCAACTATTTACCAAAAAGCCTCAGTTATTCTTTCCCTTCGCCTTTAGTTCCTCAGCTCTTTTAACTTCACTCTTTATCCATTCAGGCACTTTATCGCCGTGAATGAGGTTAGCTAAGTCAGCATCTAAATTTGAAGCCTCAACCACTAAAACCCATCCCTTTCCATAAGGGTCTTTGTTGATGATGGTATTATCATCATTTACTTCCTCATTAACCTCTATAATTTCTCCGGAGATAGGCGCAACAAGCTTTCCTATCCATTTCCGT
>MGDB01000051.1:4774-4916 GCA_001790645.1 Candidatus Schekmanbacteria bacterium GWA2_38_11
AGATCAACATAGACCACATTGCCGGCCTGCTGCTGGAAAAAATCAGACATGCCAATCCTTACCTTCCCATCCCCTTCAAGCTTTGCCCAGCTATGCTCGGTATGGTAATAAAGCTCATCAGGCATATTAAAACCTTCAATAA
>MGDB01000051.1:5001-6421 GCA_001790645.1 Candidatus Schekmanbacteria bacterium GWA2_38_11
TAGCCAAACTTTCTTGTCTATTAAAAAAGGTAAGGGCAAATTTGACTTTGACAATATCCTATGGGAAGTATTATATTAAATTTATAAATGTAAAAGTTTATTTATAGCACTCTGCTATATAATTTGTAATAAATATAATAAACTCTAACCCATAAAGCAGATGAGGAGTCTCAAACATTGAATCAAAAAATAAAAAATCTGGAAAATCTCTCAACTCTAAAACCTAATGAGAAAAAGGCAATCTGTGAATTTACAAAACTTATAAGAGAGAAATATAGAACTATTATTAAAGAAATTATTTTGTTCGGCTCTAAAGTAAGAGAAGACAGTGAAAAGGATTCAGACATAGATATTTTAATAGTTCTCAATACCTCATCATGGGAAATAAAGAAGACTATATCAGAATTAGCAGCACAGGAAAACATAAAATACAATGTGCTTATATCCACTGTAAGATATGACGCAGAGACATGGGAAAACCCTGTTATAAAAGTCTCTCCATTCGCAACAACCGTCAGAAATGAAGGAATATGGCTATAACCCCTGAACAAAAAGCACTTGCAAGACATAGATTTGAAAGAGCAGAGACATCACTAAATGAAGCAATAGATGAATTATCCCGCAATAATTTCAGGCTAACAGTAAACAGGGCTTATTATTCTGTTTTCTATGCAATGAGAGCATTCCTTGCAACAGTAAATAAAGACTCATCAAAACATTCCGGAGTTATATCCCTTTTTAACCAGCATTTTATAAAAACAGGTATTGTTCCAGAAATCAGTTTTAAGGCGATTCAATCTCTCATGGATCTAAGGCATGAAGGAGATTATCAGGATTTTGCTGAAATAACCAAAGAAGAAGCTTTTGGCTCAGTAAATACTGCTAAGATTGCAATTGGTTTATTGAAAGAAGTTATAGAAAAACTTCTTAAAGATTAATCAATTTTTTTTGACTTTGTGATAAATGATTAAAAAAGGTGAGGGCTTATAAAAGTTGACAGTATTACTCACCTGTAATATTATTAAAACAAAAATGGAAAGAAGGAAATTATATGAAATTGCATGTTATTATTGAACAGGATGAAGCTGGATATTATGCAGCTGAAGTTCCCGCACTTCCCGGTTGCCTTTCTCAGGGAAAGACTCGCAAAGAGGCAATTGCTAACATCAAAGAAGCAATCCAAGGTTGGCTCGAAGTAATGGAATCCAAGAAGCCTTTTGACCCTTCCCAGGTTATTGAAGTTTCCATATAATGGGTAAAACTCTAAAACTCTAACCCGGTGCTGAGGCAGTCAGAAAGTTTCAAAAAGCAGGGTGGTCTGTTGTTCGTCAAAAAGGTTCCCATGTAATGCTAACAAAACCCGGCTATCAGTGGACATTATCTATACCACAACATAGTGAACTCGGCCCGGGTTCACTTC
>MGDB01000051.1:6465-7774 GCA_001790645.1 Candidatus Schekmanbacteria bacterium GWA2_38_11
GAACTATAATTTTTTATATTGGGAACTCTGTATATTTATTCTTTCTTCTATTTCCCTTTTCTAACCCCAAAAGCTTTTCCTCAAACCTGAGTAGTCTTGCATTTTCCTTTCTGAATTTTGCTTTTTTCTCACTGTCATGTCTCATCTTTTTACTTATCTCAGGAGTTTTTTTCTTTTCCATTATCGCATCAATATATTTCATACCTGTGCGAAATGCCATCGACAAGATTTAGATGTGACTCCGATTCTGTAGACGTAGATATAACACAATAATATATTTTCTAAAAATAGAAGGAGGGTTTATATGGCATCAATTTTAGAACAATTTGGTGCGAAAGTGCGACGGTGTCGTATAAAGAAAAAGCTTTCCCAAGAAAAACTAGCTGAATTGGCGAATCTCCATCGTACATATATTGGGCAGATCGAGTCAGGTAAAAGAAATGTTGCATTAAAAAATATCGAGAAAATAGCTAATGCTCTTGGCGTACGGATTAAAGAGTTATTTTAGGAAAATAAATTTAACTAAGAGTTAAAAAAAGAAAATCTAACATTTATGTCAAAAAGAATTAATAAAAAACCTATTTCTAAGGACACCTCTAAACAAAAAACTAACAAACTTTATAGCTTATCAGATAACCCTTTTGAATTTTCTACTTCTGAAGAAGCAGCAGTTTATACTGATAAAAAGCCCTTCTCAATTTATTATGATAATCCGGAACATTCAGTAAGACTTCTTAAAGGTGATTGCATTGAAATATTAAATCAGGCAAGAGAGAACAGCGTTGACATGATCTTTGCTGACCCTCCTTATTTTCTCTCCAATGGAGGCATTACCTGTCATGCCGGAAAGATGGTTTCTGTAAATAAAGGAAAGTGGGATAAATCCAAGGGAGTAATTGAAAATCATAAATTTACACTGGAATGGCTTAAAGCCTGTCAACGAGTTTTAAAACCTAATGGAACTATCTGGGTTTCCGGGACAACACATATTATCTATTCGATTGGCTTTGCCATGCAGGAACTTGGTTTTAAAATTCTCAACGATATTATCTGGTATAAACGCAATGCCCCGCCTAACCTTTCATGCAGATATTTTACGCACTCAACAGAAATAGTTCTATGGGCAGCTAAAAATGAGAAAAGCAAACATTACTATGATTATCAGTTGATGAAAAAAATGAATAGAGGGAAGCAAATGCGAAACGTCTGGGAAATATCAGCACCTTTTTCAGAAGAAAAAAAATTTGGCAAACACCCGACTCAAAAGCCCATTGAACTTCTAAAAAGAATTCTTCTTGCCTCTACAAGA
>MGDB01000052.1:0-1892 GCA_001790645.1 Candidatus Schekmanbacteria bacterium GWA2_38_11
CCTAAGATAGAAATAAGCCTGCTTCCCGTTATGGGAGCAGAACCATTGGTACTGACTGAAACCTTTTCAGTCCCTACCTGAAGCAGGAAAGAGTCAAGCTCTTTTGCATCCTTTATGTACTTAAGCTTTTCATTCCCTTTTTTTACACTGAAAAGAGGCGGCTGGGCTATGTAGATATATCCCTTCTCGAGCAGAGGAGCCATCTGTCTGAAAAAGAATGTTAGTAGAAGTGTTCTTATATGCGAACCATCTACGTCTGCATCAGTCATGATTATTATCTTATGATACCTCACCTTATTCACATCAAAATCCTCAGGTCCAATTCCTGTTCCAAGAGCCGTGATAAGAGTCTTAATCTCCTCACTTGTAAGCATCTTATCAAACCTTGCTTTCTCCACATTTAGTATTTTACCCTTTAACGGCAATATCGCCTGAAAACGCCTATCCCTTCCCTGTTTTGCAGAACCTCCTGCTGAGTCTCCTTCAACAATAAATATTTCACTTAGGGCCGGGTCTTTCTCGGAGCAATCAGCAAGTTTTCCAGGAAGTGATCCACTATCGAGTGCCCCTTTTCTTCTGGTTAAATCCCGTGCTCTGCGTGCCGCTTCTCTGGCCTGAGCTGCATTTATAGACTTTAGGACTACCTTTTTTGAAACACCAGGGTTTTCCTCAAAATATGTCCAAAGGGCTTCACTGACTGCCGACTCAACTATTCCTTTAACTTCACTATTCCCGAGTTTTGCTTTTGTTTGACCTTCAAACTGGGGTTCACTCACTTTTATGCTGATAACTGCTGTAAGGCCTTCCCTAACATCTTCACCGCTTAAGTTTTCCTTCAAATTTTTTAAAAGATTATTGTCTGCAGCGTATTTGTTAATGGTTTTAGTGAGAGCAGACCTGAAGCCTATCAGATGTGTTCCTCCCTCGATTGTATTAATATTATTTACGTATGAATAGATGTTCTCCTGATACCCGTCGTTATACTGAAGGGCTATCTCTATTTCTGATGAATCAAGCTTCTTTTCAAAATAAATTATAGGATGAATGGAGGTTTTGTTTTTATTTAAATCCTGGACAAAGGATACTATACCTCCTTCATAATGGAATTTATGCTTTTTATCATTCCTCTCATCATCAATTGATATTTCTACGCCCTTATTTAAAAATGAGAGTTCCCTTAAACGGTGCGATAAAGTGTCAAAACTAAACTCGGTGGTCTCAAAGATCAACGAATCAGGCTTAAATGTTACAGTTGTTCCTGTTTCCTTTGCTCTTCCAATTTCAGTTAAAGGAGTCTTTGGGACTCCTCTTTCATATCTCTGCTCATAAACATAGCCATTATATTTTGTTTCAAGCTCGAGCCACTCTGAAAGCGCATTGACAACCGAGATCCCTACTCCATGAAGGCCTCCTGAAACCCTATAACTATCTTTATCAAATTTTCCTCCGGCATGGAGTTTAGTCATTACCACTTCCGTGGCTGTGATTTTTGCTTCAGGATGGATGTCAGTCGGAATACCGCGCCCATTATCCTTAATTGTTACACTGTTATCAATATGGATTGCCACAGAGATTTTATTGCAGTACCCGGCTAAAGCCTCATCTATACTGTTGTCAACCGCTTCATAAACTAAATGATGAAGTCCTCCTGAACTGGTATTACCAATATACATTGCAGGCCTTTTACGTACGGCCTCCAATCCTTCCAATATCTTTATATTACTCGCAGAATAGCTGGGTTTACCTCTGGTCATTATATTATCCCTTTCTAACTTTAGACCCTCATTGGCATTAAAACGCACATATAATTTTGGTCCTTTACCCCTCTTATTACGCAAGGGCTTAATGGGTCATTCAATTCTAAAACCAATTCTTCATCCTCCATTGCATCT
>MGDB01000052.1:1951-2612 GCA_001790645.1 Candidatus Schekmanbacteria bacterium GWA2_38_11
AACCTGTATAACATCACTTGCCTGCCCTATCTCAGGGTCACTTGAATTTAGTGTTATTTCATTCTTTTTTATAACCATTTTAATTGCCCTGGATTTTTCACTGCTCATCAGGCTAACCCTTTTTAAACTTTCCTTTAATTCATTCCTGTTAGCTGTCAAAAACTTACTGCTCTTTTTGGGTATAACCTTCTCATACTCAGGAAAGTCCGTCTGAAGCAGCCTTATAACCAAATAAAGATTGTCCTTCTTAAAAATTACATGGTTCTCCTTTATCCAGAAGGATATATCATCATCCCCTTCCTCCAAAACCTTTCTCAGTTCATAAACACCTTTTTTTGGAATTATTATTTTCAAATTTACTGATTTTGTTAAACTATTATCCTCTGCTTTTGCCAGCCTGTGGCCATCAGTAGCAACCATCTTCATTGATTTATCTTTAAACTCCCAAAACAATCCTGTTAAATTATATCTGCTGTCATCATCACATATTGCATAGGATGTCTTTTTTAACATATTTAACAGAATACCGGACTTTATCTTATCTTTATTGCTTGATTCAACATCAGGAAATTTAGGGAACTCATCAGGGTTTAAGCCTGCAATCTGGTAATTAATAGACCCGCAAGTAATCTTCAGCCAGTAATTTTCCATAAGTTTCATA
>MGDB01000052.1:2752-7717 GCA_001790645.1 Candidatus Schekmanbacteria bacterium GWA2_38_11
CTCTTTATTTGCACTTAGAAGAATATATGTAAGAATTGGGAGTGTTGTGGACTTAGTTGTTATTGATTGGGTTCTCTGAATACCCTTTAATAACTCATTTTTTGAAATTTTTATTTCCATTAATCTTTCCTTTCATAATAAGGATATAGAGATAATATATAATAAGAGTATACCTTGTTTGTTTTGTTAGTTTCTATTATAGATATAACTTTTTCAAAGAGTTATAAAGTTTAAAAACCTTTTACTCTTTTACATATAATTTCAACATATTCTATGTTTTTTTAAAATTATGAGAAAACCTAACTTTTACACACAATTTATTTATAAAAATTAACAGGAAAAGACCTTTAGTATTCACATATTATCCACAACTGTGAATAAAGTAATTTCAAAGAATTCGAGGCTTTTTTAATAATATATAATATTAATAATTAACATAAAAACAAATTAAGTTCAAGAGAAATCTAAAAGGGGTTAACTAATTATATCCATTAAATAATTAAAACTTTTTTTCAATTAAAACATCCTTCTTTTTATAAAGAAAAACATCCTTAGCAATTTCAAATTCCTTTAATTTTAAGAGCCATGATAAAGTAATATAAATTATGCCGCCTGAGAGCAGAGATAAAGATAACGCCGCCGTCAATCCCGTTAGAGCGTATAAAAAATTAAATAAAATATAAGAACATGCTGCCATAATAGCTGATATGAAGCTGATCTTAAGAAAAGACTTTATAAGGGGCTGAGTATTTATTTTTCCCACTTCCCTTTGTATAAGATAGATGAGTGCAATAAAATTAAAAGCAGATACAAGGGATGTTGAAAAGCATATTCCGCCATGACTAAATGGTTTCATCAGCAACCAGTCTAACACTGCATTTGATATCAGGTTTATACCTCCCACATAAAGAGGGATCCAGTTTTTTTTCAGACTGTAAAAGCCCCTGTTCACGAGAGTGTTTGCACTTGCAAATGGTATGCCGAAAGAGAAAAAAACAAGTGCCCATGCCACCAGGCTGGTATCCTCAGAACCAAATTGACCCCGCTGGTAAATTATTTTAACTATTTGCCGTGACAGAACTATAAACATTGCGCTCACAGGCACGGTTATAAAGAATATCTGGCTGATTCCATTCATGAGTGTGGGCTTGAAATTTGCAAAATCTTTTTTTGCAATGAGTGTTGAAAAAAGGGGAAAGAGTACGGTTCCTATAGTAATAGCAAAGATACCCATGGGAAGATGAAAAATCCTGAAAGCCGAGTCTATTGCTGCCAGGCGGTTAGGGCCTAAGTAGGAAGCAAATATTGTATCTACAAAGACATTAAAATTTATAATGCCAAGGCTCAAAGAGACAGGAATGATTAATTTTAGCATTTCTTTTATGTAAGGATTTCTAAAACTTATGCTTAGAAAAAGCTTTCCCTCTCTTCCACGCAGATGGAGAAACTGTATCGCAAGCTGAACAACTGTAGCTATTAAAATTCCCCACGCTGCTGAATATATTCCGAGCCTCTGCTGGTAAAGAACAAGGACGGCAATTATAACGATATTCCACAGTACCGGTGCCAGTGCCGGTATTGTGAAATGCTGGAATGAATGGAGCATTCCGGTTATCACACCTGTTATTCCAAGAAAAATTACAGTCGGGAAAATGATGCGGGAGAGAGAGACGGTAAGGTCAAAGAGCGCCTTGTCAGATGTAAACCCCGGAGCAGAGATTATTATAATATAGGGCATAAAGACCATTGAAAGGACAGTCAGGACGCTAAGAACTATTGTGGTTATGCCAATCATAATTGAAGCTATTTTGAAGGCCTCCTCTTTATTTTCCTTTGTAATGAGCTCAGTAAAAACCGGAATAAAGGCAGCACTTATTGCAGTGTCAGCAATAAGTGTCCGCAGGAGGTTTGGGATTTTGTAAGCAACAGTAAAGGCTCCTCGTGCAGGGCTTAGCCCAAAGTAGTTTGCCATTATAATCTCTCTTGCAAACCCTGCCAGCCGGGATAAAATTGTTGCTGCCATTATGATAACAGCTGCTCTTGCAAGTTTTTTCTTTGTATTCATTTTGTAAATCTTAAAAATGCCATTACAAAAAAGTTCTTTCGCCTGTCGTTGCGATGAGGCAAAGCGGATGAAGCAATCTGACCCGAAGGGTCATTACGAGAGCCGATTAATCGACTCGTGGTAATCTCGTCTGAATTGCTTCGCTTTGCTCGCAATGACATTACTCCGCAATCTCTTTTTGGCCAGATTGCTTCAGGCAAAAGCCGTTCGGCTGAGCTCACGACGAAGCCCTTCGCAATAACAAGCAAGAAACGTTCTCGTGATGACCGTAGCCTAATTTTTTTATGATTAAATACTAAATTTTATTTTGAGTCAATTAATATAAAATAAGATTTATAAAAAGGTTGAACCCTTTTTATTTGTTTGACTTTTAAATTTATATCAATTATTTTTCCATAAAATATTTTGAAATTTTTAACCACTTTTCATAATTGAAATCTGAAAGGAGGACAGATTATGAAAGAGGAAATAGGGATTGTAGCAGGAAAGATCTGGAGCACTCTGCGGGAGAAAAAGCTCACCCAGACCCAGCTTAAAAAAGCCTCAGGGTTAAATGACAAGATGCTTTTTCTAGGCCTTGGCTGGCTGGCTAAGGAGGGAAAGGTCGAGTTTTTGAAAGAAAACAATTTTGAAAAAATTAGCCTCACAGACGAGGAAAAAAAATTATTTAAAAACCAGGAGTAAGGAAAAATTCAATGAACATTCTGATTGCTTCTTCTGAGGTTGTTCCCTTTGCAAAGACAGGTGGCCTGGCGGATGTCGCCGGAGCGCTTCCAAAGGCTATTTATAAGCTTGGAGGCAATAAAGTTGCCGTCATACTGCCTAACTACAGAATGATCGATGCAAAGAAATTTGGCCTTGAACTTGTGAAAGAGAATATAAAGATTAAATTTGGCACAAAAGAATCAGAGGCCAGAATTTTTCAAACAAAAATAGACGGCGACATACCTGTGTATTTTATCGATAATCCCGCATATTTTGACAGAGACGGGCTCTACCAAATAAGCGGGCAGGATTATCCCGATAATGCAGAGAGGTTTGCTTTTTTTTCAGCGGCGACCCTTGAGGCTTGTAAGATCCTGGGTTTTAAAGCTGATATAATCCACTGTAACGACTGGCAGACAGCCCTGATACCTGTCTTTTTAAAAAGCCTTTACAGGGAAAACGGGTTTTTCAAAAATACTGCAACAATTTTTACTGTCCATAACATAGGCTATCAGGGGAATTTCCCTTTTGAAAAATTATCCTTCATACAATTCCCTGAGGAGTTTTATACCTACAGGGGGTTTGAATTTTACGGCAATATGAATCTCTTAAAAGGAGGTTTAATTTTTTCAGAGATAATTAACACGGTGAGCAGGAAATACAGCGAGGAGATTCAGACACAGGAATACGGTTGTGGGTTAGAGGGTGTCTTAAAAGAACGCTCAAAAGACCTTTATGGGATACTCAACGGGATAGATTATGAAGAATGGAGTCCCGCAAAAGATAAGTTTATTAAATACAATTTTACTAAAGATAATTTAAAGGGCAAGGAGAAATGCAAAACGGAGCTGCAGAAAGAATTTGACCTTACCCCGGACAATAAGGCCCCTGTTATCGGACTCATTACAAGAATTGTTGCGCAAAAGGGGCTTGATCTGGTTAAAGAGGTTTTTGAAAGCCTGATGCAGATGAAGATGCAGTTTGTTTTACTTGGAACAGGCGAGCCTGATTTAGAAAAATTTTTTAAAAATGCTTCAGAGAAATATCCCGGCAAAGCAGGCATTAAAATCGGATTTGATAATGCCCTCGCCCATAGAATTGAAGCAGGCTCAGATATGTTCCTCATGCCTTCCCGCTACGAACCGTGCGGGCTGAATCAGATCTATAGCCTGAAATACGGTACTGTGCCCATTGTCAGAGCAACAGGGGGGCTTGATGATACTATTGTTGATTATGAGGATGATAGCGAGAAGGGCAACGGTTTTAAGTTTGCAGAGGCTTGCGCAAAACCAATGTTTCAAAGGATAAAGACAGCACTAAAATATTATAACAGCCGTGAGTGGAAAAAAATAGTTCAAAAGGGAATGAAGGCCGACTTTTCATGGGGTGCTTCTGCAAAAAGGTATCTTGAACTCTATCAACTGGCAGTTAATAAGAAAAGAGAAACTTAGCAGCTTTCAACATCTTTTTCATAAAGGATTTTTTAATAGCTATCTTTTTATTTTTTAACGCTGGCGTTTTCCACTATGACAGCATACTTGTAACCTGCTCCAAAGTCCTTGTCCTTGTAAAGTGTTCCGCTTGCTGTTACGACTTCACCCAATGCGGGAAGATCCTGCGATGTTACGACAAGATCATTGCTGCCGTCTTTGGAGTTGCCGGTTCCGTCCTGCAGATGGATCCAGGTTTTCCCCATAATATTTGCTGAGACCTTTACGACTTTTCCCCTTACTACAACGCTTTTGTTGTTAAGGGTAGCTCTCTTAGCGAATAAATCAACTACAGTGTAGGCATTTGGTCCGGAGGCCTTGCTAACTTTTATCTTCTCAGCGGTTACTGTTGGTACCGGTCCTTTAGCTGATGAATGGGACGTTAGAGTTTCGGCAGATGTTTTACTCTGTTGGCCGGTAGGCTGCTGGTTAACAGGACCGGCGGAAAAGATGATTCTGTCAAATGTCCTGTTAAGGGTTTTACTTTTGAAATTAGTCATTTCATTTCCCGGCTGAAGGGTTATCTGCTGACCCGCTTTCGCTTTTATTTCAGGCACTGCAGCCCAGGTTTCCCCCCCTTTATTCTCTATCAAAAGATAAGTGTATCCGCCGCTGCTAAAAGTTTCTGCTATTTTTCCTGAAAGAGGAGAAGGCCCTTCCTGGGGTTTTGGCATAACCTGTGCCTTTGGTTGGGTGTTGGACACC